>NZ_JANZNT010000001.1:2160000-2476402 GCF_025153455.1 Sphingomonas sp. BGYR3 | reverse complement strand
GAACGCAGCAACTCTACCTTGCCCGCGTCCTTGTCCACGCACACCACGTCATGCCCGAAATCCGCAAAACACGCCCCGGACACCAACCCCACATAACCCGAACCTATCATCACCAGCTTCATGCGACGTTTCCTTGAGCGTGAGGATGGACCGCCTCAGCCTGTCCCCTGCCCGCCCATGGGCAGCAGGGATCAATGCCGTTCGTGCCGAAAATCATCGGCGGCGGATTATATTGCAACGCAGCACACCGCAATCCTTCAGGCCGGGATTGCTGTCCTTGGATGGGGCAGGCCGTGGCCTATGGGTGGTCGCCGGTTATTTGCGCGGCTTTCGCGCGACCATTCCGTCCCAGATCGCCTTGACGGTAAAGCCGAATGCCATGGAAAGCGACAGCACCACGCCGACGACAAGGGGCATTGCGCGGTAATCGGCACCCATGTCCGCAGGGCCGACCGCGCCGCTCGGCTCAGTCGTCACCGGCAGCGGCACGACATTCGTCGTCTGGCGCAGCGATTCCAGCGTCTGCGAATCGAGCGGCTGTTCGAATTGAAAGCCATAAAAGGGCGCTTCCGACCAGACGACGGACGCGACCCGGCGGCCCATGCCGGCCACCCCGATCATCACGGTATCGTCGGCCCGCAATTCGACCGTGCAGCGGGCCTTGAACCCCGTGGCCGATATGTTCAGCACCTCGACATCGACAGGCTGCCGGTCCACCCGCATCGTCGCGGCGACGTTGAGATCCCGCCGCGGGGAACGATCAAGCACGCTTATGGTGGCGGAAAGGCCCACGAACGAAACTCCTGTCTGTCAATTGGCGGCGACCCTGCCCGACAGACGTTAATTTTCCGCTAGCCCCGCCCTGCATCGCCCCGCCGCCACCCGGAGGCGAGTGGATTGCGGGACGAGCCGTGACCCACTGTCCCACGCGCGCGGAGATTACGGTTGCACCTGTAACTTGATGCTGGCTAGTCGAGGCGACGAAATCGGGCGCTGATGGATGGAGCAGCGTCAGGATCGAGGGATGGAATTGATGCGCAAGGGATTCACTCTCGCCTGGCGCAAGGGCTTTATCTTGGACGAGGAGCTGCGCCGGGTTGCACAGCCGCTGCGCACGTCCGGCCATGGCGCCTATCTGCCCGAATTGCTGGAGCGCGATCGGCAATGGAACTGATCCCCACCCGGATCGATGGCGTAAATATCGTCGAGCCAAGAATTCATGGCGATGTCCGCAGCTTGTTCATGGAAAGCTGGAACCGGCGCCCGCTGGCCGAGGCTGTCGTTTATCCATGAAGGCCCTGATCACCGGCGCGGGTGGCCAGCTTGGGCGCGCCCTGATCGCGAGCACCCCGGCGGGTGTCGATGCGATTGCGGTCGATCGCGCAAGCCTCGACGTCAGTGACGGCGCGGCCGTCGCCGCCCTGGTCACGGCACAGCGCCCTCAGCTCATCCTGAACTCCGCCGCCTATACCGCGGTGGACCGGGCGGAAAGCGAAGTGGCGCAGGCCATGGCGATCAACGGCGAGGCCGTGGGCCATCTGGCCGATGCGGCGCGGGCAGTTGGTGCCCGGCTGGTCCATGTATCCACCGATTTCGTGTTCGACGGCATGGCGAGCACCCCCTATCCGGTGAACGCGGCCTATGCGCCTCTCTCCGTCTATGGCCGGTCGAAGATGGAGGGGGAGATCGCGGCCCGCCGAGCGCCCGACGCGCTGATCGTGCGCACGGCATGGGTTTATGCGGCGCAGGGGCATAATTTCGTCCGCACCATGCTGCGCCTGATGCGCGAGCGTGACGAGGTAAAGGTCGTCTGCGACCAGATCGGCACGCCCAGCCATGCCGGCGGCATTGCCCGGGCGCTGTGGGAACTCGCCAGTGCAGGGGTGTCGGGCACGCTGCATTACACCGACAGCGGCGTTGCCAGCTGGTACGATTTTGCCGTCGCAATCCAGGAAGAGGCGCTGGCAATCGGATTGCTGGATCGCGCCGTGCCGGTCCACCCCATCCCCTCCTCCGCTTTTCCGACGCCCGCCCGGCGCCCGTCCTTTTCCGTGCTGGACAAGGAAGCGACCTGGGCCGCGCTGGGCTGGCGGGCGCCGCACTGGCGCGTCAATCTGAGATCCATGCTGAAGGACCTTCGCGACCATGGCTGAACTGCTCGTCACCGGCGGGGCCGGCTTTATCGGTGCCAATTTCGTGCATTACTGGCGCCAGCATCACCCCGATGACGGTATCACCGTGCTGGACGCGCTGACCTATGCCGGCAATCGCGCCAATCTGGACGGCCTTGACGGGGTCGAACTGGTGGTCGGTGACATTTGCGATACTGCACTGGTCGAAGGTCTGCTGGCCGATCGCGGCATCGGCACCATCGTGCATTTCGCGGCGGAAAGCCATGTCGACCGGTCGATCACCGGCCCCGATGCATTCGTGACCACCAACGTCATCGGGACGCACAGCCTGTTGAAGGCCGCGCGCAAGGCGTGGCTGGACACCGGCACCGGCCGCCCGCACCGGTTCCATCATGTGTCGACGGACGAGGTGTACGGATCGCTCGGCCCGGACGATGCAGCGTTTTCCGAAACCACGCCCTATGCGCCCAATTCGCCCTATTCGGCGTCAAAGGCGGGGTCGGATCACCTGGTCCGCGCCTATCACCACACCTATGGGCTGGAAACGACGACCAGCAACTGTTCGAACAATTACGGCCCCTATCAGTTTCCGGAAAAGCTGATCCCGCTGTTCCTGCTCAACGCGCTGCATGGCCGGTCGCTGCCCATCTATGGCGACGGCATGAATGTGCGCGACTGGCTGCACGTCGAGGATCACTGCAACGGCATCGAACGCATCCTGCTGCAGGGGCGGATCGGCGAGACCTATAATGTCGGCGGCGGCCAGGAACTGCCGAACCTTGAGGTAATTGCCGAGATCTGCCGCACCGTCGACCGCGCCTTTGCCGCCGATCCCACGCTGGCGGCGCGCTATCCCGATGCCCCCGCCGCGCGGGGTGAACCGACCGACACGCTCAAGACCTTCGTCACCGATCGCAAGGGGCATGACCGCCGCTACGCGATCGACGAAACCAAGATCCGGGGCGAACTTGGCTATGAGCCGCGCCGCACCTTTGCAGAAGGATTTGCCGAGACGCTGGCCTGGTATCTGGCGAATGAAAACTGGTGGCGCAGCCTGCTGCGCTAGGGCATATTCGGGTCATGGGTCGATACGGGGCGTGGCGAACCGGCCACACGGGTATGAAGCTGGCACTGGCGGCTGTGGCTGCCGGTCTCGCCGGATGTGGCGGCGGATCGGGCGGGGGCAGCGCATCGGCGCCGACGCCGACACCAACGGTCACGCCAACCCCGACCACCTCGGCGCTCCCCTATACCGCATCCATCCGCGTGGCATTCATCGGCGCGTCGATCACGGCCGGGACCAGCGACACCAGCCGTGTCTGGGCCAATCAGACCGCCACCTGGCTTCGCTCGCAATATAGCAGCGCCACGTCGCAGAATTTCTCGCTGCCCTACACGACGTCGCAATTCGCCGCCTATCGGATGGAAGAGGATCTGCGGGGGTTCGTGCCAGACCTGGTGTTCGTCGAATTTGCGGTCAACGACCTGCTGCTCGATGAGAATGGCCGGGTCCGCTATACCGATGCGCTGATCGCCAAGCTGCGGCGGGCGAATCCGCGGGTGATCATCGTCTATGTCGCCGCCACCAATGCGCTGGACGGGTCAAGCCGCCTGGCCAACACCGTCCCGGCCCATATCCGCCAGCTCCGCGACGTCGCCACGCGCAATCAGGTGCATTTCATCGATGCGGGCGCGGTCATGTGGGACCGGGTGCGCAGCGGCGGCGGATCGATCCTCAGCTATCTGCCCGACGGCATCCACCCGAACGATGCGGGATCGGACATCTATTTCGCGGCGGTCCGCGATTCGCTGATCAGCTATCTGCCAACCGCTGCGGTCGGCCCGGCAACGACCAGCTATATCGCGCAGACCCGGCTGGACGGGGCCGCGATTCTGCCGGCCACGCGCGCGGCGGCAACAGGCTGTTCCATCACCAACCAGACGGCGGCCAACAGCTATTGGCGCTTTGCCCAGTCGCTGACCTGTCAGGGCGGCAATCAGTTCACGCTGGACTTCACCGGCACCAGCGTCGGTTTCGTCTATGGCGCGGGCCGCGATACGGGCGCGCTCAGCTGTTCGATCGACGGCGGCCCGGCGCAGACGATTACCCTGTTCGATCCGGAATTTCCGGCAAGCGGCCTGTTCCTATACGCCAATCTGCTGACCGGATTTTCGGATGGTGCCCACCGGGTCAGCTGTTCGGTCAGCAATACGCGGCCAACGGTGAACGGCGTGACATCGACGGGGACCAGCGTGGTGATCAGCGGGTTCATGACCAGCAGCGAACGGCCGATCCCCTAACGCGACCGGCCCAGCACATGGTCGATCGCCTGATCCAGCGAATCGCCCCATGCGCGCCAGTTCAGCCGTTCCTCATAGGCAGTGCGTGCCGCGCGGCTCATCGCCAGATAGGCCGCGCTGTCGGACCAGGTGCCGATGATCCGTTCGGCATAGGCGTCCGGTCCGTCCTCCAGCGACAGCAGATGCCCGGTCACGCCATTATCGACCACGCTCGGCACGCCGCCGGTCGTGGTGGCGATGACCGGCAGGCCATGGGCCGCCGCCTCGCAGAACACGATCCCGAACGCCTCCTGCCGGGTCGGCATGATGAAGAATGCCGCATCGCGCATCACCTGCGCAAAACGCGCGGCATCGGCCGGGCTCGATTTGTCCAGCCGGCCATGCACGGTCACGCCGTCGATGCCGCGCGCCTCGGATGGTGAACAGCCGATAATGTCCAGCGTCGCCTCGACACCGCGTGCACGCAGCGCGCGATAGCTGGCCAGCGCCAGCGGCCCGCCCTTGCGGTGCCAGTCATAGCCGACAAAGACCAGCGAGACGCTGCCCTGGGATCGTCGGATTTCAAATGGCGGCGTCTGGTCAAGATTGGCCCCGAACGGCACGACGCGCATCCGTTCTTCCGGCACGTCGTACAGGTCGGCCGCCGATCGCATTGCCCAGTCGGATGCGAACAGCATCATGTCGATTTTGGACAGCAGGCGGCGGTGATCCTCGTTCCCGCGACGCAGCGCGCCGCCGCGAAACGATTCATACTTGCTGTAATAGGCGCAGATCGTCGCAAACAGGCCGTCGGTGACGTGAATGACGGGGCAATCAACCGTGGCATAGGCCAGTTTGTGCGACGCGCCGATCGACAGGATCACGTCGGGCCGGATGGCATCCAGCTGTTGCTGGACGATGCGGGCGGAAAGCCGGGCCATAGTCCGACTTTGGCGGATGGGGATGCCCCATGCCTCCAGCGGCCCGCCGCGTTCGGCAACGGCATCCAGACGCGGCGTATCGATCAGCGCCGCATCGGGATAACGGCGCAGAACTTCACGCCATGTCGAAAAGGGAATGCTACTCCACGAGCTTCGCAGCATCGGGGTGGACAATGCGACAAACGCTAGGCGCACATTGTCACTCCACGACGATCCATGATGCTGCTACTCACCCCCGCAGACGTCACCGAAAAGCAAAGTGATCATGCCCCGGACCATTTCCGTGCTTGTGCCCGCCTACAATGCGTCGGCAACGATTGAAAGCACGATTTCATCGGCACTTGCGCAGTCTCATCGGGATCTTGACGTCATCGTGGTGGACGATGGGTCCACCGATGCAACGGCGGAAATCGTGGGCGGGATCGCGGCGCGGGAGGGCCGGGTGCGCCTGATCCGCCAGGCCAATGGCGGCGTTGCCCGCGCGCGCAACACCGCGCTTGCCGCCGCACAGGGCGACTGGATCGCCCCGCTGGACGCTGACGACCTGTGGCATCCGGAAAAGCTGGCCCTGCAACTGGCCGCATTGCAGAGCGCGCCGGACGGGACGGCGCTGTGCTACAACTGGTTCCGCCGCATCGACGGCGGCAACCGGGTGTTTCCGGGTGCGCCCTCACCCGTGGTCGAGGGTCATGTCTTTCACCGCCATCTCGACTGGAACTTCATTTCGAACGGCAGCACGCCGCTGGTCCGCGCGGACGTCGCCAGGGAAATCGGCTATGAACCGGCACTGGGGGACAGCGGCAATCCGGGGGTGGAGGATTATCTGTTCCAGCTGCGCATCGCCCGCGGCCATGGCTTTGTCTGCGTGCCCGCCTATCTGACCGGCTATCGCCGAGCAGGCGGCGGCATGTCCAATCAGGTGGCGACCATGATCCGCTCGCATCTTCAGATGTACGCCATGCTCGCGCCCATCGCAGGCGACGATGCCCAGCCGATCATCCGGCGACAGATGGCGCGCCTGCACGTCGAACATGCCCGCAACCGGTTCCGGCGATCCTTGTGGAAGGACGGGATGACCGCGCTGGCAAAGGGGTTCCGCGCCGATCCGGCGATGGCGGTGCAGACGCTGGGCAATGAGGGACTGGCGATGCTCGCGCGGGCAGGCGGCGGCGATGCGGCGGCCGCGACGCGCCTGTTCGAAAACTATGCCGCTGACGAACCGGACGGCCCGTGGGACAGCAAACGGTCGCCCGATCGGCTGCGCTGGCTGGAATCGCTGGACCGGAAATGGGCGCTGTCCGCCTGAAACCGGCGGCTTATTTGCCCAGCCAGGTCGGGGCGCCCCGCTCGCCCCGCATCGCCGCCCACCAACCCTGCAGGCCGTACCCGATCTGCCGCCACGCACGCTTGCGCGCAAACCGCAGCACCATGTACGCCGGTGCCAGCACCGCAACGACCGGCAGCCGCGCCGGAAAGTGATCGCGCGTCACATGGATGCGGTTCCGCTCGTCCAGATACACGGGCAACCGGGACCGGTTGCGCAGGTCATTGGCCCAGCCGGTGGTCGTCCCCTGATGGTGCAGCACGCGCGCATCGGGCGCAAAGCCCAGCTTGATCCCCGCGCGCCCGGCCCGCAGGAACCATTCGATCTCTTCGGCATAGAGGAAATAATCCTCCCTCATCTCGCCAACCACCGTCAGGAAGCTGCGGCTGACCAGCATCGATGCACCCATCAGGTAATCCTGCTGACCGGCGATCATCGCAGGGTCGATCGAATCGCCCAGCCGCCCCCCTGCCCCCAGCGACCCCGCCCGGGCAAGCCATCCATGCCATTGACCGCCCAGCGACTGGATGCGGCCATCGGCATAATGGAGAATGCCGCCCACCGCGTCGCAATCGCCCTGGGTCAGGACCGCCGCCAGCGCGGCCATCGCGCCCGGTTCGGGTACCGTATCGGGATTGAGCACCCACCATGCATCGGCATCCGGCGTGGCCCGCAGGCCCAGATTGACGCCGCCGGCAAAGCCGGGATTGTCGGCATGGATGACCCGCACCGGCTGACCGCCCGGCAGCACGGCAGGGATCGCCTCGATCATCCGCTCTGCATGAGCAGACCCGCCATTTTCACAGATGACCACTTCGAACGCGGAATGGGTCGAACGCGACAGCGCATCGACGCAGCGCGTCACATCCTCGACATTGCGATAGGAAACGATGACGACGGCGATCTTCACTGCCCGCCCCCCATCAACAGCGCCCAGGAATCGGCAAATCGCCAGAGCCGCAGCCGGACCAGCGTGGCGATCGCGCGGCGGCGCTCCCCGTCATCGGCCAGCGCGCCGGATCGCATCACCTGCACCGCATGGGGCGCGATCGACAGCGGCAGGGCGAATGAACGGACCGCCCAGCGCAGCCTGCCCAGCGGCCGTCCCTTTTGCAGGTTGAATGCCTCGACATTCAGCCGCTTCCACTTGTGCAGCAGTTGCGGCCAGTCTGCCCGGGCCGGATGGGCGACGGTGGCATCGGCGGCATAGGTGATGGCATAACCCGCCTGCCGCGCGCGGACGCACCAGTCCAGATCCTCCGACACCCCGTTGCGGAACGGGCCGACCGCGTCGAACACCCGACGTTCGCAGAACAGGTTGGCGGTAACGCTGAACCCCTTTTCCTCGACATATTGCCGGTTGTTGAACGCGAATACGGTTTCGAACGCCTCGGCCCCGGTGCGCGGTGCGCCGTCATTGCGCTCGATCATCACGACCATGTGCCCGCCGGCAAAATCCGCCCGGTCCAGCGCGGCCACACCGGCGCTGATCCAGCCCGGTTCGGGCAGGCAATCGGCATCGGTAAAGGCGAGCACCCGGCCGTTCGATGCCGCAACACCGGTATTGCGTGCGGGGCCGGCGCCTTTTTCATGGGCGATCACGATGCGCGCGCGGCCGGCGACGATCCGTTCCAGCTCGCCTGGCGGCAACGGACTGCCATTGTCCGCGACGACGATCTCGACCTGATCCGCCGGATAATCCTGCGCCGCCAGCGCTGTCAGGCAGCGATCCAGCCGGACCGGGTCGTTATAATGGGGAATGATGACCGATACGGTCGGCATGGACGGACCCGCCATGGATCAATGCGACTTGATGGCGCGATGCCGGGCAAGATCGTCGGCCAGATGCGCGATCAGCGGCTGGTGGTCGGTCGTCACGAACCGCTGCGGGCGCTGGCGCGCTTCCTTCAGCGCCACGGCAAGTTCTTCGGCATTGTTCGCCATCGACACCAGCCCGCGCTCGACAAACGCGGTCGTGATCTCGCTCTGATGGTCGTCATAATGCTCGCCCAGCGCAAATCGGCGCGGCACGACGATCACCTTGCACCCCTCGCGCAGGGCGGTGATGATCGATCCGGTTCCGGCATGGCACACCACGATGCTGGCCCGGCGCAGGATCGATCCGACCCGATCGAACGGCAGCGCCTCGTGCGCCTCCATCCCCTCGCCCTGGGGCAGCGGGCCGCCATCGCCGGTCTGGAAGATCACGTCCTCCGGGATCAGGCCGCGCTGCTTGGCATCCGCCACCATTTCGACCAGCCGGTCGAACCGCAGCGTCGCGCCCACCGTGGCGAACAGCAATGGCTCCTTGGGCTGTTCTTCCCGCTCCAGTTCGCGGAGCGGATCAAAGGCGATGGCCCCCGGCCAGTTTTCGGCTGAAATGCGCGACTGGGCGACCCGCATATGGGCCAGCGGTCGCGCGATCCGGGCAAAGGCGGACGGTCCGCTGAACCGCGCAAAGGAATCGATCAGGATGATCCGCGATCCCATCAGCCGGGCAAACAGCGTGACGAAAAACATCGACCCCGCGCCGGTCGTGATGACCAGACTGGGCCGTTCCTTGCGGATGATCTTCAGGCTTTGAGCCGCATTGCGAAACGCCGCCATCAGCATATGGATGGGCGCACCCAGCCGGGCCTGGCCCAGCGCGACATGAGCGACGAAATGCGCCCGGGATTTGGCGGCGACCGACCGGCCGAGCGCGGTGTCCTCGGTTACAAAGAAATGATCCTCGCCCTCGTACAGCGCAGTCAGATCGAACAGCTGGCGCACATGGCCGCCGCCCGATCCGGCAAGGCAGATCCGGGTCCGGTCGACCCCCGCCTTCTGCGCATCTGTCCGGTCAATCGTCGCCTGATCATTCATCCTGGATCGATCCGAGCTTGGCTGACAACAGCGTCAGATAGGTCGGCACGCTTTCCTCGCGAAAATGGAACTTCAGCGGCTCGTCGTCGATCGGGGCCAGCAGGCCGTGGCGGTCGATGAACCAGTTGCGGACGGTGGCAGCCTTGGCCTCGTCCTCCACTTCGGCCCGGCCCAGCGCGCTCAGCGCCTTTCGCGCGAGCGAGACGAGGAAGGGGCCATGCCCCTCGGCATAGATGCGGTCGATCGCATGAAGGCTGCGCTCGCTCACCCGCTGGCGCAGCTGATCCACAGCGAGCGCGATTGCGTCGTTCACATGGGCATCGGTCACCGACAGCGCATTGCTGTCCACCGCGCCGAACGAGGCATATTGGCCCAGCATGCTGGCGATATAGGGCGATCCCTGCGCCGCCTCGATCACCCGGTCGATCGCCGTCTGGCTGAATGTCAGCCCGGACATGTTCTGACCGATGCGGATCAGGCTGCGGACCTCCTGCTCCGTCATCGGCGCGACGGGCAGGCCGATGATGTTGCGGCGGATCGACGGGATATAGCCGATCAGCTCGGCCAGGTTGCTGGCCACCCCGGCCAGCACCAGCTGCACCCGGATCGACCGGTCGGACAGGTTCTTGACCAGTTCGGCGATGTTGCGGCGGAACTCGCCGTCCGAACTGCGGTCAAATTCGTCCAGCATCACGATGACGCGGGAATTGGAAATGTGGGAAAACAGCGCGCTGATCTGACCGACGGTCAGCTCGCCAGGCGGCAACAGGTCGCCCATCGTCTTGCGCTCCTCGACGGTCGAGGAGGTGGGATCATAGCGTTCGTCCAGCAGCGCGGGGATATTGGCCGCGATGGCGCGGAAGGTTTCGGTGAACGTCTCGTCCTGACCGCAGCTGTGATAGCAGATGTGATAATCCGCCTCGCGCGCGACCTGGGAAAAGATGCGGAGCAGCGATGTCTTGCCGATGCCGCGGTCGCCATAGACGACGACGTGCAGCCGCTGATCCTCGATCGACCGGATCAGGCTGCGCAGCGCATCCTCGCGCCCTGCAAACAGGCGCAGATTGTCGACCGGCTGGGTCGGCGTGAACGAATCGCGTACCCGCGACCGCAGCGACGATCGCAGCGTGCCTGCCTGACGGCTTTCGCTGGCCGATCCGCGAAACCGGGGCAGGTTGTCCTTTTGCACGTTCCGGTCCTTGACGATCGGCAAGGGCGCCTCTGCCGCAATGGCGACGCCGTCCTCGGCAGCCGCATATTGCGGTGCAGCAAGCTCTTCGTCGTCCTGCTTGCGCCTGAACGGATTATACCAAGCCAAGACTATTGCCTCCTTGCCCCATCTGCGAATTTGGCCGTGCCCCTCCGGGCGACGTGCGGCGATCGGCCACGCGGCAGCCCGTGCGTAATTCTTTTATCGCCGCGATATTTCTGTATGGCGGTGCAGCACAGATGTCCATTGAAAGGATCGCGCATGGCCGCCCCCGGCCGAAACAGAATTTACATGGCGTCGATCGTCTTTTGTCAGGTCATCGTGTTTCTCCGCTATGTTGCCCTGGCTCGGATTCTTGGGCCGGATCAGGTCGGTTTGATGAGCATTCTGGTGCTCACCGCCTCGCTTTTCGAACTGATCACCGACTTTAGTGTCGACCGGTACCTGGTTGTCAGCCCCAAGGGCGACGACCCCCGGATGCAGCGCGTATCGCACGGCATCACCGTGGTTCGCGGCGTCCTGATCGCCGGGATGATGCTGGTGTCCGCCATTCCGGTGGCGCAGCTCTATGGGGAACCGTCCATCTATCCGTCGCTGATGGTTCTGGCCGTCTATCCGCTGATCGCCGGTTTCGTTCACAATGATGTCCGCACTGTGCAGCGCAACATGAACTTCACACCTGAAGCGATCGTGAACATCTCGGCCGAATGTGTCGCCTTTGTCGTCACCGTGGCGACCGCGTTCGTCACGCAAAGCTATACCGCGATCGTCGTCGGCCTGATCGCCCGGTCCATCGCACAACTGATCGCGACCCATGCGGTCGCGCATCGCCGGTACGAAATCGGCTTTGACCGCGATTATCTGCGGCCGATGGTGCTGTTTGCCCTGCCGCTCTCGCTGAACGGCCTGCTGCTCTATGCATCCGGCCAGGGCGACCGGCTGGTGGTCGGATCGCTGGTCGGCACGCGCGAGCTTGGCCTGTACGCCTCCACCCTGCTGCTGATCCTCTATCCCAGTTCGATGGTCGGCCGGTTTTTCATGAACACCGCGCTGCCGACCATCTCGAAAACGGTGTGGTCAGAAGGCGGCGCCGGGGACAGCGTGCACCGGCTGGGCGTCCGATTCGCCCTGTGGACGCTGGCCATGGCGCTTGGCTTTGCGATCGTGGCGCCGTTCGCCGTCCCCGTCCTGTACGGCGCGGCATTTCAGTTGCCGCTGGTCGTCATCGGCCTGATCGGGATGCTGCAGGGCACCCGATTTGCCCAGCAATGGCTGGGCACGTCGTTCATGGCGATCGACCGGACGCGCGGCACGCTGACGCTCAACATCGTGCGGATTGTCGGCGTGCTGCTGTGCCTGCCGATCATCATTGCCCATCCGACGCTGACCGTCGTCGTCTCGACCGTCTTTGCGGCAGAGGCGGCTGCGCTGTTTATCGGCATCGTGCTGGTCAACCGCGCGATGAAGGTCCGCTGGTATCGCGGCATGGGCAATTTCGGCGCAATCCTGCTTATCCTCATCCTGTTCAACGCGGGTGTCGCGCTGATGATGGAGGGTGGCCAGGCGACCGGCCCGGCTCTGCTGGCGGCATCGCTGATCCTGATGATCGGATGGCTGATCTATCGCCGCACCATCATCCTGGACGAGCTATCGGCATTGCCCGTGATCGGACCACGGCTCATCGCACGCCTGCGCTGAACGTCACCGGGTTCGACCGCAAATGCAGGCGGCAAAGCGGTGCCTGTCCCATCCAATGCTGCATTAATGCTGACTAAGTGCGCACATCCCGCTAGTGCGGTGCGGCGAAAGAGGGAAACGGAATAGATGAACCAATTGCGCTTGGCCCTGCTGTCGAACGAAAAGCTTCATCCGGAGCTGAACTGGACGACGCTGGCCCCGCCAATGTTTTCGGGTCTGTCCGCGCTGGTGCCAACCGAAACCGTCGCACCGGAACCGTTTTCCTGGGATCGCCCGTTGGCGATGATGGAGCAGGTGCGACAGGCACGGACCTGCGATTTCACCTTCGGGCTTCAGCGCAGTTCCCGCCTTGAAACGCCGCTGCTGGCGATTGCCAATCTGGCGCTGGGAACCCGAAAATCGGTGTTCGTCATCGACCCCTGGCGGCATATGCTGTCAAAGCTGACGGTATCGATCCGGGCCCAGAATATCGCGGCCTGCTTCATTCCCTACAAGGAAGCCTTTGCCATCCTGAAAGGAATGCCGGGCGGCGATCGCGTCCATTATCTGCCGTTCGGTATCGACACAAAGGTGTTCACCGAACGAAAGGTGGAAAAGGACGTCGACATTTTCTGGATGGGCCGTCGCTACGCGCCGCTGCACAACGCGATCGAACGGTACTGCGACGCGCATAACCTGACCTATCTGTATCGCGAAAAGACGGGACCGATCGAGGATCCGCAGGAACTGGGCCGGCTGGTCAGCCGCAGCCGCTATTTCGTGGCGACGCCGCCCGATCTGGATGATCCGGCACGCACCGGGGGGTTCAGCCCGCTGGTCATGCGGTATTTCGAGGGGCTGGCCGCGGGCACGCGCCTCTTGGGCGTGCTGCCCCGATCGGGCGAATTCGAGGATTTCGTGCCGCGGGAATCCTTGCTCGCAGTGGCGCCTGATGGTTCCGACTTTGCCGAAAAGTTCGAGGCGGACCAGCAATCGGAAACGGGATGGAACGCATCGCGCGCTGCCGCCAAAACGGTACGCAACCACCACTCGTTCGACGCCCGCGCGAAAGAGATCGTGCGCGTCCTGGGTACCCTGTAAGCCGCTTCCGGCTCAGCTTTTGGCAGCAGCTTCCCGCCGCTGGCGCTGCACGCGTTCGATCAGCACCAGGCTCATGCCGAGCAGGATATACACATAGCTGTGATTTTCCTGTGCGCTCAGCACGGACTTGATGATCAGGAAATTGACCATCGAAATCAGCAGCGGGCCGATAAGCTCGGTTTCGGAATCATGCGCATAGGGCAATGCCCTGGCCAGCAGATAGATTACCCCGATCGTCATGGTGAAAAAGGCGATGAGGCCGATGACACCATATTCAAGCGCCGCGCTCAGATAATAGGAATCGATCGACGCCAGCCCGTTGTTATCGATATATCCCAGCACACGCCCGCCGCTGCCCATGCCCCAGCCCCATGGCCGCTGGATCACCTTGGGCACGCCCAGGCCGTACTGGATCTTGCGCGCCTCGGTGCTGTACTGCGCAGCCCCGCCGCCCCACACGCGGATGCGCACCGCATCCACCGTAAAGCTGGACGCGATGGCCAGCATGAACATCACCGGATAGGCTACCAGGACGGCCATGGCGACCAGGTTCCTGGGCGAGGCACGCCAGGTGCGATACGCCCAGAACAGCAGATACAGGCCGACCGAGATCATCACGCCCAGTACCGCCAAGCGGGAGTCCGTCGCCTTGATGCAGTACAGCATGATCAGGATGGTGAGGACCGCCGCGATCCGGGTGATCCATTTGCGCGACTGAACGACCAGATGCAGCATGAACGGCATGGTCAGCGCCATGAACTCGGCAAAGCCGAGGCTGGTCGTGAACTTGCTTTGCACCCGATAGATGCCGCTGGCCGCGCGGGACGTGCCGGCCAGAAAGCGCTGCACCGCCTCGTCCTCGATCTGCAGAAAGCTGGGGATATGCCCGGCCCACAAAACGCCGCGCTTCCGCGCTTCCAGAACGCCGATGACGCAAACGACGACCGTGATGCCCCACAGCACGCGAACGAGCAGCGTTGCCCGTCCCTGGGGGTACAGCACGATGCACGCCGCAAAGAACACCGACGTCCACGCCATCTGTGCAACCAGAAAGCGGTTCAGCGCCTGGGTCGGCAAAAAGGCGACCGGAATGTTGAGCAGGGTGACGGCGATCATCACCGCCATGGATATCCAGACGATCTTGCCGGCGTTCAGCACGTCGACCACCCGGCGCCGCACCACCGGCGACATGGACAGGGTGACGATCAGCACCAGCATCAACGGCACGCCGGTCAGCCGGATCATCGTGATCCACGGCATTCCGGGCAGCGTCAGCGCCAGATAATCGGGCCAGACGAGCAGGCCGATCAGAAACGTGAACAACAGGATCGACAGCGTGCGGATCGGCGTGCCCGGCACTTCCGGCAACAACCACAGCACCAGGCCGCCGATGATGGCGACCACCGCCCCCATGACGCCCGCCGACACGGGAAAGCCCCAGGACCAGACGCCGCCGGCGACGAGGGCCAGGATCGTCAGCAGCAACGGCATACGGCCGCGCAGGTCCAGCGTCGGGCTGGGCCGGTGATACGGCGGCAGAACGATGTCGATTCCTGCCTGCCCGATCGGCGTCGCGTTGGGAAAGCTAGTCGGTCGGTTCACCCATCACCTGTCTGGCACCTGTGCCGCACGCGCGGCATGCGGGCTATGGCAGCGCCTACACCAACCCTTGCCGCAGTGCGAGGTGTTTATGCCCCGGCACACGGCCGGATGCGTCCCGGGCCGCGACATGGCGATGCCAAAAGGGGGGCCGATCCGCATGGAACGCCCCCCGATTGCACCGTTTCAGCAATGCCGGACGGCGTTACAGCCAGAAATCGCGCGCGGTCAGATCGGTCACGCCATCAACGATGATGGTGAAATCGGCCACCCCGTCTCCATTGACGTCGCCATAAACATGGGTCGAACCGTTGACGACTTCCGTGCGCAGTTCGCCTGCCTTTTTGGTGAAGCTGCTCGTCCCGATAAAGCGGAACGTGTCGTTGGCCGACGTGCGGGTGTTGGCGTCCATCAACGCAAGGTTGATGATGTCGCGATCGGCACGATTGAAATCGGCAATCACATCGACCGTCGATCGGTTGCCTGCATAATCGTCACGAAAGCGGAACTGGTCGGCGCCCGCGTTGCCGTACAACGCGTCGTTGCCGGCCCCTCCCTCGATCGTGTCGTCGCCAAGGCCGCCATAGATCCGGTCGTTGCCGGCCCCGCCCGTCAGCAGGTCGTTGCCGGCATCGCCATAGATCAGGTCGTCGCCATCCTCGCCGCGAAGGTCATCGATCCCGTCGCCGCCATAGATCGCGTCGTTCCCGGCGCCGCCCTGGATCAGGTCGTTGCCGCCAAGGCCGTACAGCGTGTCGATCCCGCCGGATCCGACCAGCCGGTTGTCGAGCGCATTGCCATGGCCGGTCAGGTTTTCCTTCTGCAGCCACAGCTCCTCGACATTGTCGCCAAGCTTGAAACTGACATCGGAATGCACGGTGTCGCGCCCCCTGTCGGCACCCTCCACCACCACGTCATTGGCATGGCGGACGACGTACAGGTCATTGCCCGCCCCGCCATGAAACTCCTCGAACCCCGTCCCGTTCGACACCAGGCGATCCGCCTTGTCCGTGCCCATGACCTTCTTGATTTCTGGCGCTAGGGCGGGCTGGAACTGGGCGGCTGCATCCGCGGTGCCCGCGCTGCCGGCACCGGTTCCCCCCGAACCGCCGCCGCCGATCGCGCCCAGCAGACCAGACAGGGTCGCGGCCAGCAACGATGTCGCCATGGTGGTCAGTTCGGGAACCAGTTTCAGCCGCCCATTGATGTCCGCTGCCGAAACGCTGCTTTCCGCACTGTTGATCAGCTTGTTGTGCGCCTGCTCGACGCTGGACATCGGGCCCCATTCGAAACGGGTCGCCGAATTGTTGCTGATTACCCCGCCGTCGATCACGTGCGGCTTGATCCACGACAGCTGGTCGGCATAGCCGGCAACCTTGTTGTCCGTCACCGTCACGTTCTTGCCGGTGAAGAAAATGCCGTTCCACATGCCGCCGGCGATCAGATTGTTGGTGATCGACAGGCCGATGGGTGGTTTCACACCCGAATTGTCATGGACGAAAATGCCCTGGATCGGCCGCCCTTCGCCCCGGACAAAGACGTTGGAATCGATGTTGATGTTGGTGGCGCTGGCAGTCGTGTTCTCGGTCCAGATCTGGATCGCATCGGCATGGTCGCCGCTGCGCCCGATGTCGCCCTCCGGCCAGAAATTGGTGAACAGATTGCCCTTGATGGTCAAACCATCGACGACGTTGCCGCGAATGCCGTCGACCCGGATGTCGTGAAAGACGTTGTCCGCAATCGTCACGTTCGTATTGCTGACCAGGTTCAGCGCGTTCATTGCCTTGCTGAACTCGCTGTTGGTGAGCGTCACGTCCTTCGACACGCGGATCACGAACGGTTCATGGCTCATGTTGGCGCCGGTGACGTCCAGCCGATCCAGATCGATGGACTTGGAATCCGATACCCGGAACACATAGAGCGGAGCATCGGGCTTGGCGGTCAGATCGACGGTGCTCAGGCTGATGTTCGAGCTGTTCTGGATGCGCAGGTCAGTGAACGTCGCCGGATTGCCGGCATCGGCCGAACGGATATAGACCTTGGACGCAAAGTTCATTCCGATCATCGAAACGTCGGAATAGGTCCCGGCTTTGAGCAGGATCGTTTCGCCGCCCTTCGCCGCCTTCAGTGCCGCAATCAACGATGCAGTCGAATCCACCGTGATGGTCGAACCGATCGTGGGAACAATTGTCCCCCCCGATACGTTGCCACCGAAATAGTTTATCGTTGCAGACTGTTCATTAAAAGCCGTTGCCATCGATTGGTCCTTGCATCGCGATCCGTTGTTCTGGTCGCCCAGATCACCGGGCCCCACATTTGCGTTATGCAGCGCACAATTTGCGATGATTTTAAGCCGCACAGTTAATGGCGGGCACACCATGACGGTTGCTGAATTTGCATTCGCCGAGCATGGCGGACAGCAGTCTGCGGTTAATGCGTAGGCCGCCGCAGAGAAGATCGCGAACAGCGCGAGGGTGATGCCCGCAATCCATCGGAACGGCCGACGGATACGGCTGAGTCGGGTGAAGCGGGGCATGAGGCTGGCCATGCGCCCAAGCTGCGACAAGGATCGTTTCGCTGCAAACGAATTGAGGCCTGTCCGTGCTGCACAGCGACAGGATCAGCGATGACGCTTGTCCGGCTGCTAATTCCGCAGACCGAAGGCAGCGCGAAAGGTTCCAATCCCTGCATAGGGCTGGCTGACCAGATAGCTGCGAGCGGCCTTTGCTGCCCGTGCCCATTGCCGTCCGGCAATCGCCCGCGCCAGTTCATAGGCGATGAAGCCGCCCAGTTCCTGTTTCCAGAACCGCCTTATCGCGGCCCAGCGCGCGGTTCCGATCCCGCCGATCTTCGCCTGCTCGGCCCGGTCGACGACGTCCAGCGCCGCCCACATCATTTCGCTGACATGATGGGTCGCCTGGCCCGGGTGACGCCGGTAATGCGCCACCGGCTCGCCGTGACACAGGCCGGTTGCGCCATCGGCCAGCATCCGCACGTACAGCTCGAAATCCTCGCACATCCGGCGGCCGACCTCGAACCCGCCGGCCCGGCGCACGGCATCGGTCCGCATCACCGTCTGGCTCGGCCGCGGAATGGTGTTGAAGAACACGTCCTCAAGGGCAAAGCGACGAGCGGGCGGCAGCCGCGTGGACAGCACCTTGCCCGAACTGTCGATGTCGTTCGTGCCGCCAAAGGCGATGACGCTTTCAGGATCGTTCCCCAGATGCCGGATGCCCAGGCCAGCCGCATCGGGCAGCAGGATATCGTCCGAATCGAGAAACAGGACATAGGGCGCGGTTACGGCGGCCAGGCCGGTATTTCGCGCCTTTGACACGCCGCCATTGGCTTGCCGGATGACGGTGACGCCGTCGAACCCGTCTGCCACCGCGTGGCTGCCGTCCGACGAACCGTCGTCGACAAAGATGACCTCGACCGTCACGTCCCGCTGGGCAAGCGCGCTTTCAATCGCCTGCCCGCAAAAACGGGCGCCGTTGTAACAGGGTATGACGACCGCAATGTCCGCCCCGTGTCGGGCCGTGACCGGTTCGATGCCGTCCATGCAATGGATCCGCCGATGACACGGCACCACTGCCGCCCGGGGTCATTATCACATGTGTGCGCCGCAGCAACGTCGCTTTGCGTCGGTTCTGGCTCGCCTTATCCCTCCCGGAACGCGCGATTGAACTGATCGGCCAGCGGCTTGAAGAGATAGGAGAGGAACGAACGGCTGCCGGTTTGCAGGAACACCTCGACCGGCATCCCGCTGACCAGCTCGCGCCCGTTCAGCAGCGCAAGCTCGGCCGGGCTGACTTCCACCGCCACCACATAGAAGGACGCGCCGGTGCGTTCATCGACCGTCCGTTCCGGCGCGACGCGCAGCACCCGGCCCTTCAGCTGCGGCGTGGTCTGCGCATTGAACGCGCTGAAGCGAAGCTCCGCCGGCTGATTGACGCGCACCGAATCGATGTCGGTCACCGGGACATGTGCCTCCACCACCAGCCGGTCGCCCGTGGGGACCAGGTTCAGGATGGTCTGACCGGCCGGCACGACGCCGCCGATGGTGGTGAATGCCAGCTTGTCGATCACCCCATCCTGCGGCGCGACGATCAGGCTGCGGTCCTTTTGATCGGACGCGGCGACCGACCGGACCGACTGTTCGTTCAGGCGGCTGGTCACTTCGGCCAGGTCAATGCCCGCCTGTGTGGCCATGGCGATCCGCGCCTGTGCCGCCTGCTGGCGCAATTCGGCGATCTGGGCTCGGATCTGGGCGACCTGTGCGCGCAGGGCGGCACTGTCGCCGTTCAGGCTGACCGATGTGCGCTCGACTTCGTTCAGCCGGGCAACGGTGACCAGGCGGCGCTCGTACAGGCTGCGCAGATTGTCGCGTTCCGGCTCGATCAGGGCAATCTGCCGGCGATTGGCGGTCACCTGGGCGTCCAGCGCCGCGATCTGCTGTTGCGCCTGGCGGATGCGCTCCTCGAACTGGCCGGCCTCGGTCGCGCGCGCCTGACGGCGCAGGGCGAACAGGCGGCTTTCGGCCTCCATCGCCGCCACGGCCGACGGGTTGCTGCGCGACAGCGATGCTGGAAAGGCGATCTGCCCCGCCTGATCCCGCTCGGCGGTCAGCCGCGCCTGCTGCGCCAGCAACTGTTCGACGGTTTCGCCGATCCGCATGACGCTTTCGCCGGTCACGCGGTCATCCAGCCGCATCAGCCGGTCCCCGCGCCGCACCCGATGGCCGTCGCGTACATAGAGTTCGGCGATCACGCCGCCGACGGGATGGGCGATCTTCTTGACCTGATGCTCGACCGTCACCGTGCCCGATGCGACGACCGCTGCCCTGGTCTGGACCAGCGCGGCGGCACCCAGCAGCAGCGCGGCAAGCAGGCCGATGATCAGGATCGCCCGCCGCGCCTGCCCCCGCAACGCGGCCTGGTGCGACTGGAACGGCACGGTCCCGGCCGTCAGGACGGCCGAGGGATGCTGAACGGGGATCAGATAGCTCATGAAATCGGGCCTGCCAGATGAGGGGCGCCATCGCGCGTGTCGGGTTTCTGAAGCGCGGCGCGCACCTGCGCCGGCGGTGCCAGCGCCGCGGCACGCCCGCCGCGAAGGACCAGGACGGTGTCGGACCGGTCGATGATCGTGGCTTCATGCGTGACGACGATCACCATCGCACCCCGTTCGAGCGCCATGTCGATCGCGGATTGCAGCCCCTTTCGCGCGCGCTGATCGGCGCAGGCGGTCGGATCGTCAAGCAACAGCAGGACCGGATCGCCGAAACAGGCCCGGGCAAGCGCAATGCGATGGATCATCGATGCGTTCAGCCGCTCGCCATCGTCGCCGACCTCTGTGTCATAGCCATCGGTCAGGGCCACGATCGCGTCATGCACACCCGCCGTCCGGGCGGCGGCCAGCACTGCCTCGCTGCTGGCCATCGGATCGAAACGGGCGATGTTTTCGGCAATGGTGCCGCGTGCCAGCACGGGCCGCTGGGGCATATAGCCGATGGCCTGATCCAGGATCGCGTCGGTCCAGTGCGGGATCAGCACGCCGTCCAGCCGCACGCCGCCGATGGCAACGGGCAGTTGCCCGGCAATGGCGCGCATCAGCACCGATTTGCCCGCGCCGCCCGGCCCGATCACGGTCAGCATCTGACCGGCATCCAGCGTAAAGGCGATGTTGCTCAGCAACACCCGATGATCCCCCGGCGAGCCCAGCAGGGTAATGTCGCATTCCATCCGCGCGCGCGGCGGCGGCAGATTGGCGGCAGCGGCGGTCTGCACCGGCAGCGCAAGCCAGGTACGGATCGCGCCCCAGCCGGTCAGGCAGGCCGCGATCGTGCCGCTCTGCATGACCAGCACGATCAGCGGCAGCATCCCGATCATCGCCAATGCCTGTGCCGCAGCGATCAGCGGCATCGACGCATGATCGGCCAGCGCCATCCATCCGCCCGCGATGAACAGCGGCAACCACGTCGCCAGCAGGGCAATGGCCACGGCGACCGGCGGCGGACCGGCCGATTGTGCCGCATCCTCGATGGTTCGGCCGGTCAGCAGAACCGGCGCCCAGCCGCTGCGCATCCGCTCGCGCATCCCGGCAGGACGCAGCATGGCGATGGTGCGCACGTCAATTTCGGCGGCACCGGCCGCTTCCTCACGCGCCATGATGGCGTAGCGGGACCGGATACCGCGCCACGACAGGAACAGCATGGCGCCCGCCGCCGCCAGCGCGACCGCGCCGATCCAGGGCACGATCAGCGCCAGGATCAGGCCCGACAACAGGACGCCCGGCACATCCATCAGCGCGCCCGCCGCCGGTCCGTTCAGAAAGGCGCGGATCGCCCGCAGATGCCGCCCGTCATCCTGTTTGATGGCGCACAGCCGTGCCGCCACCATCGGCGGCACGCACGCATCGGCGACCGCGGACATCTGGCCCAGCATCCGCGCACGCGCGGTCCAGGCGACAGCCATCGCAACCAGCGCGATCAGGCCGATTGCGCCGACACCGGCCAGTGTCGGCACGCTGCGTGCCGGCACGGCCATGGCAATCATCTGCCACCCCGTCAGCGCGGCGATCAGAGGCGCGATCCAGATGACCAGGCTCAGCACGGCAAGCCCCGCCCATCCGGCCTTCATCACCCGCTGAAAATCGTTGAAACTGGCCGGAATTGCGGGCGCGTCGGCTTGCTCGATCGCCTGATCGATCCGTCGTTCCCATTCGGCGCGGCGTGATGGATCAAACATCGCTGTGCAAAAAGCCCCTTACTCGTCAGCCCCTGTTTGCCGCAGACCGGTTAAGACGCCCCTAATCATGCTTCAGCAAATATGCAGGAAAGGCATGGTTCAACGCCGTTGAAACTGGCCGAAGCTGGAACAGGGATGCCGGAAAATAACATGGTTCCGCGCTTGCTTGACTTCCGCTAGAGAGACACCGCTTTGGGATGTGCCGGGGGAGAGCCATGAAGATCAGGACAGCGGTTTGTGCGACCGCCCTTTGCTGGAGCGCGACGGCGACGGCGCAGAATGTTTCGCTGCCTTTCGTGGCGAACCAGACGCGGCGTATCGACGTGACGCTGCAGGCGTCGGCCGCGTATGACACCAACGCTGCCCGGCTGACCGATCAGCGGGCCGAGGAACTCGACCTGCAACCGGAAGATTTCCGGTTTTCGCCATCTGCCTCGGTCGACATCTATGTTCCCGTCGGCGGGATTGGCGTCGCCAGCCTGAGCGGCGGCGCGGCCTATGACATCTACAGCCGCAACAGCGGCCTTGATGGCGAACGGATTTCGCTGGATGGCGGCCTGGCATCGCGGCTGTCGATCTGCGACACCACGCTGGGTGCGGGCATTTCGCGTCGACGCAGCAATCCCGGCGATCTTGGCCTGACCGCCGATCAGACCGACGACCGGGTCAGCTTCAGGAACTTCGAGACGACCAAGACGGCGTCGCTGACCCTGGCTTGCGGACCGCAGGTCGGCTTTCGCCCGGTTGCGCAGATTTCGTACACCGACGGCAAGAACACCAACGATCTGCGGCGCGGCGCCAATTACAACACCGTCCTGTATGGCGGCGGCCTGCTCTACGCTCAGCCGTCGATCGGGGAAATCGCCCTGCTGGTCGGGCAGGCGGAAACGGATTTCACCGAGCGTCAGGACAATCCGCTCACCTTTCTGGGCATTGACGGGTTCAAGGTGCGCAGCTTTGGCGTGTCCTTCACCCGCGCCGTCACCCCGACGTTTCAGGGTCAGATTCAGCTGAACTACACCGATGTGATCGCCGGCGGGATCAAGGCGTTCGACGGCATCACCGGCCGTGCCAATGTGCGCGTCTCGCCCGGCGGCCCCTTTGCCGTGTCGTTTACCGGCGTGCGCCAGGCGGTGCCCGCGCTCAATTTCGATATCGATTATTTCATCGAAACCGCGCTGCGCACCGACCTTACCTATGCGCTGTCGCCGCGGCTGAACCTGGTGGGCAGCTATACCTATCGCACGCGCGATTATGTCTCCACCTTCCCGCGTGCGCTGCGGCCATTGACCGACGATACCCAGCATGTCGTAGGTGCCGGCCTGCAGTTTCAGAAGACCCAGCGGCTGTTCTTCGGCCTTGGCGCAACCTATGACACACGCCGCGCCAATGACCCGTTTTATGACTATGACAGCGCTCGCATCGAATTCTCAGTGAGACTCCTTCGTTAAGCTAGAGTAGGGCTTCGCGCATGCACAAAACTTCCAACGCTCTCATCGTCGCGCTTTCGGTGACGGCCATGACGCTTTCCGGCACGGCCGGCGCCCAGACCGCCGGCACCGCGCCGGTTCAGCCCCCGCGTGCCGCACAGGGCGTTCCTGCCGCCCCGGCGGCGCAGGAAAACGTGTCTCTGGTCGATGGCTATGTCCTTGGCGCGGGCGACATCATCGAGGTGAGCCTGCTCGGCCGCGAGGATTTCAAGCCCCGGGTCCAGGTGCAGAGCGACGGAACGATTGCCCTGCCACTGATCGGCAGCATCCGCGCCGCCGACCTGACCGTGCTGCAGTTGCGAGATCAGATTCGCGCCGCCCTGGTCAGCGGCGGCTATTATTCGGCTCCGGTGCTGAACATCTCGATCGTCACCTATGCCAGCCGCTACATCACGGTCCTGGGCCAGGTGGCCAATCCCGGCGTCGTGCCGATTGACCGCGCCTATCGTCTGTCCGAAGTCATCGCGCGTGCTGGCGGCGTGCGCGAAACCGGCGGCGACAAGATCACGCTGACCCCGGCCGGCGGTTCGCCGCGCGAATTGTCGCTGAAGGCGATTGCGACCGGTCGCGGTGAAGAGGATCCAATCGTCAATCCGGGCGACAAGGTCTATGTGGCCGAAGCCGAGACCTTCTATATCTATGGTCAGGTGACGGCGCCCGGCACCTATCCCATCGATCCGGGCATGACGTTGCGCAAGGCGCTGGCCCGTGGCGGCGGCCTGACCCCGCTGGGGTCGGAGCGCCGGACCAAGCTGATCCGCGGACAGCAGGAAATCGGCAGCGCAAAGCTCGACACCATCGTCGAGCCCGGTGACGTGATCGTCGTCGGCCAGAAGTTCTTCTAAGCACGAGGGCCGGATGTATTTTGTCAGCTTCTTTCGTGCACTATGGGCCCGGCGAAAGCTCATCGTCAGCATCATGCTCGCCTGCCTGATCGGCGCCAGCGTCGTCTCGATCTTCGTGCCGACCAAGTACAAGGCGCAGGCCCGCGTGATGCTGGACGTGATCCGTCCGGACCCGGTCACCAATGAAGTGATCAATGCCGGCTTTGCCCGCGCCTTTGCCCAGACTCAGGTCGAACTGTTCGCCGATCCGGCGCTTGCCGCCCGTGCGATCACCGATCTGGGCTGGCCCAAGCGTGAGGATCTGCGCGCCGCTTATGTCGCGTCGACGGATCAGCCCAGCGAACAGGGCTTTATCCGCTGGTTGGCGCAGGGCGTGACGCTGAACACCACCGCCCGGGTGATCGAGGGGACAAACGTCCTCGAAATCGAATTTGTCGATACCAACCCGGATCGGGCGCGCACCATCGCGGACGCGCTGCGTCAGGCCTATATCGAACAGAGCATCGACCAGCGCCGCGAAACCGCGACCCGCAATGCCGACTGGTTCGCCAACCAGACCGAAAAGATCCGCCGCGAACTGAATCAGGCCGAATCGCAGCGCACCGCGTTCGAACGCGCGAACAACATCGTGCTGCAGGACGATTACAGCGACACCGAAAGCGCCCGGCTGAAGGCGCTGGCCGGAACCACGCCGATGCCCTCCATGCCCAGCGTGTCGATCCCGGTCGGTCCGGGGCCGGCCCAGACCCAGCTGGCGCAGATCGATGGGCAGATCGCGGCCCTGTCGCGCGAACTGGGGCCGAATCACCCCGACCTCGTTGCCCTGCGCCAGACCCGGACCGCAGTGGCCCAAGCCGCAGCGCAGGAACGCGCCGCTGCCGCCGCATCGCGCGCGCCTGCGGCCACTGGGCCGTCCATCGCGTCGCAAGTGTCGCAGACCCAGGCAAAGGTCATCGCCCAGCGTGACGAGATCGCGCAGCTGCGTCAGATGCAGGCCAGGATCGACGGCCTGCGCGAACAGTTCAGCAAGGCCGCGTCGCGGACCGCCGAACTGCGTCAACAGGCACAGGCGCGCGAAGGCGGCATCACCTTGCTGGGACAGGCGACCACGTCGAACAAGCCGGTCGGCCCGCTCAAGGCAGTGATCATCGGCGGCGCTGCTGCGTTCGGTCTGGTGCTCGGCATCCTGCTGGCGCTGCTGTTCGAACTGCTTCGCCGCCGTGTGCGCAGCGTTTCCGATCTGTCAATCGAATCGGTGCCGGTGATTGCGATCATCCCGTTCACCAACCCGGATCGTCGCGTTCCCGCGACGGGCGCCTGACCCCTCAAGGCTGGAGCATCATCGTGTCCAAAGCTGCCTCAGCGATTTCTGAGACAACTACACCGGCCGCCGGTGCGGGCAAGGCGCCGCTGCCGGAACCCGTCACCTATTCGGTGTCGCCCGACGTCGTGGTGCTGGATCAGCAGGGCGGCGCCCAGGCCGAATCCATCGGCTCGCTGCGCACGCACCTCATCGCCACGCATATCCGCAACGGCCGCCGCGCGCTGGGGATTTGTTCCAGCGATGGGGAAAGCGGGTCGGAATTCGTGGCCGTCAATCTGGCGGTCAGCCTGGCTCAGGCGGGGATCCGCACCCTGCTGATCGACGGCAATATGCGCACGCCGTTCGTGGAAACGGCCATCATCCCGTCGCGGCCCGTGCCCAATCTGCGCCAGTTGCTGACCGACGAGACCCTGTCGATCAGCGACACGATCCAGGCCGATGTGATCCCGCATCTGTCCGTGCTGTATTCCGGCGGCCCGGCTGCCGATGCGCAGGAACTGCTGAACGGCGCGCGGTTCAAACAGGTGATCGACACCTGCATGCGCGATCACGAATTGACGCTGATCCTGACGCCACCGACCAATCGGTGCGCCGATGCCCGCCGGATCGCATCGGTGGTGCGCTATGTCCTGATCGTCGCGCGCCGCGACGTCAGCTTCGTTGACGACCTGTCGACCCTGGTCACTCAGCTGAACGGCGATGGCGCCATGGTCATCGGTTCGGTGATGAACGTCTGATCCCGCCCCCTCCTCCGGACGCACATCCGGAAGAGGGGGATGAGACGTCACACCCAGCCGCGCGATATCTTCCAGTCGATGACGGCCTGCGCCATGATCGCGTGATGGAACGGGCCGGGGTGCAGGCCGCTGCCATGCGCTGTTGCCCGCACCGGGTTGCCGACCGCCTTGGCCGCCTGCCCGCCCTGCCAGATGATGCCGACGACATAGGGGCCGGTTCCGGTCACACTGGTCACGACGCCATAATGGAACGCCGCCCCGCCCACCGCCAGATAATGGCCGACCAGCGGCGCATCGGTCAGGGTGATGTTGCCCGAGCCGCCATAGGCGGCGGCGACCGTCGTGGTGAACGACTGCACCGGCAACAGGTCACGATCCGCCGCCGTATCCGCGCTGCCATAGCGCCACGGGGCAAAGCTGCCCCGGATGCTGCCATCGGCCCGCAGCTCGGCAGAGGGACTGCCCAGGCCATCCGGCCCGCCAATCGCCTCATTCACCTGCCAGCGGACGCCCGTAGGATAGGTGTTCGGCGCGGTCGGCGTCTGGTTGGCCAGCGTGGCATAGCCATCGGTTGACGCGGGAAGCGCGATCATCTCCACCTGCGTCACCGGCATGGTCGCGCCCAGCACCGCGCGGAACGTCGAATAGACGTTCTTGAGGTGGCCGACCAACTGCGCCTTGGTGACGGTGCCGTTGACGCTGTTGGTGCCGTGCTGGACGACAATCTCGTCAACCGGCGATGCCCCGCCGTTCAGCGCCATCGCCTTGGTCAGGATTTCCAGCTTCAGCGCCACCCGCGATGGCGTGCCGTAATTCTCCGGGTTCTGCCCGGGCACACAGAAGTTGAAGCAGGGGATGCGTTTGCTGGTGCTGGCATCGTCCAGGCCAAGGCCCAGATAGCCGAACTCCGCACGGGCCGACATGACGGCCGCGTTCGCGTACTGATCGGCGCCCGCCCCGATGCTGTCGCCCAGCGCCAGCAATGCCGGGCGACCATCGCCCCCCTTGCCCATCATGGCACAGGGCCGCCAGTGCACCGCATTGCTGTTGTTCAGCGATACCGTGGTCAGCGTCGATGCCAGCGAGGTCGAGCTGCCCCGCTGCGCCTCGTTCGGTGCCGCTGCCGGACCACCGGGACAAGTGCCGGTGCGGGTAAACTCGGTCGCCACGCGCATCGACAGGACAGTGTTTGCAGGCAGAGGGGTTGCGAACGCGCACCGCACCCATTTGCCCGCCCCATCGGTGTTGGGATCAATCGTCTCGTCCCCGGCCGTGATGGTCGCATCCACCCATGTGCCAGAGATCAGGACGGAAATCCGCTCGATCCGCAGCGCGCCCGTCACCTTTGCCTCATGGTCGGCAACGCTGGTCAGGTTGGCAAAGGTGGACCAGAAAAACGCCGCCTCGTTCGTTGCCCATGCGCCCGTCGCAAAGACATGGGCATAGGCCTGGAACAGGAAGCTCGCGTTGATCGTCTGCGTCCCCGTGGGCAGGCGGAACCGCGTGCCCATCGGGCTATACCGCGCGGGCGACGTGCCGCCCGGCGTGGGCGTCGGCGTGCCGCCACCGCCCCCGCCGCTCACCGGCCGTGGCGGCCAGGCACCAAATCCGAACCCGACCATCAGGCGTATGCCATGACGGGAACAGTGGTGCCGGTCTGGCGCACATGGCTGACCCGCACGTCGATGCGCTCGCCATTCAGCACGGGGTGCTGCGTATCGGCGGTATCGCCAATTGCCCGGAACGTGATTGTCCCCGCCCCGCCCGCACGCAAAGCCTTGGTCACATGGGGCAGCGGCTGGCTGTCGCTCGGCACGACTGCAAAGCAATGGCGCGCGGGCGCATCCACGCTGTCCTTAAAGCTGACGAATCGATCGGTCATGAACATTCCCCACCAGTTTGTTTCTGGTTTGTTCTATTCATGGGGATGCGATGTAGGACAGCGGAAAAATGCCGACCCGCCGGTCCGCCCGCCCAACTCAATGCCGGGAACGGTTAATCCTGCGGCGCCTCGTCGATCCGACGGGCGGGATTGCCGATCACCACCGCGCCATCCGGGATGCTGCGCGTGACGATCGATCCGGCATGGACCACGCAGTTTTCGCCAATGGTGACGCCGGGCATCACGATGGCGCGCGGGCCGATATAGCTGCCTGCACCGATGACGGTGTTGAGTTCCAGGTGCCGGGTCACGTCATGGGTCAGGATAACGGCTTCCTCGTCGATGCGCACGCGGTCGCCGATATGCACCCCGGCCGGATAGGTGCGGTCGATCAGCGCGGTCGGCGCAATGCTGGCTCCGGGATGGATATCCATGTTCAGAAGCGCCCGACGAACCCAGCGCTGAATCATTGCCCGCACGCAGCATGCCCTTCCCAAGTCGGCTAGCGCCGCTTTGCCCGACCGGGCGGGGATGCTCAACCCCGGCGGGACGGAAGTTCCGATCCCCCGTCGCCCCGCCATTGCCCAACCGGGGCAAGCGATGGCAAGGGGACGCGCATGGCCCGACGCTCGCTCGATCAGTTGCATTCGGTGCGCATGGCGCTGCTGTCGCTGCGGCGGCGGTGGCTGTCGCTGCGCCACGGGTTGCGGATGCCGGCCAGTTCCAGCATCTCGCTGTCCGGACGGATCGTGGGCGGCGGACCGGACAGCATCGTGATCGGCGAACACAGCCTGGTGGCCTTTAAAACGCTGTTGATCGCGCGCGACAGCCGCACCGGACAGGTCCGGCCGATCCGCATCGGCAACCGCTGCTTCATCGGCGGCGGATCGGTCATCCTGCCCGGCGTGACCATCGGCGACGGGTGCGTCATCGGATCGGGATCGGTCGTCTTCGATGACGTACCCTCGGGCAGCATCGTCGCGGGCAATCCCGCACGCGTGATCAAAAGCGGCGTGACCGTCGGTCCTCGCGGCCGATTGATGCCGGAACCGGTCGGCGAAACAGGGAATTAACCAATCCCGGCTATCCGTGGCCGCTATGTCAGCCCCGTTTTCCATCGGCCAACGGCCCCGCGAATCCGCGGCGGCGGACCTGTCGGCATTCACCCTCTGGGCAAAGCGGTCGATGCGCAGCATCGCGGCGGTCAGCGCGGTGCTCAACGTGCTGCTGCTGGCTGGCTCGATTTACATGATGCTGGTCTATGACATCGTGCTGCCCGGCCGGAACATGCCGACGCTGGCCGGCCTGTTGGTCATCGTGACCATCGCCTATCTGTTTCAGGGGTTGCTGGAGGTGACGCGCGCCCGGATGCTGGTGCATCTGGGGGCCAGCGCGGATGCCGCGATCGGCCGCCATGCCTATGATGCGGCGGTGCGGATGGCGCGCACCGACCCGCGCGGGGATTCGGCAGAGCCGCTGCGCGATCTGGAACGGGTACGCAGCTTTTTGTCGGGCAATGGTCCGGCGGCGCTTTCCGACCTTCCCTGGGTCGCCGTGTTCTTGGTCTTCCTGTTCCTGCTGCATCCCCTGCTGGCGTTGACTGTCGGGCTGGGCGCACTGATCCTGATCGTGTTGGCGGTGGTCAATGATCGGGTCACATCGCGTTCGGCCGCCCCGATCGCCGGTCTGGCGCTGCTGCGCAATCAGGCCGCCGATACCGCGCGCCGCCATGCCGAACTGTCCCATGTCCTTGGCATGGATCAGGCGATGCGCACCCGGTTCGAACGCAGCGCCGTCGAGTATATCGACGCACAGGCCCGGCTGGGCGGCACCGCATCCACGCTGGCCAGCATCGGGCGGATGTTCCGGATGCTGCTTCAGTCGCTGGTGCTCACCATCGGCGCGGTGCTGGTCATCAACGATCAGGCGACGGGCGGCGTGATCTTTGCCAGCTCGATCCTCTCCTCTCGCGCGCTGGCCCCGATTGAACAGGCGATCGCGAACTGGCGCGGGTTCGTCTATGCCCGGCAAAGCTGGCGGCGCCTGTCCGGCACGTTGGGCGAGGCACCACAGCCCGCCCGCATGGCCTTGCCCGCCCCACGCGAACGGCTGGATGTCATCGGCCTGACCGTCGCCCCGCTCGGGACCGACCGCCCCGCCGTGCGAAAGGTCGGGTTCAGCATCGAAGCGGGCACGACGCTGGCCATCATCGGGCCAAGCGGCGGCGGCAAATCGACACTGCTGCGCGCCGTGGCCGGGATCCTGACGCCCTTGTCCGGCCGGGTTCAGCTGGACGGAGCATCGATCGACCAATGGTCCGCCGACCGACTGGCGCCGCATCTTGGCTATTTGCCGCAAACGCCCGAACTGATGGCCGGAACCATCGCGGAAAACATCGCCCGGTTCACGCCAGGGGCGTCCATGGCCGCCATTGTCCGTGCCGCCGAACTTGCCGGGGTGCACGACATGATCCTGCGGCTGGATCAGGGATATGACACCGTCATCGGCGCCAACGGCCTTGGCCTGTCATCGGGCCAGTCGCAGCGCATTGCCCTTGCCCGCGCGCTGTTCGGCGATCCGTTTCTGGTCCTGCTGGACGAACCCAATGCCAATCTGGATGTGGAGGGCGAACGCGCTCTGGCCGATGCCGTCCGCTCGGTTCGCGCGCGACAGGGCATCGTGATCGTCGTCGCCCATCGCTCCTCGATCCTGGCCTGTATCGACCTTGTGATGATCCTTCGCGATGGCGAGGTTCAGGCAATGGGCGCACGCGATGCCGTGCTTCAGCCCGGTACGGCCTATCCGCGCGTGGTCCCGAACGGCGCACCGCCGCCGCCACGTGTCGCTGCGGACCTGTCGGCATGATCCGCCGGCAAGGCACGCTGCCACCACCATATCGGCACATATTGCATTGCAAAATAGCCCTGTCTTACGGGGTGCTTGCAAGCTATGATGCAAACGGCGCAAGGGGAGGCCCGCAGAATGTCGACAGTTGAACGGCTCATTCCGATCGTAGCGAAGCAGCTTGGACGCGATCCCGGCGAATTCAGCGCATCCACCGACCTGCAGGAAGCGGGCTATGAATCGCTCGACGTGATCGAGACGATTTTCGCGATCGAGGAAGAGTTCGGCATCGACGTGAACTACAACGCCAATGTCGATGATCCCGACAAGCTGCGGACGATCGGCGACCTGGCGACCATGGTGGACGAAGCCGTCGCAGCCAAGGGCGCTCAGTGACGCACCGGCGGGTAGCCGTCACCGGAATCGGCGCAATCTCGGCCGCGGGCATGACAGCGTCCGCGACGTGGGAGGCGGTGCGCGATGCCCGCCCGGCGATCGGCCCGATCGACGTGCCGCGATCCGATCGGCTGAACATCAAGATCGCGGCCCAGGTGCGCGGGTTTCAGCCCGAAACGCTGCTGCCCCCGAAAAAAGCGGCGATGATGGACCGGTTTTCCCAGTTTGCCGTGGTCGCGGCGAACGAAGCGGTTGCCGAGGCGGGCCTCGCCCCCGGTGACGAGGCATTGTCGGCCGCGGCGGTCATCATCGGGATCGGCGTGGGCGGCCTCATCACCCTCGATGATTCCTTCTTCCGGCTTTACGGAGAGGGGTCGCACCGGACCCACCCGCTGACCATCCCGAAACTGATGTGCAACGCCGCCGCCAGTCAGGTGTCGATGATGCTGGGTGCGCATGGCATTACCTATGCCATTGCCAGCGCCTGTGCATCGGGCACCCATGCCATCGGCATCGCGGCACAGCTGGTCCGCTCCGGCGCGGTAAAGGTCGCGATCGGCGGCGGCAGCGAGGCGTGCATCACCACCGGCACCATGCACGGGTGGGAGGCGCTGCGCGTCCTGTCGTCCGACACGTGCCGCCCGTTTTCCCGCAACCGCTCCGGCCTGGTGCTGGGCGAAGGCGCGGGCGTACTCGTGCTGGAGGATTGGGATCATGCCGTCGCGCGCGGCGCACCGATCCTTGGCGAAATCCTGGGCTTTGGCGCCAATGCCGATGCCGGCGACCTGACCTCGCCCGATCCGGTTGGTGCCGCAGCCGCGATGACGCTGGCGATCAGGGATGCGGGCCTGACCCCGGCCGATATCGGCTATATCAACGCCCATGGTACCGGCACCACGATCAACGACCGGGTCGAGGCGACGGCCGTTGCGATGACATTCGATGGGGTCAAGGTGCCGCCGATTTCCTCGTCAAAGGGCGTGCTTGGCCATGGCCTGGGCGCGGCGGGCGCGCTGGAGGCGGTGGTCACGGTTCGCGCCCTGGCGGAACAGGTGATGCCGCCGACCGCGAATTGCGACGACCCGGACACTGATCTGGGGCTGGACATGATCCCCAATGAAGCGCGTCCAGCCCGGTTCGAAACCGCGCTGTCGAACAGCTTCGCCTTTGGCGGTCTGAACGCCGTGCTGGCGTTCGGCCGGGCCTGATCCTCCATGGCCGTGACGCTGGACAGTCGCGCCGAGCGCGCGCGCGGCTATGTCGTCATGGCCATCCTGTACGTCCATCTGCTTGGCACCTTCCTGCTATCGCGCCCCGATCCGTCGATCGCGCCGCTGACGTTCATCCAGATCAAGCTGCTGGCCCCGCACGTCTCCGTGTTCTTCCTGCTAGCGGGGATGAGCGCGCCGCGCCTTGGCCAGCGCGGCCTCGCTAGTGTCCTGTCGCAAAGCGTGATGCTGCTCTTGCTGGCGGCGGTATCGCACGCCATCGGCTATTGGATCGGCCCGTTCCTGCATGACAGGCCGGACAGCTGGTCGGCGATCATGGACGGGTTTCTGCGGCCGCTGGTGACCGGCACCGGCTTTTCCACCTTTGTCGCGTGGTTCTTCATCGCCTTCGCCTTTGCCCGTCTGTTCGCCCATCTGCTGCAACGGGACTGGCGCATGTTCGTCGTGGCGGTTGCCGGCATGGCCGCAATCATCTGGGCGGGGCGCAAGCTGGGGATGCCCGACAACTGGCTGGAATGGCGCACCCTGCCCGCGGCAACAGCGTTTTTCCTGATCGGCCAGCGTATTCCGGCCCGCTGGCAGGTGCCGGCATGGCTGGGGGTCCTGTCCCTGTTCGCGACACTGGCGATTGCGTGGTTCAACCGGCCGGGCATCCTGCGCGACGGGCCATGCCTTGCCTGCAATGTCCAGTTCGTCAGCCAGCCGATGGTCGGGCAATTCGGATCGGCTCCGGTGTTCCTTGTTCAGGAACTCAGCTTCCTCCTCTTCCTGCTCTGGGTGACGCAGCCGCTGCCGCAGATCGCATGGCAGCGTGTGCCCCGCCTGTTCGGGCATAATGCCTCGGCCATTCTGCTGCTGCATGGCTGGGTGATTGCGGCGCTGTTCCCGCTGCTGCCGCCGCTGTTTCCGGAGCGGGAGCAGCTCTGGCTGTTTCCGGTGCTGCTGATCGGCGGCGTGGTCGCCCATGCGGGCATGTTTCTGCTGTTCCGCCCGGCGCTGGAGCGTGTGCTGGCGCTGTGCATGGTCACGGCGCGCCTGATCGTCGAAGCGCCGGGCCGCCTCGTCCGCCCGGCCAAGGGGGCAGCAAAGCCGTGACCGCTTCGGCCCTGCCCCCAGACCGGCCCGGCGTCCAGCATCGCCGCTGGTCCGCGGCAACCCCGGTGCCGTCGCCGGATGCGCCCGGCATGATCGTGCTGTGGAACGACTGGCGGCCGATCGGCCATGTCCTGCGCCTTGCCGATGGCAGCATCCGTCAGCGGCTGCCCGATCCCGGCATGATCGACGAGCCGCGACCCGTGGCTATGCCCGCGACCGGAACGATCAGCGTCGTCATCTGCACCCGCGACCGGCCGGACGATATCGCCCATTGCCTTGCCTCACTGGCGCAACAATCGCGCACGCCGGATCAGATCGTCGTGGTCGACAATGCCTCGCGCGACGATCGCACGCGACAGGCGGCACTGGCGGCCGGGGTCGTTTACCTGCGCGAGGATCGGGAGGGGCTGGATTTCGCCCGTAACGCCGGTGTCGCGGCGTCGACCGGAGACCTTGTGCTGTTCACGGACGACGATGTCCTGCTCGACCGCGACTGGGTCGCCCGGATGGCGGCCGCGTTCGACCATCCGGATATTGGCGCAGTCACCGGCCTGGTTCTGCCTGCCGAACTGGCCAGCGACGCCCAGCTCTATTTCGAAAGCCATTGGGGCTTTGGTCAGGGGTATGCGCTGCGCGACGTGACACCCGCTGAATTCAACCGCCATCCCCCCCGCATCGCCTTTCCCGCATGGGATCTGGGCGCGGGGGCCAGCATGGGGTTCCGGCGCGCGGTCTTTGCCGATGTCGGCCTGTTCGACGAACGGCTGGGGGCGGGCCAGTCCGGCTGTTCCGACGATTCGGAATACTGGTATCGCCTGCTCCATCACGGCTGGCGGCTGCGCTACGATCCCCGCATAGTTGCCCACCATGTCCACCGCCGCGACGAAGACGGCCTGTCGCGGCAGATTCATCAATATATGCGCGGTCATGTCGCCGCACTGCTGATCCAGTATGACCGGACGGGGCGGCCGGGCAATTTGTGGCGGGCGCTGTGGGATTTGCCGCTGCTCTATGCCCGCCGCTGGTTGCGCAGGGCGATCGGCCGGCGCGCCGATGCGGCCGACCGCTATCTGGACCAGGAGATTGCGGGCTATTTCAGCGGCATCCTGTTCTATCTGCGCAATCGGGGGCACCGCGCATGACCATGCTGGCTCCGCGGGTGACCATCGTCATGCCTGCCCGCAACGCTGCGGGCACGATCGACGCAGCGATTGCCAGCGTCATTGCCCAGACGGTGGCTGACTGGGAACTGATCGTCATCGACGATGCCTCGACGGACGATACCGCCTCTTGCATCGCCGCCCTTGCCGCGAACGATCCGCGCATCCGGCCGCTGTCCGGTCCGGGCAAGGGCGCGGCAGAGGCGCGCAATCTGTGCATCGCGGCTGGCCGCGGGCAATGGCTTGCCTTTCTGGACGCGGATGACTGGTGGGAACCGGACTTTCTGGGCACCCTGATCGCCGCACTGGATGGACAGCCGGCAGGTGCCATCGCCTATTGCGGGTATCGGCGGGTCATGCCCGATGGCAGCATGGGACCGGCAACGGTCGATCCGCGCGTGGCGCGCGCGCCCTTTGCCGCCTTTGCCCTGCCCTGCCCGGTGACGATCCACACCCTGCTGCTCGACCTGCAACAGGTGCGGGCGGCGGGGGGTTTCGACACCACCCTTGTCACCTGCGAGGATTGGGATCTGTGGCAGCGGCTGTCGCGTGCCGGGGCGCCATGGGTCATGGTGGATCGGCCGCTCGCCTATTACCGCGCCTCTGCCGGATCGCTGACCCGCGCCAGCCACCGCATGATGCAGGATGGCCGTGTCGTGCTGGCCCGCGCCTATGGCCCGGATCCCCGCGTGGCCGATCCGCTGCCGGAACACGCCAACGGCCTGTCCGTCAATTATGAGGGCCAGTCGCTGGCGGAAGTCTATGCCTGGTTCGCCCTGTGGAACCGGGTCGTCGCCCGCATCGACGGCGATACCGCGCCATGGGACGATGCCGCGCTTGCCCCGCTGACCCGGTCGGTCGATTGGAACAACGCCATCGCCGCCTCGATCCTGAATGCCGCGATGGTCGGGTTGCGGCTCACCCTGGCGGACATGGCGGCACATTGGGGCCGCCTGGCCCCTGCCGTGCGCGATGCGGTGTCGGCGGTGACGGGCGCGTGGCAGGCCCCCGACGCCTATTACCGGCTGATCGGCGCGGTCGAGGATCAGGTGCTGCGCGAAAGCCATGCCGATCCCCAGCCGCGCGTGCTCGACACGACGATGCGGCTGCACGTCCCCATCGAAACGCCGCCGCACACCGCCCTGCCCGACGGAGTGGATCGGATTCTGGCGGTCTTTACCCAGCAGGGGCGGCCGATTGCGACCCGTCTGGTCGGGGCGCTGGGCGATCTGGGTCCGGCGGACTGGCACCGGATCATCGGCATGACCGTGCCGCTGCCCAGAACGGCCCGCGCCGCGCTGCGCGCACGGCCGGTGGACACTGCCCTGCGCGTCAGCCGGTCCCTGATCCGTCAGGCGGCGCGCCGCCCGTCGACCGTCCTGTCCTCAACCGGGCTGCGGGCGGCATCGCGGCAGGCATTTGCCGACGCACGGCTTGGCCATCTGTCGACGCTTGCCGCATCGCCGCACCGCGCCCGGATCGATCACCTGCGCACGCGGGCAGCAGCAGCAGCCGGCGCGATCGAGGTCGCGCCGGTGGCGGCACCCCGCCTGGCCGCCCCGCCGGAGGAGGAACGGTCCGGCGACCGCAAGGGATTCTGGGACCGCTATTTCGAAACGGACGATCCGTGGAATTACGGCTCCCCCTATGAACAGGAAAAATATGCGCGGCAGGCGGATATGCTGCCCACAGGGCCAATCGGCACCGCGCTTGAACTGGCCTGTGCCGAAGGGTTCTTCACCCGCTATCTTGCCCCCCGTGTCGACCGGCTGATCTCGACCGACATTGCGGAAAAGGCGGTGGAGCGCGCGGCGGCCCGCAACGCCGACCGGGACAATATCGACTGGCGCACCCTGGACCTGTCCGCCGATCCCCTGCCCCAGGGCATGGACCTGATCGTCTGTTCGGAAGTGCTCTATTACCTGTCCGATGTCGCAGAGCTTGCCGCCGTGGCCCGGCGGCTTGGCGATGCGCTGGCACCGGGCGGCGCGATCCTGACCGCCCATGCCTATGTCCTGACCGACGATCCGGCCAGCACCGGCTTCGACTGGGGCAACCCCTATGGCGCAAAGCAGATCGCCGAAACCTTTGCCGCCACCCCAGGCCTTGTGCTGGAGGAATCGTTCCAGACCGAGCTGTACCGCATCGACCGGTTCAAAAAGACCGCCGATCCCGTCGAACCCGTGGTCCGCCGCGGCGATATCGATGCACCGATCGAGGATGCGGTCGGCCGCGCGATCGTCTGGGGCGGGGCAACGATGCGCCGGTCGACGGCGCTGGCGACGGAGCGGACGACGCGGCTGCCCGTCCTGATGTACCATGGCGTGGCACCGGACGGACCGTCGGGCCTCGCCCGCTGGCGGCACACGCCCGATGCCTTTCGCCAGCAGTTGCGCTGGTTGCGCGCCAATGGCTATCACGGCCTGACCAGCGATCAGGTGCAGTGGCACCTCGCCACCCGGACGCCCTTTTGGGGCCGCCCGGTGTGGATCACGTTCGACGATGGCTATCAGGACTTTGCCGATCATGCCTGGCCGATCCTGCGCGCGCATGATTTTCCGGCGGAGATGTTCATCGTCACCGGGGCGATCGGCCGGTCGGCTGAATGGGATGCCGCGCTGGGGACGCCGCCTGCGCTGATGGAAGCCGCGACGATCACCGCACTGGCGGCAGAGGGCGTCGCCTTTGGCAGCCATCTGCACACGCATCGCGCCGCCGACCTGCTGGCGTCCGACGCCCTTGGCACCGAACTGGCCGATTCGGCCGCCATTCTGGAACGGCTGACCGGACGACGCCCGATCAGCCTGGCCGCGCCGTTCATGGCGCCCGATGCCCGGCTTGGGGCATTGTCGGCGGAATTTGGCTATTCCCTCGCTTTTGTTGCGCGCACCGGCGTTGCCGGGCTTGGCGACCCGCCGCTCGATCTGCCGCGGCTGGAGGTTGAAGGCGGCGTGCCGCTTGACCAATTCGCCGCCATGATGGAGGCCGCGCGGTCATGAGCGCGCCCCTCGTCTCTGTCGTCATCCCCAATTACAACGGCGCGCAAACGCTGGACGAAACGCTGAACAGCGTGCGCGGCCAGAGCCATTCGGCGCTTGAAATCATTGTGGTCGACGATGGATCGCGCGACGACAGCGTTGCTCTGGTCGCCCGCCACGCGGCTGTCGATCCGCGCGTGCGCGTGATTCAGCAGGTCAATTCCGGTGTAGCGGCCGCCCGCAATGCCGGGTGGCGGGCCGCGGCCAGCGATTTTGTCGCCTTTGTCGATTCGGACGATCTGTGGGCGCCGGACAAGATCGAACGCCAGCTGCGGCGGATGCAGGCGGCCGATAATCCCGGCCTCGTTTACTGCGGCTATGCCCTGATCGACCGCGAAAGCCGCGTGCTGGAACGCGAACCGTGCGCCGCCCACGAGGGCGATGTGCTGGGCAAGCTGGTGCAGGGCAACTTCATCGGCAATGGCAGCGCGGCACTGGTGCAACGCTGGGTGCTGGAACGGACGGGCGGGTTCGAACCGGCATTGCACCATGCGGGCGCTCAGGGGTGCGAGGATCTGCTGTTTTACTGCCGTGCCGCCGAACATTGCGGCTTTGGCGCAGTGCCGGACCATCTGGTCGGATACCGCACCCTGCCCGACAACATGTCCAGCGACGGGCGGCGGATGCTGCGGTCGTGGCAGATGGTGATCGACGAAATCGGCGGGCGCCACCCCGAACACCTGCCCGCCCTTGAACAGGGGATCAGCTGGTTTGCCATCTGGACGGCCAATCGTGCCCTGTTTCAGCGAAAACCGATGATGATTGCCCGGATCCTCGCGCATCTTGCGCCCGGCCGTCCTGCGCTGGCCGCGCGCATCCTGATGCTGGAAATGCCGCGCGCGGTTCGCCGGTCGCTGTACAAGCGCCGCCGCATCGCCGCCGCCGTAGAAACAGGCGCAGTGGCCGCCGCCCCGGCCGAACGCTATCCGATCGGCGTTCCGGCATGATCCGGCCGCTCCGCCGTCTGTGGCACGGCATCATGGGCAGGATCGCCGGTCGGGAACAGATTGCCACGCTGACCCGGCTGTTCGCGCTGGTCGGCAAACCGGGCTGGACCACGCCGGCGCTGCTCGGGCTTGGCCTGCTCGCCTCCTTTGCAGAGACGATCGGCATCACCCTGATCCTCCTGTTCCTCTATCTGGCGCTGGGTCAGTCGGGGGCGGAGGTCGGCGGCATGGCCGGCCGCGTGCTGGATCAGCTGGCGGTCTGGTTCGGCAGCTCGGTCTGGCTGGCCGGCGCGATCCTCGTCATGATCATCGCACGGGCGCTGATCGCCTATGCCTATACCCGGCTCAGCTCTGCCGTCGGCGAACAGATCAGCCAGAATGCGCGCGACATCGTGCACAGCCAGTATCTGAACGTCGAATACGGCTATCTTCAGGGCAAGGAACAGGCCGAGCTGATGGAGACGCTGGGCACGGAAACCTGGCTCGCCTCCCGCGCCTATATCAGCTGGACCCGGCTGATGATCAACGGCTGCTCGATCCTCGTCTTCACGCTGGCGCTGCTGTTCCTGTCGTGGAAGATCACGCTGGTCGCGATCCTCGGATCGGGCACGATCTCGCTGATTGCCCGGCGTTTCTCGCGCAATGCCCGCACGCTGGGGGCAGAGGTGCGCGCGGTTCAGCGGGAACTGGGCGCCCATATGCTGATGACGCTGCAGGGGATGCGGACGATCCGTGCCTATGGGCTGGAACCGGACCATGACCGGCGGTTTCGCGATGCATCGGCAAGAGCGCGGGCGGCATCGTTCCGCCAGGATCAGATGACGGCATGGCTGACCCCGGCGACGGAGGTCGGCTATCTGGCGATCCTGTGCCTGATCGTCGGCGGCGTCGGCTGGTGGGGGGTCGGCTTTGCCATCACGCTGGGCGCGGTCGTCCTGTTGTACCGGATGCAGCCGCATGTCCGCGAGCTGGAGGGCAATCTGCTCTACCTGCGCCAGATCGATCCGCAGCTTCAGTCGCTGCGTGCGATGATCGAACAGGATGACAAGGTGTTTCCGCAGGCCGGAACCCAGCCGTTCGCCGGGCTGAACCAGGCCATCCGGTTCGACAATGTCGGCTTCACCTATCCGCGCGGCGACAATCCGGTGCTGAACGGGGTCAGCTTTACCATCCCGGCGGGGCGGACGACGGCGCTGGTCGGGGCAAGCGGCGCTGGCAAGACGACGATCGTCAATCTGCTGCTGCGCCTCTATGAGCCGTCATCCGGCGACATCCGCATTGACGGAACGCCGCTGTCGCAGGTCCGCCGGGACCAGTGGCTGGAACGGCTGGCCGTCGCCGGACAGGATGTCGACCTGGTCGAAGGGACGGTCATCGACAATATCCGCATGGCCGATGCCGACGCCGACATGGACCGCGTCCTTGCCGCATCGCGCGCGGCGGGCGTTGCCGAGTTCATCGAGCCCCTGCCCTGCGGCTATGACAGCTGGATCGGACAGGAAGGGCTGCGCTTTTCGGGTGGGCAGCGCCAGCGCATCGGCCTTGCCCGCGCCTTGCTGCGCGAGGCCGATTTCATGATCCTGGATGAAGCGACCAGCGCGCTCGATCACGCGCTGGAAGAGCGCATCCGGGCCGAAGTGGACACTGCGATGGCCGGCCGCACGGTCATCGTCATCACCCACCGCCTGCACATGATCCGCCATGTCGATCACATCGTCTGGATCGAAAACGGCGTGCTCAGGGCAGAAGGCTCACCGGCCGAACTTGCCGACCGGATCCTGTCGATGAACGCGCAACCTGTCGACGGCGCGGCTGCAACCGTTCAGCACGATGGACTATAAGAATCGGTGCGATGGCCAGCCCGGTCAACAGAATGATTGACCCATGGCGGCTGGCCTCATGCTACCCGATTTCGGCACTGCCGGTGACAATTCATGCGGGTTATCCCGTAATTCGTCTGAGAATGGACCAAATCGGCGGTAGAACAGCGTTAATTTACTGGACGATAAGATTGTTCTGTGACTTCACGAAATCGAGCGGATGCACGCATCCGGGGGTGTAGCAGGGGCTTGGGCTGGTGAGCAGGAAGATACTCGTTTCGGGCGGTGCCGGGTTCATCGGGTCGCATATCGTCGATCGGCTGGTTCAGCGGAACGACTTCGAATCGCTGGTCATCGTCGACAATTTCTGGACCGGGCTTCAGAGCAACCTCGCGCACATCTCCGACCCGCGGGTACATCTCGTGCAGGCGGACGTGGAGACCTTCTCCACCGAAACCCGGTTTGACGAGATCATCCACCTCGCCTCGCCCGCTTCGCCTCCATGGTACATGCGTGAGCCGATCCGGACCATCAACGCCAATCTGATGGGCGCGATGAACCTGATCAACAAGCTGACGCCGGGCGGCAAGATCAGCTTTGCGTCCACGTCCGAAGTCTATGGCGATCCGCTCGTGTCGCCCCAGCCCGAAAGCTATCGGGGCTCGGTCGACTGCACCGGCCCGCGTTCTTCGTATGACGAAAGCAAGCGCTGCACCGAATCGCTGCTGTTCGAATGCCGCCGGACGCAGGGGATCGACCTGCGCATCGTTCGCCTGTTCAACGTCTATGGCCCGCGCACCCGGCCGGATGACGGCCGCGCGGTATCCAATTTCCTCAGCCAGGCGCTGACCCATGGCGAACTGACCGTATATGGCGACGGGATGCAGTCCCGCAGCTGGGGCTATGTCGACGATATCGTGGACGCGCTGGAACGCTATTTCTGGAAGGACGATGTCTCCTATGTCGGGCCGCTGAATATCGGCAACGACAAGGAAATCCCGGTCATCGACATCGCACGGTTCATCACGGAACTGGTGCCCGGCAGCCGGATCAAGATCTGTCCGCCCATCCCGCAGGATCCGACCAACCGCCGCCCCGACCTGACGCTGTGCCGCCAGGTGCTGCCGGGCTGGGAAGCGAACGTCACCTATCAGGACGGCATCGCACGGACCCTGCAATGGTTCAGGGATCAGGTGATGTCCGGTGCGCAGACCAGCGCCCCGACCCCGGTTCGCCTGGCCGACTGACCCCCGGCTGCTATCGTTAGGCCCGCCAGTGGCGCGGGGCGGACGGTTCGTGCATTACGGCACCTGTCGTTCGATACGCGCGGCCTTGCGCAGCCGGTCCAGGATCATTGCGGAAACCGCATTGCGCCGCTCCCGCATCAGGGCAGCGGCCGCATCAGCCTCCATCGCCTGACGCGAAATGCGGATCGGCCATCGCTGAAACACGCGAAGCCGGGCACCGTCCGGCCGCTCGACCCAGCTGTCGATCGCGGCAGCGGCCAGCCGCTGGGCGAACTCGGGCTCGATCGATGCACTGTCCAGCACAACGGCGTTGCCCGCACCATCCGCTGCCGCCACCGCAAATCGATTGGCATATCGATAGGGCAAGGCATTGATCCGCGCTTCGATGGCCGCCGCATCGGGGCGGGCGGCCGCAGGCTGCAATCCCTCCAGATAGCGTTGGGCCAGCGCAAGCTCGTCATTGCGCATGATCGCGATCTGGTAACTGGCCAGCCGGTCGATCCGCGCCTCGCGCGCCGCCTCGACCAGCAGCTTGCGCTCGATCACCCGGTCGAGCGCAGCCTGCTGCGCCGCTGCATCGGTGAACGCGCCGCCGGTAGCGCGCAGCTCCTCGGTCACCTCGCGCCGCGTCACCTCCTCGCCATTGACCACGGCCATCACCTGCCCCTCGGGCGGGCCGGCACGACAGCCGCCACAGGCCGCGATAACGGCAAGGACGATGGCGAACCGTATCCGAACATCGCCCATCATGCGCGCACCCCTAGGACAATCTGCACCGCGCGCGGCGACAGGGCGCGGAACAGATCGGCCTGAAACCGGATCAGGGTGGCAAAGCCGGCTGCATCTGCCGCCGGTCCGCTGCTCAGCGTGGAAAACCGGCACAGCCGGGCCGCTGGCTGGACCCCCATCAGATTCTGGCGGATCAGCGTCAACCGCTGTTCGCTGGCATCGCCGACGAACTGGTCGCCGATCCGCATCCAGTAGAGCAGCAGCTCGCGCCGCCCCTCCCGCTCCGCGATCGCCAGTTGACCCGCGCCGGTCACGCCCGTGCCCGGAAACAGGTCGATCGTGCCCCGTCGGGTGAACTCGAACCCGGCCCATCGGTAACAGGCCGCCGGATCATGGACACCCAGCCCCTGAACATCCTCTGCACCAGCGGCGGCGACCACCATCACCGTCGGCTGCCGGTCCGCCACATAATGCCGCATCGTCAGGTCGGAATAGACCCGGCCGCTCAGGCCATCTTCTTCGGGCAGGATCAGGTCGTTGGACGACACCCCGCGATACGCCCCGACGATGGACGGGATCACCCGATCGAGCGTGCCAGGGGACAGGATGGCATCCTTGTCCACCACGGGCCTGCCAATGACGCCCAGCACGCCGGTGGCAAGCAAGCCGGAGCCGATCAGCATCCCGCGCCGGTTCATCCCGCTCATGCCGCCGCTTCCTTGCGCGGACCGGTCATCAACCGGTCCAGCGCGATCAGCATGGCCATGGCAAAGGCGAACAGGATCAGCCCGGCAACGGGATGCACCCATCCTTGCGCGATGCGGTCGCCAAACTCGATCGTGATTCCCATCAGCGTCAGGATCCGGGCAAGGTTCGCGGCAACCGCGATGGGCACGATCAGGGGCACGACCAGCCATGCCCGCCGCCAGTCGCCGCGATGGCGCAGGTGCAGGTACAGCATGCCCACGGCGAACAATCCGACCAGCGACCCCATCCCCGCACATGCCTCTGCCACGCGCAAGTCATAGGGACCAAGGTGGATCATCGCATCGCTGCTGGATGCAGGCACACCCAGTTGCCAGAAGATTGCCGCCGCGACATCCGACAGCCAGAGACTCAGCGTCAGGATCGCCGGCGCGCTGATCAGGCTGGGCGGAGGGACCAGCAGCGCCATGAACAGCAACGGAAAGGCCATTTGGCGCGCCAGCGGCATACCACCGCGGTGATAGGCGGCCATGGCAGCAACCGCCATCACCACAATCCATTCGACCCAGACAAAATCCACCCGGCGCGCGGCAAGATATCCGACCAGCGACACCGCCAGCCCGGCCCAGAGCGGCCATGGCACGCGTCCGGGCGGGGTCAGCGGCCCGCCCAGCTGACGCACGATCAGCCACACGCCCAGCATCAGCAGGAACGGGCCATGCGCCCCCTGCTCCGTCCGCCATGCCCCGGTCGCTTGATCGACGATCACCGGCGCGGCTATCACGACCAGGCCGAACAGCGTCAGCGCATCGCCCGGCACGACGCGCATCGGCGTGCCCCGGTCGCTGGCCGAATCACTGGCATCCGCACGCGATGGTGCGTTCCGGTCCATCGATTTCACGATTGTCGCCGCCCCCATCCGGTCTGTTCCCTTATGGGGTGTGATGAACGCTACTTCCATCAATACTGAAAATAGCGCATGGCTTTACTGACATGGAGGGGCAAGGGGATTAATCATGGCCACTGCGATCGACCATAACGGCGGACCGATGGACGTCAATGCGCAGCCGGCTGCCCCCTCGCGTCTTCGCCTGGTGGCCATCGGGGCGACGGTGATCATCACCGGATATTTCCTGATCGAATCGATGCTCTATCGCGGACTGTCCGAATGGATCAACGAATGGCAGTTCACCGTCTTTGGTCAGGCAATCCCGGTGATCACCCTGATGCTGCTGGTCACGGTGTTCGCCGGGCCGATCTGGCTCATCTACTGGGCGGGCACGCGCAAGCGGCGCCGCGAAGCTGCGGCGGTGGTTGTACCGGCCAGTGACGATCGCTGGCGGCGCGGGGCGGACCGTTTCCGCCGGCTGGCCGATGGCACCGCCATGGTGCTGGCCGCGCTCGCTATCGGAACGCTGGTCTGGGGCAGCATCGTCATCGGCAATGCGGGGCGCGTGATCGTCGCGCCCTCGGCCCCGGCCCGGCCATCGCAGCAGGTGCAGACCGTGGTCGGCACGGTCGATCCGCGCCTTGCCGCTGTCGTGTCGCAGGGGCTGCTCTTTTCGGAACGCACTGCCCGCTATGCGCCGGTCATCGAACCGGGCGTGGGTCAGACGGTTCGCTATTTCGTCGAGCTGCCCGCCGATCCCGACGCTCCGGCGGTCGATCTTTCCCGGCCGAACCTGTTGTTCAAGGGGCAGTTGCCGGGCGCGGCCCGCATCCTGTTCGAACGGTCGGGCGTGCGCGTGGCCGACGAACGCTATGTCATCGCGCGGGACAGCACCGGCATCCGCACTCCCTATTGGGCGGGCGCACTTGTGTTGCTGATCGTGGCCGTTGCGGCGTTTATCATTGCGCGGCTTCAGGGACGGCGCATTCGCAAGATCGTCGGCGCAGGGCCACGAAAATCAGCCTAAATGCGGGTTTAACCAGACCTGCCCACGCTTAATTGAAGGGCGCACCGTTAATCGTGCGCCATGCAAGAGCGGATTCCTTGGTCGAGCGTTGCCAGCGCGCTGCTGCTTAGCGGTGCGATGACGGCGTTTGCCCATTGGTCCCCGACCGACCGGCACGCCGCCATGTCGGGCCTGGCCGCGGTGCTCGCCGGGCCGCCGCCCGCCGATGCGCCCGGCGATCCCACGCCCGACGCCAGCCCCGCCATGGTCAGCATCGCCCGGTCGTCGGACGGCATGTTCTATGTCACCGCCATGGTGAACGGACAGCCGCACCGGTTCCTGGTCGATACCGGCGCCTCCGTGATGGTCCTGTCGCGGGCGGATGCAGCGCGGCTCGACATTGCCGACATCGTGGACGGGGGCGACACGTTTCGCACAGTCGGTGGCACGCGCAAGGTCAGGATGGGCCATGCACAGGCCGTTCAGATCGGCAATCGGACCATGCGCGACGTCAAGGTCGCCATCGTCGATGATGACGGCGTCGGCGTATCGTTACTGGGGCAGAGCGCCCTGGCTCAGGCGGAAAGCATCACCATCAGCAAGGATCGCATGACGATCCGCTGACGGCCGAAGCCGCCGGCAACGCGTTCAGGCGCGGCTGTCAGCCGTCACCGCGCCCTGAACCAGCAAGCCCGCACGGGCGCGTTCCCGCCGCAACGCGCAACCGGCCATGCCGACGCCAAGGATCAGCATCATCCAGGTCAGCGGTTCCGGCACCGGCGGCACCGGGTTGGTCGGCGTCACGGGGTCGGTCGGCGTCGTCGGGGTGGTCGGATTCGTGGGGGTGGTCGGCGTAGTCGGATTTGTCGGCGTGACCGGGTCCGTCGGGTTTTCGGGACCAGTGGGTGGCGTGGGATCAACCGGCCCGCCACCGGCCTGGCCACCACCGCCCGCTCCGGAAAAGCCGTCGATCGGGCCAGCGCCGGGACCAGCGCCGCCAACACCGCCTCCGCCGACACCCGTGCCGGTACCACCGCCAACGCCGGACGTGTCGGGCAGGAAGCCCTGACCCACCGGCGGTTCGCCAACGCTGCCGGGATCGGTGTTGGCTGCTCCGGCCGTTTCGGTGCCGGTTGCCGGGGTTTCAATGCCGGGAACCGGGTTCGCTGTGCCAGGCTGGGTTGCGGTGCCGCCCGTCGTGCCGCCCGTGCCGGGCAACCGCCGAACCGCGTCCACGGGGCCACCGACGCCGGTTCCGGCGACAGCGCCGTTGGGCAGGGCAGCGGCACCGATCGGGGCCTGCTGACCAGCCGCAGGCGTGAAGGCAGCGGCCATGTCGGTCGGGCCAGCCATCATGCCGCGCGCCAGCGAATAAAGCAGTGTGGCGATCAGGGCGATGACAACGAAAGCAATCAGCGCGTTGCGCTGAAATCGCTGTTCCCGCGCAATGATGTTCTCCGACGCCATATACTGCCCTACCACCAAAGACTCGTTAAAGGGCGCAGATATCACAGGGTCAGAATGATTGCACGCACGTTAACTTTCTTCATGATTTCCCGATTTGATCCAGCGGCCATGGGCGTAGAACAGCCAGAATATAGGCGATGATCAGCATCCCGACGGCAATTGCCGCTACGGCATGGCCTTCATTGCCCAGCCAGTTGGCAAGGGCACAGCCAAGCGCCGGCGGCAGATAGCGGATCGGATGGTCCCCCGCCCGCGCCTGCCCTGTTGACCGCTGAAGAAACAGCATGGTCAATCCGGCAAACAGGATCAGCGTCCCCCAGTCCCAGGCCGTGTTCACCCGCCCGCGCCCCGATCGCGCCGTCTATCGCGGCGGAGCGGCAAGCCGCCGGGCGCTGATGATGCGAACCGGACTGGCCGGCATCTCGCCCTTGAACGCGCCTTGGGAGTTTTTGGCCGGATCGACCGGCGTCTCCAGGATTTTCAGCAGCACGTCCCGCCCCTCGACCACCCGGCCGAACGCGGCATAGCCCAGATTGTCGTCCGGCGCCCCCTTGCCCGCATCCATATAATGGCTGTGATCGCCGATCATGATCGTGAATTCGCCGCGCGCGGTGCCGGGGGCAAGCCGCGCGACGGACAGCACGCCGTCGACATGGGACAGGCCGGTCTGGGTCGTCGGCTCATGCTTGATCGGGGGCAGAATGCGCGACACGTCGGTCAGCGCGCCGAACTGGACAAAGCCGAACGCGTCCTGAACCTTGACCACGCGGTAGAAACCAACGCCGTCCAGCTTTTTCTGGTCGACATAGCGCAGGAAATTGGCGGCGGTGACCGGCGCCTTCTTCGCCTCCACCTCGACCGTCATCGTACCTGCCGTGGTCACGATGGTCACGCGCGGCAGCGGCGGCTCTGCAGGCGGCGCTGCCCCGTCCTGCGCCAGCGCAGGCGCGGCCAGCATCGCCGCCACGATCAGCAGCGCGCGCCGCCCGATCATCCTGCCAGCGCCTTTTTGAGCAGGTCGTTGACCACCGCCGGATTGGCCTTGCCGCCCATCGCCTTCATCGTCTGACCGACGAAAAAGCCGAACAAGGCCTCCTTGCCGCCGCGATACTGCTCCAACTGGCCCGGATTCTTTGCCAGCACCTCGGCTATCACCGCCTCGATCGCGCCGGTGTCGCTGGTCTGCTTCAACCCGCGCTCTTCGACGATCACGGCTGCGTCCTGCCCGGTTTCCAGCATGATTTCGAACACCTGTTTCGACAGGCTGCCCGACAGGGTGCCATCGGCGACCAGCGCCAGCAGGCCGGCGGCCTGAACCGGACTGACCGGGCTGTCGGTGATGTCGCGGCCCAGCCGGTTGAGCGCGCCGAACAGTTCGGCGGCGACCCAGTTGGATGCCTGAACCGGCTTTGCGCCCGCACCCAGCAACGCGTCGAACCAGCGCGCCGTCTCGACCTCTGCGGTCAGCACGGCGGCATTATAGGGGGTGATGCCCAGCCCTTCGTACCGCGCCCGCTTGGCATCGGGCAGTTCGGGCAGGCTGTTGCGACATTCGGTCAGGAAATCCTCGTCCAGCTCAAGCGGCAACAGGTCGGGATCGGGGAAATAGCGGTAATCATGCGCGTCCTCCTTGGACCGCATCGACCGCGTCTCGCCCTTGTCGGGATCGAACAGGCGGGTTTCCTGAACAATCTTGCCACCGGATTCCAGTACCTCGACCTGACGGCGCGCCTCCTGCTCGATCGCCTGCATGACAAAGCGGACCGAATTGACGTTCTTGGTTTCCGTGCGCGTGCCCAGCTCGCTGCCGGGCTTGCGCACAGAGACGTTGACGTCGGCGCGCATCGACCCCTGATCCATGTTGCCGTCGCACGACCCGACATAACGCAGGATCGACCGCAGCTTCGACAGATAGGCCCCCGCCTCTGCCGGCGAGCGCATGTCGGGCCGGCTGACGATTTCCATCAGCGCAATGCCGGAGCGGTTCAGGTCGACATAGGACATGCTGGGATGCTGATCGTGCATCAGCTTGCCGGCGTCCTGTTCCACATGGATGCGCTCGATCCCGATCCGCTTCGGCTCGGCAATCCCGGCCTTTTCATCGGCATCGATGGTCAGCGCGCCCTCACCCACCAGCGGGTGATAGAGCTGGCTGATCTGATAGCCCTGCGGCAGATCGGCGTAGAAGTAATTCTTGCGGTCGAACCGCGACCAGCGGTTGATCTGTGCATCGATCGCCATGCCGGTGCGCACCGCCTGACGGATGCATTCGCGGTTGGGCACGGGCAGCATCCCCGGCATCGCCGCGTCGATCAGCGAAACCTGCGTATTTGGTTCCGCACCGAAAGCGGTGGCGGCGCCGGAAAACAGCTTGGCGTTGCTCGTCACCTGGGCATGGACCTCAAGGCCGATCACGACCTCCCATTCGCCGGTTTCGCCCTTGATCCGATAGTCTGTCGTCGTCTGCGTCACGATCTGTCCGTCATGGATGGTGAAATGGGGATATGCACCCGTCTATCGCGCGTCATCCCGCCAAGGTCCAGACGCTTCGGCATTGCGCGGCTTCCGGGTGTGCATTACGCACTCGGGATCAACGCCGCCCGCGCACGGGCGGCACGCAACAGGGTGGGGCCGTGTCGTCGCAAGTTCATCGCGAGCCGGGCCGGTTCGCCGGCCTGAAGATCGCCGTTCTCCTGCCCTGTTACAACGAAGAGGTCGCGATCGGCCGCACCGTCGCGGCATTTCGCGACGCGCTGCCGACGGCCACCGTCTATGTCTATGACAACAACAGCCGCGACGGCACCATCGCGGCGGCAGAGGCGGCCGGGGCCGTGGTGCGAACCGAACGGATGCAGGGCAAGGGCAATGTCGTGCGCCGGATGTTCGCCGATGTCGATGCCGATATCTATGTCCTGTCCGACGGCGACCTGACCTATGATGCGGGGGCCGCGCCGGAACTGGTCGAAAAACTGGTCGCGGAACAGCTCGACATGATCGTCGGCGCCCGCCGGTCAGAGGTCGAGCTGGCCTATCGCCGGGGGCACCGGCTGGGCAACCGGATGCTGACGGGGATGCTGGCGCGGCTGTTCGGGCGCAGCTTTACCGACATCCTGTCGGGATACCGCGTGTTTTCCCGCCGCTTCGTCAAAAGCTTTCCGGTGCTGTCTGCCGGGTTCGAGATCGAGACAGAAATCAGCATCCACGCCCTGGAACTGCGGATGCCGGTGGCGGAGGTGATGACCAATTATCTCGCCCGGCCAGAAGGTTCGACCTCGAAACTGTCGACCTATCGCGATGGCTGGCGCATCCTGCGGACGATCGTCACCCTGTACCGGATCGAACGGCCGGTCCTGTTCTTTGGCGCGATCGGCGCGGCGACCATCGTGCTGGCGGTGCTGCTGGCGATCCCGCTGGCGATCACCTATGCCCAGACGGGGCTGGTGCCGCGGTTGCCGACGGCGGTGCTGGTCACCGGCCTGTCCATCGTCGGCCTGCTCAACCTGTTCACCGGCCTTATTCTGGACACGGTGGTGCGCGGACGACGGGAAATCCGCCGCCTCGCCTATCTGGCGGTGCCCGCCCCGCGCGCCTAAGCGGCGGGCGAGCGCGTTACCACCAGTCGCCGGGCCGTGCGGTAAAGCCTGCGCGCTGTTCGATGGCCAGACCGGCGTTCAGCACGCCCTGTTCGTCCAGCGGCTTGCCGATGATCTGCAGCCCCAGCGGCAGGCCCTGTGCGTCCAGCCCGCCCGGCACGCTCATCGCGGGCAGCCCGGCCAGCGACGACGGCACCGTGAACACGTCGTTCAGGTACATGGCCAGCGGATCCGCGCTCTTTTCACCCAGCGCAAAGGCGGATGACGGCGCGGTCGGCGTCAGCAGCAGGTCGCACGTCTCGAACGCCCGCTCGAAATCGCGCGCGATCAGGGTGCGGACCTTGGACGCCTGCGTGAAATAGGCGTCATAGAACCCGGCCGACAGCACATAGGTGCCGATCATGATGCGGCGCTTCACCTCGTCACCGAATCCGGCGGCGCGGGTGGCGGCATACATGTCCTGAAGCCCCGCACCCTGCGGCAGTTCGCGCGCGCCGTAGCGCACCCCGTCATACCGCGCCAGGTTGGACGACGCCTCTGCCGGGGCGATGATGTAATAGGTGGGCAGCGCGTATTTGGTATGCGGCAGGCTGACGTCCACCACCTCGGCACCCGCGTCCTTGACCCAGGCAATGCCCTGTTCCCACAGGGCGTCGATCTCGGCCGGCATCCCGTCGACGCGGTATTCCTTGGGAATCCCAATCCGCTTGCCGCGCAGGTCGGCGTTCAGCAGTGCCTCCCAATTCGGCACCGGCAGGTCCAGGCTGGTCGCGTCCCTGGGGTCGAATCCACTCATCGCCTCCAGCATGATCGCGCAGTCGCGTACGTCGCGCGCCATCGGCCCGGCCTGATCCAGCGACGAGGCAAAGGCGATGACGCCGAACCGCGAGCAGCGGCCATAGGTCGGCTTGATCCCCGAAATGCCGGTGAATGCGGCGGGCTGGCGAATCGAACCGCCGGTATCGGTGCCGGTCGCCGCCGGGCACAGCCGCGCGGCGATGGCCGCCGACGAACCGCCCGACGATCCGCCGGGGGCCAGCGCCGCATTGCCGCCATCGTTGCGGCGCCAAGGGGAGATGACATTGCCATAGGCGCTGGTTTCGTTGGACGATCCCATCGCGAACTGATCCATGTTCAGCTTGCCGAGCATCCCCGCGCCCGCTTCCCACAATTTGCCGGAAACGGTCGATTCATAGGGCGGCTTGAACCCCTCAAGGATATGGCTCGCCGCGCGGGCCTCCACCCCCTTGGTGCAGAACAGGTCCTTCATGCCGATCGGCACGCCGGCCAGCGGCTTCAGCGTCTCACCCGCCGCCCGCGCCGCGTCGGCGGCATCGGCCGCGGCCAGCGCATGGTCGGGCGTTTCGATCAGAAAGGCGTTCAGCGGCTTGGCGGCGGCAACGCGCGCCACGAACGCCTCGGCCACCTCACGCGCGGTAAAATCGCCCGCGCGTACGCCATCGCGGATTCCGGCAACGGTCAGATCAGTCAGCGCAGCCATCATTCGATCACCTTCGGCACGCCGAAAAAGCCATGTTCGGCAACCGGCGCATTGGCCAGCACCGCGTCGCGCACATCGCCGTCCGAAACCACATCGTCGCGCAGGCGCAGGCGGTTGGCGATCACCGCCGTCATCGGCTCGACCCCGGTGCAATCCACCTCACTCAGCTGTTCCACCCAGCCAAGGATGTTGTTGAGTTCGGGGACGAGCCGCTCGGCATCGTCATCGGTGATCGCGATGCGCGCCAGCGACGCGATCTTCTTCACGGTTTGCGTATCGACGGACATGGCCCTGCGGCTAGCGCGGGCGGGGCGCAGGCGCAAGGCTACTCGAACGGATCGCCCACCGGCACGCCGCCGACGAACACCTGCCGCCGGGTGACTTCGCGCACCTCCACATCGCCCCGCGCCACGCCCGCCTTGGCGGCGGCAATGGCTTCGGCGGTTTCGGGCAGGCCGGTGTCAATGACTGCCCAGCGATCGCCCTCGCGCCGGACCCGTTTCGGCAGGGCACAATGATTGACCGTGGTTCGGATTTCGACCGCAAGGCCAGGCTGTGTGACCGGCCGATCAGTGGGCGCGAGCGTATCGACACAGCCGCCATCCAGCACCAGCCATTCGCCATCGGGCAGCGCGCGGACGATGCACGGCTTGTCGTCGTCCCCGCACAGCGCATAGCTCGCCGCCGCTTCGACCAGCGATTCGGGCACGGCGGTGCCAGCGGGCAGCACGGTCAGCGACCGGCGACGTTTCGCAACATCGACGGGCGGCTGGAACAAATCCCAGCGATTCTCCGCAGCCAGCGCCTGTTTCGCCTTTTCCGCGAACCGGGTCTGCTGCCCAAGGCGCTTGACCGCCGCCCGCCCCGGATCGCCGAAATCGAACGCGAGCGCCGCCCAGTCCACCCTGCCGGGCTTGGTTCGTCCATCCCTGATTCGCGCCACCTGATCCCGCGTCGCCATCGCGTTGAAGCTGACCAGCGGCGTCGCCAGGATGGCGGCGACGATGCACACCGCCAGCGCGATCCGCAGATTGGCCGAACGGGCCATGCGCGCCCACTCCGCCCGGCCCCGCCCCAGGCTGAACCAATAGGCAAGGCCGACTGTGCAGGAGACGGCCGCGAACACGATGGCCCACAGCCGTTCCGGGGTCAGGCCATATTGATCAATGCGAAGGCCGATGGCGGTCGCCGCCAGCACGGCCAGCGGAAACATCGACAGCGCCAGCAGGATCGCGCCATAGCGGAGCAGGGGATTGCGCGGCTCATCCTCCGGCCCGTTACCGATGATCGCATTGGCCAGGATGAAGCAGCCGATGGTCGCGGACAGCAGCAATCCCGCCGCGCTGCCCCAGCTTTCCCACAGGCCCGACAGGCCGGTAAACGGCAGCGAGACAAGGAACAGCATCAGCGCCGCGCCCAGCACCGGGCCAAGCACGCCCAATATGGCCATCACCACCCGCTGAAGCAGGCGCACGACCTTGTCCTGTTCGCGGATCAGGCCCAGGCCCGCGCCCCACGCCCCACCCAGCATGACGCGCCAGAACCAGTCTTCCCGCAACAGGTCGCGCAGCAGCCTGATCCCGATCAGCGCGAACAATTCAGAGAGCAGGAACAGCATCAGGAAACTGATGCCAGTGAACACCCAGGCGGCAGCAACCATGACCGCATTGGTCCAGGCATGGTCATGGACGCTGCGATAGGGAAACTGGAACCGCCGCCGATCGACGACCCGGACCGACTGAAACAGCGGCGCGGCGATGGCGATGGCCAGGATGATGGCGACCATCCGCCACCCCTCGCTGGCGCTCCAGCTGTTCGTCGGCCCGTTCCACAGCGCGATCAGCCCGGCCAGCACGCCGCAGATCAGCGCAAAGACGATGGATGCGGTCTGCCGCGCGCGTTCGACCACCAGGCCGAACAGCACGGGCGCAACGATGATGAACGCCAGCGCGGCGGTGCGCATCGCGCTGGCATCCATGGTCCGCGATTCGCCGATCACGGCATGGGCCAGCAGCCCCGCGGCCGCGCCCAGCACGGCCAGGATCAGCGGGCGGTGCCGCATCCCCGTTTCATCGTCGGCCGGAATATCCTGATCGGTCACGCACTACCCCCTCACCCAAGGGCGGGCTTGCAACGCGCCGCCCAAACCCCCACCCATGGCCTCGACTCGCGCCGGAGCATGAACGATGCCCAAGCCTAAGGAGGGTGCCGCGTGGCCCGCAAGTTCCTCTATGTCATTGCCGTTCTTATCGTGCTGACCATCGGTGGCGCGTTCGCTTATCGCATCTGGGGCGTTCAGCTGATGCGCGCCGCAATGGTGCCGTCCGCGCCCTTTTCGATGCAGGGGGCGATGGGGCCGGAACGCTATGCCGATGCAAAGATGTGGATCGCCAGGCCCGATCTGCCCGGCAATCCCGCACTGTGGGTGCCCGCAGGCCAGTCGGTCGGCAAGGCGCCCGGCGCGGCGATGTTCTATATCCACCCGACCTCCTACCTGTCGCGCAACGCATGGAATGCGCCGCTGGACGACAGGGAGGCGAATGATCGCGCCGCCCTGTTCCTGCGGGGTCAGGCAAGCGCGTTCAACGCCAGCGCCGCGATCTGGGCGCCGCGATACCGCCAGGCGACGTTCGGCGCGTTCCTGACCGATCAGGGCGCGGCCAGCCAGGCGCTGGACTTGGCCTATGGCGACGTTGCGGCGGCGTTCGACCGCTTTCTGGCCGAAATACCCGCCGACCGCCCGATCATCCTGGCCGGGCACAGCCAGGGCGCGCTGCACCTGACCCGGCTGCTCAAGGACCGGGTTGCCGGCAAGCCACTGGCGACGCGGATCGTGGCGGCCTATGCCGTTGGCTGGCCGATCAGCCGGACGGCCGACCTCCCCGCGCTTGGCCTGCCCGAATGTGCCAGCGCGGATCAAACGGGCTGCATCCTGTCATGGCAAAGCTTTGCCGAGCCGGCGGACCCCGCGCTGGTGACCGAGGTGTTCGACCGCACGCCCGGCTATACCGGCGCGTCGCGCGCGGGCACGGCGATGATCTGTACCAACCCGATCACCGGCACGCCCAACAGCGCGGCGCCGGCCGGTGCCAATCTGGGCACCCTGTTCCCGACCAAGGACATGAGCGATGCGTCGCTGCAGCCGGGCCAGGTCCCCGCGCGCTGCGACGGACGCGGGTTCCTGTTGATCGGACAGCCCCCCGAAGTCGGGCCGTTCGTGCTGCCCGGCAACAATTTCCATGTGTTCGATTACAGCCTGTTCTGGGGCAATGTCCGTGCGGATGCGGCCCGGCGGCTGGCGGCGTTCGCGCGATGAACGTCCATTCCGCCGCCGCCGATTTCGCAGCCGAACTGCCGGATGGCGGCCGGCTGATCGGGCTGGATGTCGGCACAAAGACCATCGGCACCGCGCTGTGCGACGCCGGGTGGAGCTTTGCCAGCCCGGCCGAGCTGGTCCGCCGGACCAAGTTCATGGCCGACCGGGCGGCGCTGGCCGCGCTGATGCAGCGACAGGCGGTCAAGGGGATCGTCATCGGCCTGCCGCTGAACATGGACGGTACGGACAGCCCGCGCACGCAATCGGTGCGCGCCTTTGCCCGCAACCTGACCGATCTGCGCCTGCCCATCCTCTTGTGGGACGAACGCTGGTCCACGGTGGCGGCAGAGCGCGCGATGATCGAACAGGACCTCAGCCGGGCCAAGCGCGCCGAACGCATCGATAACCATGCGGCCGCCCTGATCCTGCAAGGGGCGATCGACGCGCTGGCGCTGGCGGGATAGCAGCGCGCACCCTATCTTCGGGCCATGGCCGCACCCTCCCTTGCCACCCCGGTCCGCCGTGCGATCATCCGCGAGGTGCGGGCGATGTTCAACGATACCGCACGGGGCGAATCGCCGGTTCAGCGCAGCGACAATGCGCTGTTCACGCCCGATGACGTGACATGGCGGGTGCATGGCGATGTCGTGTCGATGCTGGCGGGCGGCGTCGCGTCGCTGATGATGCAGATGTTGCACCCCCGCGTGCTGGCGGGCGTGTGGGATCATTCCAATTTCCGCACCGACATGCACGGCCGCCTGCGCCGCACCGCCCGCTTCATCGCGCAGACCACCTATGGCGATCGCGGTGCGGCAGAGGCAGTGATCGACCGGGTCCGCCGGATCCATGCGGCGGTTGGCGGCACCCTGCCCGACGGCACGCCCTATCGCGCGGACGATCCGCACCTGCTCGCCTGGGTCCATGTCACGGAAACGACCAGCTTTCTCGACGGCTGGATCCGCTATGGCGAACCCGGAATGCGGCGCGCGGATCAGGACCGGTATTTCGCCGAAATGGCGCGGATGGGGCGGGCGCTGGGTGCCGATCCCGTGCCGGAAAGCCGTGCGGAGGCCGAACGGCTGATCGCCAGCTATCGCCCCGAATTGCGGGTGGACGACCGAACCCGCGAAGTGCTCCGCCTGCTGCTGGCACAGCGTGCGCCGTCCGCCGCGGCCCAGCCGGTTCAGGCGCTGACCATGCAGGCCGGGATCGACCTGTTGCCCGGATGGGCGCAGCGGATGCACGGGCTGAACACCCCCATGTTTGCGCGGCCGCTGGTGCGCGCGGGCACTACCGGCATTGCCCGCACGCTGCGCTGGGCGTTTTCCTGAAGGCGAAGGCCGCAGCGGCTTGCACCCCCGCCGCACCCGGTTTAGGCGATCGCTTTAATGCCAGCCATCGATCACAGCCCCGCCGCGCAACTGCCCGGGCGGCTCGCCTTTCCGCACCGGCACCTGACCGGCATCGACGGGTTGCAGCCGCACGAAATCCTGTTCCTGCTGGACGAGGCGGAACAATGGGTGGAGGCGAACCGGACGCGCGCGCCATCCGACCGGCGGCTGGAGGGGATTACCCAGATCAACGCGTTTTTCGAAAATTCGACGCGCACGCTCCTGTCCTTTGAAATCGCCGGAAAGCGGCTCGGCGCCGATGTGGTCAACATGCACGCCGCCCAATCCAGCGTGAAAAAGGGCGAAACGCTGATCGATACGGCGATGACGCTGAACGCGATGCGCGCCGATGTCATCGTCATCCGGCATGGCAGCTCCGGCGCGGTGCAACTGATCGCGGACAAGGTGGATTGCCCCGTGCTGAATGCCGGCGATGGCTGGCACGAACATCCGACCCAGGCGCTGCTCGACGCACTGACCATCCGCCGCCGCCGGGGCAGCATCGCGCATCAGCGCGTCGTCATCTGCGGCGATATCCGCCACAGCCGGGTCGCGCGGTCGAACATCCTGCTGCTGACCGCGCTGGCGTCCGAGGTGCGGGTCGTCGCCCCCGCCACACTGATGCCCGACGGGATCGAACGGATGGGCGTCACGCCCTTCAGCGATTTCGATGCGGCGCTGGCGGGTGCCGACGTGGTGATGATGCTGCGCCTTCAGAACGAGCGGATGAACGGCGGGTTCATTCCGTCCACGCGCGAATTTCACCATCGCTATGGCCTGACGCCGCAGCGGCTGGCGCTGGCCGCGCCGGATGCGCTCGTAATGCACCCCGGCCCGATGAACCGGGGGGTCGAAATCGACAGCGTGGTCGCCGACGACAAGGCGCGGTCGGCCATTACCGAACAGGTGGAGATGGGGGTGGCGGTGCGCATGGCATGCCTGGATGTCCTGACCCGTCGCCAGCGCGGCGTGGAGGGCTGGGCATGAGCACGGTCTTTACCGGCGCGACGCTGGTCTGCCCCGATAGCGGGGTTTCAACCGGCAACCTCTATGTCGGCGGCGATCTGATCGCCCGGCAGGGTCCGGCCGAAACGCAGATCGATGCGGCGGGCAAGCTGCTTGCCCCCGCCATCGTCGATCTTGGCGCGTTTGCCATCGACAAGGCGGCGTTTCGCGCGGGCGGCATCGTCCGCGTCGCATTGATGCCTGATCAGTCGCCGGTGCTGGACGATCCCGGCATCGTCCAGCGCGCGGCAGCGATGGGCAAGCCGGAATTGTGGGTTCACCCCATCGCCGCCGCGACCCAGGGCCTGGCGGGCCGCGACCTGTCCGAAATGGCGATCCTGGCCGAAGCGGGCGCGCGCGCCGTCGCCACCGGGCGGCACTGGATCGCGGATGCGGGCGTCATGCGAAAGGTGCTGGCCTATGCCGCCGACCTTGGCCTGACGGTCATCGCCCATGCGGAGGATGGCGGCCTGACCGGCGATGCGGTGGCAACGGCGGGCGAAACGGCGACGCGCCTTGGCCTGCCCGCCGCACCCGCCTGTGCCGAGGCGCTGGCCGTGGCCCGCGACCTGATGCTGGCCGAGGATACCGGCGCGCGCCTGCATTTCCGTCAGGTGACGACCGCACAGGCGTTCGACCTTATCCGCGCGGCAAAGGCGCGGGGGGTGCGCGTCACCTGCGGCATCACGCCGGCGCACCTGTTCCTGTCCGATATTGCGGTGTCAGATTACCGCACCTTTGCCCATCTGTCCCCGCCGCTTCGCGCCGAACAGGACCGCCGCGCAGCGATCGAGGCGGTGCGCGACGGCACCATCGATGTGCTGACCAGCGGTCATGACCCCCGCGGGCCAGAGGCAAAGCGCCTGCCCTTTGCCGATTCGGCACCCGGTTCGGCGGGGGCGGAAACGCTGCTGGCGCTGGGGCTTGGCCTGGTGCGCGATGGCGTCATTGACCTGCCGCGCCTGTTCGCGATGCTCGCACGCAACCCTGCCCGCATCCTGGGCCTGGACACGGGCACGCTGGCCATCGGGGCACCGGCCGACCTGATCCTCGTGGACGAAGGCGCGCCGTGGCAGATCAGCGCGGACACCATGCGGGCAAAGGCGGGCAATACCCCGTTCGACGGACTGCCGGTTCAGGGCCGCGTGCTTGGCGTGATGAAGGGCGGCGTCCTGGCCGATCCATAAAAGGAGCGGCGCCGATCGCGTGGATCGACGCCGCCTGAGTTCGCTCTGTTATCCCGGATGAACCGGAATTACTTTGAAGCAGCGCGCACGCCGCTTCGGAACCATGTCGCCAGCTTGTCGCCAGCGCCCGAACGCACGAAACACGTGCCGCCTGAACGCTTCACGTCACGGCACAAGCGATCGGCGTCAGGCCGTGCAAAGCCCCCGATGGACAGACGATAATAGCTGACCCCGTTGACCGTCGCGGTCATGCCGGATGGCGTCATGCCCTTCAGCGCGCCGACCCGCTTGGTCAGCCGATTCCACGAATCCTTGGCAACGGCATCGTTTTCGAACGCGCCAAGCTGAACGAAAAATTCGCCGCGCGCGGGCGCTGCATGGGGCTTGGCCTTGCCCGCGACCGGGGCCGGACGATCCATCCGCATAAAGCTGGGCCGCTTGGCCGCGATGGTGCGGACCGGCAGCGGCTGCACGATTTCGGCGCGCGGTGCAAAACTGATCGACGGGCCGACGCCCTGCGTCATGCTGAGGTCAGCGACAGGCGCGACGGCAACCGGCGGTTCCGCCACTTCCGCTACGGGTTCGACGGCCGGGGCTTCGGGTGCGGGCGGCGGCGTTTCGGCCGTCGCATCGGCCACCGATGGCGCAGCGTTCAGCGCCAGATGAACGGGCTGACCCGGATCCTCGACCGGCACCACGCCCAGCAGCGCTGCAACCTGATCAGAGGCGGTGGCCGGACGGGCAAAGGCCGCCCATTCGATCAGCCGCTTTTCAACCTCGGCCGGGGCCAGGTCGACTGCAGCGACCGCCTGTGCCTCGCGCCAGCGGCCCGACAGGGCAAGGACCAGGGCAAAGTTCTGCCGCGTCACGGCATCCGCCGTCGGCTCGCGCGCGGCAACCGCCAGCACCGCAACGCCGCCTTCCGGATCCCCGGCCAGCGCCAGCGCCAGGCCGCGATCGGTCGCGCCGATCTGCGCTTCATAGGTTTTCAGGGTGTCGCGCGCTTCGGCCCACTGGCCAAGCGCGGTCTGCGCCAGCGCCAGGTTCAGCGCGGACCGGCCATTGGCGGGATCCAGTACCAGCGCGTCCGAAAATGCCTGAGCCGCCGAATCGAACCGGCCCGCCGCCAGATAGGCGCGGGCAAGCAGCGAACGATAGGCGGCATTGTCCGGGGCCAGCGCCACGGCATTTTCCGCCTGCGCAATCGCCGTACCATGCTTGCGCGCCAGCAACGCCCGTTCGGCGTTGGCGGCAATCCGCACGGCCTTTTTGGCGTCGGGGGACAGGGCGACCGAGCTGGCGGTCGCAATGCCCATCGGCTGGGTCGAACAACCGACCATCGCCGTGCCCAGGATCAGCACCGACGCGCTCAGCGTGGCAAAGGTCCGGCCGTTCATGATTCCCCCCATTTTCAGCGGCCCTTGCCCGCGGGAAGCTGGGCGACCAGCGTCTCCACTTCGGGAATGGCGTTCAGAAATTGATCCAGTGCCTCGGTCACCAGCTGCTGCGCCGATGCGCGGTGCAGCGCACTGGCCAGGCGCAGCTTCAGGTGCCGTTCCTCGTCCAGCCGCAGCGTGAACGCGGCCTTGCGGCCCTTGTGCCGGGTTTCCCGGCGCAGCCGTTCGGCGGTTTTCACCGACACCGGGCGCAGCGGCGCTGCCTCTGCCGGCGCGGCCGGCTCGGCGGGCGCTTCGGCAACGATATCGGCCGGCACCGGCTGTGCCAGTTCGGCGGCCAGCGCCTCTCGCTGGCGGACCACTTCCGGCACGGCTGCGGTCACGGCGCGGGGCTGAACGCCCTCGCCCATGTCGTTCCAGCCCAGATCCTCGATCGGCGCTTCGGCGGCGGGATAACCGCCGACATAGCCCTGCGGCCGCATGGCAGGCTTTGCCTGACCCTTTCGCGCCAGCAGGCCGGAGGAGAGCGAGGCGGCGGGCTTGACGGTTCCAAACATCGCCATTGCCTCAGCTCACGACCCGGCGGCCAAAGCCGCCCTGGCGGGCCGCGTTGAACGCATGACCGGCGGTCGGTGCGGCAAAGACGGTGCGGCGGAAATTCTTTTCCAGCCGGTCATGGATATAGCTCCACAGGGCCTGCACTTCCGAGGAAGATTTGCCGTGCGGGTCCATTTCCATCACGGTGCGGCCATCGATCATCGACGACGCGAAATCGGTGCGGTGGTGCAGCGTGATCGGCGCGACGGTGCCGTGCTGGGACAGCGCGACAGCCGCTTCGCTGGTGATCCGCGCCTTTGGCGTGGCGGCGTTGACGACGAAGATCAGCGGCTTGCCCGCGCGGTCGCACAGATCGACGGTCGCACCCACGGCGCGCAGGTCGTGCGGGCTGGGGCGGGTCGGGATGACGATCAGTTCGGCGACCTGGATCACGCTCTGGATCGCCATGGTGATGGCGGGCGGCGTGTCGATGACGGCCAGCTTGAAACCCTGCTGACGCAGAACCTCAAGATCGGCGGCCAGCCGCGCCACGGTGGTCTGCGCAAAGGCGGGAAACTCCGCCTCGCGTTCGTTCCACCAATCCGCCAGCGACCCTTGCGGATCGATGTCGATCAGAACAACGGGCCCGGCCCCTGCAAGCTGTGCCTGCACGGCCAGATGACCGGACAAGGTGGTCTTGCCCGATCCTCCCTTTTGCGATGCCATCGCCAGAACGCGCATGAAATCCCCTGAATTCCCGCTGCTACAGCGTTCCAGATGCCATGCGGGATGATAAGAATTGGTAAACGGCCCTGTCGGCGACCATGGATGCCACGCCCCGGGCGTTTAGGATTGCTTTGCCATTCATGGTTAAGCCGCATTATCCTTTGACTGGAAACGGGCGGACTGGGCGCATGAACGCGAAGTTTTTGATGGCAGCCACGCTGCTGACGGCGGGAATCGGCAGTCCCGCGCTTGCTGACGTCAAGGCGGGGCTGGAGGCGTGGGCACGCGGCGATTATGCCGCCGCTGTCGGCGAATGGCGGGCCGATGCCGAACGCGGCGATGCCGATGCACAGTTCAATCTGGGTCAGGCCTATCGCCTGGGCCGGGGCGTCCCGCAGGACCTGGTTCAGGCGGAGGAATGGTATCGCCGCGCCGCGCTTCAGAACCATGTGCAGGCAAGCGACTTTTACGGACTGGCGCTATTTCAGAACGGCAAGAAGCGCGATGCCGTCCGCTGGCTAGAGGCGTCGGCCGCCCGGGGCGAGCCGCGCGCGCAATATGTCCTGGGCACGCTGTACTTCAACGGCGACGTGACGACGCGCGATCATGCCCGCGCCTTTGCCCTGCTCACCCGCGCCTCGGCGCAGGGGATCACGCAGGCGACCCAGACCCTTGAACAGATCGACCGCTATATCGCGCTGCCCGACCGGCAACGCGGCGCCCAGCTGGCCAGCGACTATGAACGGCAGGCAGCAGCAGCGCCCGCAACGACAGCCGCCGTGCCGATCATCGCCGGCCGCGCACCCACGCCCGATGCGCCGGTGACAGCGACGGCCAATCCCGCGGACCTGCCGTCCGATCCGCGCTTTCAGCCAAAGCCGATGGTGGTCGACCGCCCCGCCCCCGCAACCCCGCCCGCGCCAAAGCCCGTAAGGGTGGCGGCGCCTGCGATCCGCGACGGCGGCTGGCGGGTTCAGCTTGGCGCATTCGGCGATCCGGGCAATGCACGGCGACTATGGACACAGGTTCAGGGCCGCTTTCCGGGCCGCCAGCCAAGTTTCGTCCGCGTAGGCAAGCTGACCCGGCTGATCGTCGGCCCCTTTGCCAGTCAGGCGGACGCAAAATCAGGATGCGCCCGCGTCAGCCCCTGCGTCCCCGTTCCGAAATAGGATGTGATGCCGGATATGGTGCCGGTTGCAGGGATCGAACTGGCTCGAAGAAAACCAAGTAAAATCAGCACTTAGAGGTGAGGCGGCCGCGTCCTTTGGACCAAGCGAATGTAACAGCCTTTTTACGCAATCGAAATCAAAAACTCGATCACGTTTTCAGATTTAGGCTACAGCTGGGGATGCTGAACATGAACCTGGTTTTCGCTGACGGATCACAAATATGAAATTGATGTATATGGATGAGCGCTTGGCTCATCCAAAAGACGCTCCGGCAAGTAAAACTACCGCACTAACTGCAGTCTTAATCGATCCTTCCAATCATCTTACATTCCGAAACAAATTCTACGGTTCCCTTTATCGCATATTAGAAATACCAGATAATACAATGCAAATGGCTCCTGAGATTCACGCGATGAATCTCTTTCAAGAAGGATCAGATCAACAACGCATTGATTTTTCCAAATGGTCTCAGACCTTTTAAATGAACTGAAATGCGAAATTTACCGAATTGGTTACAGAGAAAATCGTCACATAGGCGAATCAAAAGATGAAAATTTAGTAGTTTCACTTTGCTATCTTAGTCTATTATTTTGTATTCAGAGCGATAGACCAAAAGAGTTTATTTGGCCAATTATGGAGCTCAGCAGAAATTGGAAAATGCAAGATCAATCTTTTGCAGGATTGATAAAGAACAATGATTGGGTGAGGGCTTGCACAGGTGCCAGCCTCTCTTCACTTGATAACACGAACCTTGGTGAGGTTCTATATAGCACCAAATACTCTATTTATGGCGCGGCAGCTGACTGTGCTTCGTATCTTTTACACATCAAACACAGACGTGATAATGGTGAAGAACTCACTAGTTTTAAGTTGAAATTAGCCAATTTAGCTGAAAGTCTGGATGGAATAATAGTTCGAGATGAAATAATAGATATACGACAAGAAGTGCCGCCGTCAGACTATAAGCCCGATGGGCCTATTAGATGGGTGCATCCCATTGTCCCTTCTGATGACTGATGATGCCACTCAACGACTTGATTACCGCATACCCATGCGACGGGACAAATCTGACCAAGCTGATGCGCGATGCCCCCATAGGTAGGGTGCCCGCTGCCATTATGATACGCCTCCCGATCTGTATGATCGTGCCCGGCGCTGCCACCTTGTCCAACGCTTCACCATTACCCATCCGATCCTAGCCTTGGACATTGGACTGTCCTGACATGACTCACAACTTGTAGCTTATGAGACATGCCGGATTGACCATCTGACTATGCCTCACAAGATAGTTGACAGCGTTATGAGTATTCCTCACAATCCGGTCATAACTTGTGAGGGATAAGCTATGAGCCGTGTTGCCTATTACCGGGTATCAACTGACGCCCAGAGCATTGAAGCCCAGCGCCAAGCCCTTGGAGGCAGCTTTGACAGGGAGTTTACTGACGAAGGCATAAGCGGGGCGACGCTTGCCGCTGACCGGCCCGGCTTTGCTAAGCTGCTGGATTACATCCGGGATGGCGATACGCTGTTCGTCTATGCCTTGGACCGGCTAGGCCGTGATGCTCTGGACGTGCAGGCAACGGTGCGGAAGCTCCTGGATCGCGGCGTTACACTGGATGTACGCGGGCTGGGGCCAATCGGTCGCGGCGTGGGAGAGCTGATCGTCGCTGTGTTGGCACAGATGGCTGATATGGAACGCCAGCGGATCAAGGAACGCTGTGACAGCGGCCGGGCAGCCGCTAAGGCATCGCTGGCAGCCACAGGCATGACGCACCGGGGAAAGGCCGGGCTTGGCCGTCCTTTCGCAGCCGATGCTAAGACGGTTGCCGAATGGCGAAAGGCGAACGGGGCCAGCATCGCACAGACCATGGCGCATTTCGGCATCTCGAAAGCCACCGTATCCCGGTATTGCTCAGCGTGATCCGGATGCAGTTCACAACTCCACTCTCAGAATGTCAGGGCTGCTGAAATGAGCAAAAAACAACGACGAGAGCGCAGCAAGTCTGCCGTCATAATTGATCCAAAAACAGGCGCCCGCTCCAAAGACACTACGTACCTCGTTAGCGATTCTGCAGTCTGGACACCTGCCACAGCCACAGAAAATGCCATCTTCTCTGGACTTAATGCGGATTCGGATCGTTCTGCAGCGATTATAGCTAGCTCGATAATAGACGTTCGTTTGGAAGCCTCAATCCGTAATCGATTGCGTCAAGACCCTAAAGTACAGGAAAATCTATTCAATTCACGTGGTCCGCTAAGTACGTTTAGCGCAAAAATAGATCTCGCCTATAGCATGGGCATTATCAGCAATAATGCAAGATCAGACATTGATATAATTAGGGGTATGTGAAATATATTTGCACACGATTTGAGTGTTATAGATTTTCAATCGCCATCTATAAAGGATAGAACAAGGGCGCTAAAGTTAATCGATACCCATGCAAAAAGTAGGGACAACAGTGTTGGTGCATTCATCGTAAACTTGGAGCCCGGAGCGATACCAAAGGTCGGTATTGTAGATTTGGAAAAGCATAAACTTGAAGCTAGGTTCCGATATATTGTAACTTGTTCTATAATTGTTGTTGCTTTAAGTAATTGTGAACTTCATATTGACAAAGAATTGATTTGACGATCGTAAATCGTCAACAATACTCATTTTTAATAAAGAGCCGTTGCACTAAGTCTTTATCCCCGCGCGTGTACGCGTGTTACCATAGGATGGAGGCTGGATAATTCCGGATCGCAGCGGGATAGGCCGGGCATAAGCGGGGCGCATCTGTCTTGCTTAATCCCTAAGCTGATCCCGCATTGGGCCTTGGGTGCACGGTGAATTGATACCGTCATCCACAGAAGGCCCGCATCTATTTGTTCGGATGCAATCCGGGATTGAACCGGGATGCGGGCTGGATAGCGTCGGGGAAGGGTCAGCCGGGACGCCTGGCACACAAGCAATGGATGATCCGGATGGATACTGGCAACGGACCCGGAAGGCACGACATAGGATCAGCCAGCAACTATCCGAATGAATCAACCCAAGCCGACCCTGATAGGGAGCACTAATGATAATACTAGCATCAAACCTGATATAATGAATAAGAAATCATTCAAGCATTCTGTATGAATAATAAATCAAAACCAATCCATAGAGACTGACCAATAATCTTGGCCCCATTACCCGATATATTTATATTATATATATTTATATAATAGGGTAAACGCTCAGAATACTCTAGATTACCCTTGGTTACATCCCGCATCTCTCCGGCTGCGCCCCCCGGCTATGCGTCCGGGCACTATCTCTCTGTAACACGTGGACACAACCTCACTCCAAAGGATCAATGAACACGGTCACCATCAACGCCGATGCGCTCTACAGCCCTCAGGCGGAACAGTATTTCACCCGGTCTGATCGAAGGATCATGACGGGCTTGCGGGCAACGCTCACCGTCCTCGGCCTGCCTTTCCCTGATTATGCGCTCCGGCGCACTCCCGGCCCTAACCCGGCTGCGGCGGCACTGGCCGCCTTTCACTCAGATAATCCCCAACTGCGGCACCGCGCCGCTGTCCTTCCGCGCCGGGCCAATGCCACGCCGGACAGGGTGGCAGCTGCCCGCGCTTCTTCCAACAGGAACCCAGACCAATGACGACCCGCACCACGCATGACATCCGCGATGACCTGGCCCGCAATGCTCACGCCCTTGCCGCCGCCCGTGAGGATGTTGCCCTTTACGACCGGCTTAACGCTGCGAAGGCCACCGTTACCCGCCTGGCCAAGGAGGGCGAACAGCTAACCGCCGAACTGAGCAAGGCGCTTGATGAGGAAGCCAAAGCCTCCGTTGCAGCGTTTGAAAAGGCTAACCAGAACTTCAAGATTGAGCGCATCCAGCACGATCAGCGCGCCGGTCTTGCTCATGACCGTTTCATCATCTCGTGGGAGAGCCTGCGGTACGACATGAACGCCCGCGAAAATGTCTGGCAGCCACAGTCCGCCGATGGCTTCGAGACGCTGCCTGATACGGTGCTGGGGCACCTGTTGCAGCATAAGCCCAGCCTGATCCCGGCTGACATCCTGAGCCTCATGCCCGGCGACCCGTTCGCAGCGATGAGCAGCTATTTGTCCGGCAAGCGCCGGGGCTATTTCCGGTGATCGAAAGCCAGCGCTGCCCTGTGGTGACGCAGCATTCAACGACCTGAAAATGCAATCCCGACACGCGGCCCTGCCAAGCTCCGCGATGACACAAACATGGGCGTTCCGAATTGGCTAGGCAGGCCACGCTCAAGGAATTGACGCGGAATGCACCCCGGCAGGACCGGCACCTGCGGCCGTTCCGCCGTCCGCCCGCTGGACCTTATCGGCATCCGCAGCGGCCTCGATCCCAGGCGAAGTTGCAGAAACGGCTGCCCGATCATGCAGACCTGGCGTTCCGCGATGCTGAGTTATGCGCCGTGCTCCGCTGGATCGACAGCCCGGACTATGAAGAGCTGGCAGCACCCGCCAGCGTAGCGGCGCTGGCGATCCAGTGCATGATCGACCGGGAATACTGCCGGGCGGGCCTGCCGCTTCCAACCGGCAAGGAGCGTGTCGACCTCCTAGCCCGGCTATCCATCGAAAGCCAGAAGGAAGCGCACCACGTCTATTGCGCCGTGTTCAAGCAATGGGAGCAAGCAGGACGCCCATGCCTGACCGGCGACATCATCGCCAAAGCATATACCTACACCCTCGCCTGTATCCGAAAGAAAGAACGAACCTCACAAAATGACTGCGCTTAATCAGAAGCAACGCGCTCAGATCAACGCCGCCCTCTGCATAGCCCATGCCGCTGGCAAGAACGTCGCCGCCATACAGCAACGGGCACGAACCATCATGGCGACAGGACGCCCCCCCTGGCACGCTCACAAGGCGGCACTGGTCGAATTTGCCAAGGCCAATCCCGGCCTGATCCCGACCATGAAACGGGTGGATGCCCTCATTGAAGCCAGCGACTCCGCCAGCGTCGCCCGCTATGACAGCGCGCTTAGCCAATACATCCGCACCGGCGATGAAGCCGCCGTGGCCGGGCTTGAACCGATGATGCGCGCCGACATGGCCGCAATCGCGGTGCGGAACGGCGAAATCACAGCAGAGGACGCCGCAGCGGGCCGGGTCAACTGGTCGGCACTGGGCATGGGCTGGGATGAGGGCAAGCCGCAGCAATTCGCCTTCGCCACAGCCCCTCAGAGCGCCGCTGAGTGGCAGGCAGCCCCGCCCGCCCCTCCACAGCCTGGACGCCCCTCATTGCCCCCTGGCGGGGCTGGAAAGGACGCCTGGAGCAATCAGGCAGGTGCGAGTGCACGACCGGCCGCCTCCCGTGCCAGCGATGCCCGTGCGGAGCGCGCCTGGGAGGGGCCAGCCGCCCCGCTGGGTGGGTCGTCATTGCCCCGCGCTGCACCGGGCGCTCAGCCCGGCTGGCAGCGGCCTGCCGAAAGCCTCGACTAACTGCCCCGAACCTGCCCCGCCGCTTGCCACGGTGCGGGCAGGATCAGGCCGGGCACCTTTGATCCTGCAATGAGTGGAGGGATCAGTTAATCCCGGTCCTCCAACTCAAATCGCGGAATTTTGCCGATCGCATCAGCCAGCGTTTGCAGCGGGACGCTGCCATAGCTCTGCCCCACGCTGCGCGGTGCGTGTCCCTGAATAGCATCTGCAACCCGCTCAGGGATGTCAGCGGCGCGCGTCATCGTTTTGAACGTATGCCGCCAAGCATGGTTCGGTTGCAGGCCGCTGTCTGTGATGCCGATTTCATCACGGACCCAATCCCGCAAGCGTTCTCCTACCTTTTTGAAATGCCGGTTGCCTATGCCAGGTCGGCGGGTGCGGCTCGGATCGTAGAAGATTGGAGCGTCCCCTGCCGCTTGGGCAACGGCGGGAAAGCCTTGCTCGATCAAGTGCGGATGCAGCGGGACGATACGCGCGGCATTAGCCTTTACTGTGCCTGCCTCGGGCGTGATCCGAATTGTCCAGATGCCGTCAATCTGTGTCACGTCTTGGCCGCGTAACTGCGAAATCTCGTTCACTCGCGCACCCGTATAGGCGCAAAGCCAAGGTATCCACCGGCGTGCCAGTAACGTCTTGGCCGCGACGCTCCTAGCAGGCCGCTTTAACGTGGCAGACAGAATTGCCTTGGCCTCTGCGGGGGTGAAATCGCGCTCTCGAAGCATTGCCTTCCGAGGCACACGGATAGTTATTTGCGCGGCGACATTTTCTGTCAGCTTCCGTTTCTCAATCAGCCAATTCAGGGAGGCGCGCAGCGGTGAAACATAATTGTTCCTAACTGTCCTGGGGCTGCGGGGCTGACCCCTTTTGGTCGTTTCTGCAAGCAGGGCGGCGACCCAGCGGTCTAGGTCATCAACGGTAATCCGTGCCGCGTCATCATGCCCTAGGAAATCGACTAGCGCAGCGAGGCTTCGACGCCATTCATATCGTGTCCCCGGCTTCATTCCCTGCTCGGCGGCATAGCTGTCAAACGAGGCCAGGAGGGGCACCCCTGTAGCGGGCGAGGCCGGTTTAAGGGAGGCCGTCTCGACTGGTGGCGAAGCAATCCCACGTCGCGCCTCCGCACGAGTAAGGGCACGCATTGTCTCTCGCTCACGCTCTATCGTGAAATCCAGCCGCAAATCCCGGATTATATCCAGAACGGCACTCTCCTCGTCAGATCGCTCCAGCGTTGATTTACGAAATGCCCGTTCAAACCGTTCGCGGATCGGCGCTCGGCGCTCATATTCTGCTTCGCGGCGAGCGATGTCCTCGGATGCTGTCTGCGCGTCAGCCTCAGAGCGTTCCACCAGTGCGGCTGTCCATACCTTGGCTTGCTCCTCCAGGCGCTCTGCGACACGCCTACGGGCGTCATCATCCGGGCTGTTTGCCGCTACCCGGCGTGCCTGCTCTGCCGCGTCAATCTCGGCCTGGGTATCCAGCGTATGGCGCGGGATAAGCCGCTTCGCTTCGTCGCGGTCTTTAGTCTTGAGCGACCGCTTCCATTCCGCGCGCGGAGCGCCAGTGCTTGTGCGGATGAACGGTCGCAGTTCCAACGGAACGACACGCCGGAAATAATAGGTTGATCCGACCTGATCGAGGTATGTGCACATCGTTGGCGCTCCTATTACAAATGTAACAGTCGCCCGTCAAAAAGTGCCTGATTTCCTAGGTTTTTTCAGCCATTCCAAAGGCTTGGAACGGGATGGTGCCGGTTGCAGGGATCGAACCCGCGACCTTCGGTTTACAAAACCGCTGCTCTACCATCTGAGCTAAACCGGCGATCCGCCGCGAATGGTGCCCCTGGCCGGACTTGAACCAGCACTCCTTTCGGAACTCGATTTTGAGTCGAGCGCGTCTACCAATTTCACCACAGGGGCCTGTCGCGGGACGCAGGCGCTAACCGATTGCGCCGCGCCCCGCAAGCCATCGGCGTCAGCCAAAGGTGTCTGCGACGTCGTCCACGGCATAAGGATCCTTGGGATCCGGCCCGAACCGGTTCGGCCCCCGCGTTCCTTCCAGCACCATGAAGACAAGGACGATCAGACCGCCGACATAGGGGATGAAGTTCAACAGGACGAACCATCCGCTCCTGTCCTGATCATGAAACCGGCGAACCTGCACGGCGAGGGCCGGGATGAAGATCGCCAGCACGAAAATCCCGAACAGGATCAGGAACAGCCCTGACGCGCCATCGCCCGTCGATCCGAAGATGCCGCCAAATACGGCGAGCAGGATCGTGACGATCAGATAGCCGAGAAAGAACATCCAATATTCCTTGCGGCGCGATCGTCCCTGAAAATCCGCGTATCGCTTCAGCGGCATCAGCATCCATTCCATTCACTCTCTCCCCCAGATACCGCCCCCCCCGGCGCGGCGATAGAAACGTGGCGCAGAGCGGCTCTCGCTGCAAGCGGATCACGTCAGGCACGCGGTGCCTGTCGCCGGTAACTCAGCGCCTCGGCCACATGGACCCGGCCGACCGTTTCCGATCCGGCCAGATCGGCAATGGTGCGGGCCACGCGCAGGACGCGGGTATAGCCGCGCGCGGACAGGCGCATCGCTGCCGCCGCCTTGGCCAGCAGGTCGCGGCCCGCATCGTCGGGCTTTGCATGATCGGTCAGGATATCGCCATCCGCCTCCGCATTGGTGCGCGCGGGATTGTCCGCATAACGCCGCTGCTGGATGGCGCGTGCCGCCGCGACGCGGGCACCGACCTCTGCCGACCCCTCGACCGGCGGCGGCAGGATCAGGTCGGCGGCAGTCACCGGCTGCACCTCGACATGCAGGTCGATCCGGTCAAGCAGCGGACCGGATACCTTGGCCTGATAATCAGCGGCGCAGCGCGGCGCGCGGCTGCACGCCAGCGCCGGATCGCCCAGATGGCCGCAACGGCACGGGTTCATCGCCGCCACCAGCTGCACCCGCGCAGGATAGGTCAGGTGCGCATTGGCCCGCGCGATGCTGACCGTGCCGGTTTCCAGCGGCTGGCGCAGCGAATCGAGGACCGCTCGCTGAAACTCCGGCAGTTCGTCAAGGAACAGGACGCCCAGATGCGCCATGCTGACTTCCCCCGGCCGCGCCTTCAGCCCGCCGCCGACCAGCGCCGCCATTGACGCGCTGTGATGCGGGCTGCGGAAGGGGCGCACCCGCGTCATCCGCCCGCCCTCCAGCGTACCCGCGACGCTGGCGACCATGGAAACCTCCAGCGCCTCGCCCGAATCGAGCGGCGGCAGGATGCCGGGCAGGCACGCCGCCATCAGCGATTTGCCCGCACCAGGCGGCCCGACCATCAACAGATTGTGTCCGCCCGCCGCCGCGATCTCCAGCGCGCGCTTGGCCGTTTCCTGCCCCTTGACCTGATTAAGGTCCGGCCCCCCGCCCTGCGCAACCGCCATGCCCGGTTCCGGCGGCGACAACAGCTGCAGGCCGTTCAGATGGTTGAGCAGGCCGAGCAGGTCGACCGCCGGAACGACGCCGGCCGATCCGGCCCAGGCGGCCTCTGCACCCTGCGCCGCCGGACAGATCAGCGCCTTGCCCTCCGCCGCGGCATGAAGCGCGGCCAGCAGCACGCCGGGCGACGGGGCCACCCGTCCGTCCAGCCCCAGCTCGCCGACGATCACATAATCGCCCAGCGTCTCGGCATCCGCCACGCCCATCGCGGCGAGCAGCGCCATGGCGATGGGCAGGTCGTAATGCGATCCTTCCTTGGGCAGGTCGGCGGGCGACAGATTGACGGTGATGCGCTTGGGCGGCAGCGACAGGCCGATGGCGGCGATCGCGGCGCGCACCCGTTCGCGGCTTTCGGCCACCGCCTTGTCCGCCAGGCCAACGACGACGAAATTGGGCAGGCCGGGGGCCAGCGATACCTGAACCTCGACGCTGCGCGCCTCCAGCCCCAGATAGGCCACTGTCGATACGATCGCGACCAATGGCCAATCCCCCTGCCCCGGTTTTGCAGTAGCTTAGCCGGTTTCGTAATCCTGGCCAGAGGGCCATAGGGGAAAAAAGCGGGGCGGGCGTATTGCACCGGCAATACACAGCGCCCAACTGTGCCAGCATGGCGACATCGCCCTCTGCGTTGACTTTATCGGCAGGCTGGCATAAAGCCGCGCCCAACACGGCCGTCCGAGTGGCGGCCCTTTTTCGTTCTGATTTACCGGGAATGCACAATGAAGCGGACTTTTCAGCCGAGCAATCTGGTGCGGGCGCGCCGTCACGGTTTCCGGGCACGCATGGCGACTCCGGGCGGCCGCAACGTGATCCGTGCGCGCCGCGCGCGCGGCCGCAACAAGCTGTCGGCCTGACCGTCCTTACGCGGCGGGCGGATTTCCTCGCCGCGAATCAGGGCAGGCGCGCACCGACGCGGGGGTTCCTCCTGCTGGTGCGCGACCGGGGTGATGGCGATCCGGGCATGCGGATCGGCTATACCGTATCGAAGAAAGTGGGAAACGCCGTCGTGCGCAATCGCATGAAGCGGCGTTTTCGCGCATTGGCGCGCGAGGTGCTGGCAACGCACGGCATCGCCGGTGCCGACCACGTCCTGATCGGCCGCCATTCGGGGATCGAACATCCCTATGCCGATCTGGTCGCCGACCTGAAAAAGGCGCTGGCCCGCGCCCGGCCCGGGCCGCCCGCTGCGTGAGCCGCCCGTCCCTGCCCGCACAGGCACTGATGGGGCTGGCCCGGCTGTGGCAGCTTGGCCCGTCGCTCATCCTGCCACCCAGCTGTCGCTATTCGCCCTCCTGTTCGGCCTATGCAATCGAGGCGCTTGCCCGCTATGGGGCGCTAAAGGGTGGATGGCTGGCAATGCGGCGTATTGCGCGATGCCATCCATGGGGCGGCCATGGCCATGATCCGGTGCCATAAGCGCCAAGCAGGGACTGACTGGTGAAACAAGAACAGAAGAATTTCCTGATCTTTGCCGTGATCGCGGCGCTGATCCTGTTTGCCTGGGAACCGATCGTCCGCTTCGTCTATCCCAGCGCCGTCACCCGGCCGACCGAGGTGATCGCGGGCGGCGAGCGCGTGGCCAAGCCCGACCCGTCTGCCGACCCTGCCGCGAACACGCCGGGCGCGATTCGCGATCGCAATGCCGTCCTTGCCGAAACGCCGCGCGTCGCCATCGACACGCCGACGCTGAAGGGGTCGATCAACCTGAAGGGCGCGCGGATCGACGACCTTGTGCTGACCCGCTATGATCAGACGGTCGACAAGAACAGCCCGCCCATCCGGCTGTTTTCGCCCTCCGGCACCGAAAAGGCGTATTTCGCCGGCTTTGGCTGGCGCGGCACCGGCCTTGCCGCCCCGGACGCGAACACCGTGTGGCAGGCGAGCGCGCCGACGCTGAAGCCGGGCCAGCCCGTGACGCTCAGCGCGCGCGTGGGCGCTCAGGTCTATCGCATCCAGCTGGCGGTCGACGATGCCTATATGTTCACCGCGACGCAGACGGTGGGCAATGCCGGCGGCCAGCCGGTTCAGGTCGTGCCGTTCAGCTATCTGAGCCGCGCCGAAAAATCCGCCGATGTCGATCAGTGGACGGCCCATGTCGGCGCCATCGCCGCGACCACCGAACAGGCGAACTACATCAATTACGATGCGGTGACGCCCACGGCGACGCGGTTCGAGACGCGCGGCGGCTATGCCGGGTTCACCGATCATTACTGGCTGACTGCCGTCATTCCCGATCCCAAGGTGGCATCGGAACTGCGCCTGATTTCGGCGGGCGAGCGGTCGTTCCAGGTGGATACCGAACCCGCCAGCGCAGCCCAGCTCGCCCCCGGCCAGCAGCTGACGCAGACCAGCCGGCTGTTCGCGGGTGCCAAGGAAGTGAACATCCTGGACCGGTACGAGGAACAGGGCGGGATCCCCCATTTCGGCCGCGCCATCGACTGGGGCTGGTTCGAAATCCTGGAAAAGCCGATCTTCCACTTCCTGCACTGGATTTTCACCAACGTGCATAATTTCGGCGTGGCGATCATCCTGCTGACGCTGACCATCCGCCTGCTGCTGTTCCCGATCGCGCAGAAACAGTTTGCCAGCATGGCGGCGATGCGCGCGGTGCAGCCCAAGATGAAGGCGCTGCAGGAACGGTACAAGGACGACAAGGTCCAGCTGCAGCAAAAGATGATGGAGCTGTACAAGACGGAAAAGGTCAATCCGCTGGCCGGATGCCTGCCGACCCTGATCCAGATTCCGATCCTGTTCGCGCTGTACAAGGTGCTGATCCTGGCGATCGAAATGCGGCACCAGCCGTTTGCGCTGTGGATCAAGGATCTGTCCGCGCCCGATCCGCTGACGCCGGTCAACCTGTTCGGCCTGCTCGATTTCACGCCGCCCGGCTTCCTGGCCATCGGCGTTATTCCGATCCTGCTCGGCATTTCGATGTGGGCGCAGTTCCGCCTGAACCCCGCGCCGATGGACGAGGTGCAGAAACAGGTGTTCGCGATCATGCCGTGGATGCTGATGTTCATGATGGCGCCGTTCGCCGTGGGGCTTCAGATCTACTGGATCACGTCGAACCTGCTGACCATCGCCCAGCAGCAATGGCTGTATTCCCGGCATCCGGCGCTCAAGCAGAAACCGGCATGACGGCGGAGGAGGAAGCGGCGCGGGCAGCGGCGATCGAGAAAGCGCGGCGCATCTTTGCCGGGCCGATCACGTTCCTGAAATCGGCGCCCGCGCTTGAATTCCTGCCCGATGCAACGGTGCCGGAAATCGCCTTTGCCGGCCGGTCGAATGTCGGCAAATCGTCGCTGCTCAACGCGCTGACCGGTCGGACCTCGCTTGCCCGCACGTCGGTGACGCCGGGTCGGACGCAGGAGCTGAACTATTTCGACGTCGGCAATCCGCTGTTCTTCCGGCTGGTCGACATGCCCGGCTATGGCTTTGCCAAGGCGCCAAAGGACATGGTCCGCCGCTGGCGCTATCTGGTGAATGATTTCCTGCGCGGTCGCCCCGTGCTGAAACGCGCACTGGTGCTGATCGATTCGCGGCACGGCATCAAGGACGTGGATACCGAGATGCTGGACATGCTGGACAAGGCAGCGGTCAGCTATCGCATCGTGCTGACCAAGGCGGACAAGGTAAAGGCGACCGACCTGGCCGCCGTCCTTGCCCGCACCGAGGCGGAGGCAAGGAAGCGTCCCGCCGCGCATCCGGAAATCATCCCCACCTCGTCCGAAAAGGGCATGGGCATCCCTGAATTGCGCGCCGCGGTGATTGAGGCTGTGACCGCCTGACCGTCGCTGGCCGGGCGGCTTCGCGCCCCCCGGCCCCGCTCTCCGCCCAACGGCGCGCGGCGGTTGCCCCCCGTCCCCCGCGCGGCTAAGCCCGTGCGATGCTCAAGCTTTACATCGGCAACAAGGCCTATTCCTCCTGGTCCATGCGCGGCTGGCTTGCCTGCAAGCTGTCCGGCCTGCCGTTCGAGGAGGTCGTGGTGCCGCTGTACGACGCCGAATGGGACCAGCGGCGCGAAGGGGACGAGTTCGCGCCGTCGTCGGGCAAGGTGCCGATCCTGTGGGACGGCGATGTCGTCGTGTGGGACAGCCTGGCGATCGTCGAATATCTGAACGAGAAATCGGGCAATGGCCGGTTCTGGCCCGCCGATCCCGCCGCGCGCGCCATGGCGCGGTCGATGGCGGCGGAAATGCACTCCGGCTTTTCGGCGCTGCGCCGCAAGCACAGCATGAATGTCCGCCAGGTCTATCCCCCGCAAAAACCCGATGACGATGTGCTTCAGGATATTCAGCGCATCATGGAACTGTGGGCACAGGCCCGCGCCCGGTTCGGCGGCGATGGCGAATTTCTGTTCGGCGATTTCAGCGCGGCAGACGCGATGTTCGCGCCGGTGGTGACGCGGCTCGTCACCTATTCGCTGCCCGTCGCGCGCTTTGCCCCCGCCTATATGCACGCCGTCCTGACCCATCCGTGGATGCAGGATTGGATCGCCTGCGCCCAGGCCGAGGACTGGGTGATCGAAAAGTTCGAAGGCGTGGTTCAGGGCTGACCTATCGCAGGCGCGGGTCTGGGTAGGGCGTGCCGTCTTTCCGCTGATAGCCGTCGGCCGTGAACGTCATGTCGATGTCGGAATAACTGCCGCCCGCCGTCCGGTCGCCCGCGCCGATGGCAATGAACACGCAATGGGCATCGCTGCGGTTGATCAGGTGATGCCCGTTTTCCTCCCCCGCTGGAAACGCGGCAATGTCGCCGGGCCGCAGCACGGTTTCGCCGTGATCGTCGATCAGCACCGCTTCGCCGGCCAGCATCACGACCAGCTCGTCCTCCCCCCGATGCCAGTGGCGCTGCGACGACCATGCCCCCGGTTTCAGGACGACATGGCTGGCCCCGATATGGGTCAGGCCCGCTACGGGCGCCAGGCGGCGATACCATCGCCCCTCGACCGCAGTATCGAATGGCGGCGGATAACCGGTCGCATTGGTTTGCGGCATGGCATCAAGGTCCAGCTTGGGCATCGGCTTATCCTGCGCTAACGGTGCGGCCATGCTGCCCGATCCCATCGAATTGACCAAGGCGCTGATCGCCGCGCCAAGCATCACTCCGGCCACCGGCACGGTGTTCGATGTGCTGGAGGCGGCCCTGCTGCCGCTTGGATTTGCCGTGGAACGGTTCGTCAGCGGTCACGCACCCGATGGACCGGTGGAAAACCTGCTGGCCGTGCGCGGCACCGGCGGGCGGCATTTCGCCTTTGCCGGGCATCTGGACGTCGTGCCGCCGGGCCAGGGCTGGGCCAGCGATCCGTTCGAGCCGCAGGTGCGCGGCGACCTGTTGCATGGGCGGGGTGCAGTGGACATGAAGGGCGCAATCGCCGCCTTCGTCGCCGCCGCCGGACAGGTACCGGCCGATGCCGGCACGGTCAGCCTGATCATCACCGGGGACGAGGAAGGGCCGGCGGTTTTCGGCACGCGCGCACTGATCGACCGGATGGGCGAGCGCAGCCTGGCCCCCGACGCCATCCTGGTGGGCGAGCCGACCAGCGTCGCCCGGCTGGGCGACATGGTAAAGATCGGGCGGCGCGGCTCCGTCAATATCTGGATCGACGTGCCGGGGCGGCAGGGCCATGTCGCTTATCCGCATCTGGCCGACAATCCGATCCCGCGCCTGATCGCCGCACTGTCGGCAATCGACGCGATCGCGCTGGACGCCGGGACCGACTGGTTTCAGCCGTCGAATATCGAGGTGACGGACATCACCGTCGGCAACCCGGCCACCAATGTGATCCCGGCCGCGGCGTCGGCGCGCCTGTCGATCCGGTTCAACGATCTGCACACCGGCGACGGGCTGGGCGAGCGGATCCGGTCCGTCGTCCATGCCCATGCGCCAGAGGCGATCGTGCGGCCCGTCGTGTCGGGTGAGGCGTTCCTGACCCCGCCGGGCGCGCTGTCCACGCTGGTCGCCGATGTGATCGAGCGGCACCAGGGCATCCGGCCAGAACTGTCGACGACCGGCGGCACGTCCGATGCCCGGTTCCTGTCGCGGATCGCGCCGACCATCGAATTCGGATTGCTGAACGCCACCATGCACAAGCTGGACGAGGCTGTGGCGCTTCAGGATCTGACCGCGCTGACCGCGATCTACGCCGATATCACGCGCGAAGCGCTGGCCGCGGCATCCTGATCGACGGCTGGGCCGCGACCCAGCGCATGAACGTCACCTCGTCCATCGGCGGGGCGATGGCATAGCCCTGCAGCACCTCGCACCCGATGACGCGCAGGACGTCGCGCTGTGCTTCGTCCTCGATCCCCTCTGCCACCGCCGTACAGCCCAGCCCGTGGATCAGGCCGATGACCGCCTGCGCGATGGCCCGCGCCTCGGTGCGGACCGCGACATGCTCCACGATGCTGGTATCCAGCTTCACCCGGTCCACCGGCAACTCGCGCAGACGGGCCAGGTTGGAATAGCCGGTGCCGAAATCGTCGATCGCGACCGTCGCTCCATCCTCGCGCAGCGCGCGGATCGCACTGATCACATCATCGCTGCACGTCATGGCCAGCGTTTCGCTGATTTCCAGTTCCAGCAGGCCGGCCGGCGCGCCCGCCGCCCTCAGCGCGCTGCGCAACCGGCGGAAAAAGGTCGCGTGATCGATCTGTCGCGGGCTGATGTTGACGGCCATCCGCTGCTCGATGCCGATCCGGGCCCAGCGGGCGATCGTTTCCGCCACCTCATCCACCACCCGGTTGCCGATCTTGACGATCAGGCCGGTTTCCTCGGCACAGGCGATGAACTCGGTCGGCAGGCGGACGCCATCGGCATGGCGCCAGCGCAGCAGGGCCTCTGCCCCGACAACGCGGCCATCCTTTGCCGCGATCTGCGGCTGGAAATACAGGCTGAATGCATCGTGTTCGACGGCGTCGCGCAGGTCCCGTTCCAGCTGCATCCGCGTTTCGGCGGCCAGCGCCATTTCGTCGGTATAGAGCGCCACCCGGCTGCGGCCATCGCCCTTCGCCCGGTACATCGCCATGTCGGCGGCCCGCATTAATTCGGCCAGCATCTGGCCGTGACGGGGGCGCAGGGCGACACCAACCGATGCGCCAATCCGCACATCCTGCCCCTCGACATCGAATGGCTGGATCAGTTCGGCATGGATGCCATGGCCGATCCGCAGGGCATCGGCCGCATCGCTGACGACCGGAAAGAACAGGGTGAACTCATCACCGGCCAGCCGGCCGATCAGCGGATGCGCCGCACTTCCGTCGTCCGCCATCCCGGCAAACCGGCCCGCAACGTCGCGCAGCCGCTGTGCCACCATGCTCAGTAGGATGTCGCCCGACGCATGGCCCAGCGTGTCGTTGACGAGTTTGAACCGGTCAAGGTCGATGAAAAACAGCGCCGACGACCCGTCGTCGGACAGCGTTTCCAGCAACCGGTCGCAGGTCCGGCGGAAATGCAGCCGGTTGGGCAGGCCGGTGACCGCATCGAACAGCGCAAGCCGTTCGGCACTGTTCAGGTTGCTGCCCACCTGATCGAACAATTCCCGCATCGTCTGGGCCAGACCCGGTACGGCGCGGTCGATCTGTTCGGGCACCGGCGCGGTCAGGTCGCCATCGGCTGCCTGGCGCAGTCTCTGGATCGCGGTGTCGAGCGCGGCGGCGGTCCCGGCCAGCGTATGTTCGGCGAAGGCCCAGCACATCGCACCACAAATGGTCGCCGCGATCAGCGCACGCCCCGCGCCATCCGGCGTGATGCCAGCACCCGTCGCCACCAGCGCCAGGATGAAAACCAGCGCGCCAGCGCCCAGCGCGAATGCGATCGCGCGAACTCTGAGCGAATGGCCTGTCATCGTCGTCGATGGCTATCCCGGCGGCGGTGCGCCCGAACGGCCCCCGACCAATGCGGAAATATCGTCGGAAAGAGTTAAAAAAACACGACGTTCAGCCAGATTTTCGTTTCTGGATCAGAACTGCTTTCGCTCAGCCTGAACGGTGTATCGTTCCGCGGCGCAGGACGATGTACAGTGCGCCCGCCCCGCCGTGCCGGGGATGAGCGCCCCGCACCGCCGCAATCGCATCGGCATGGCGCGACATGGCCAGCCAGTCGCGGACGGCAGCACGGATGGCGCCGCGCGCATGGGGCCGTTCGGATTCGGGGCGCGGCGGACGGCCGGTGATCAGCAGCAGCACCCGGTCGCCGCGCGCGATGGCGCGGGCCAGTCCGTCGTCCAGCACCCGGTGCGCCTCGGCCAGGCTATGGCCGTGCAGGTCGATGCTGCTGTCGGGCAGCAACTGTCCCCGCGCGATGCGGCGTTCCCATCCGCCGTCCAGCGATCCGTCGATGCTGCGCGGCGGTGGCGCGGGCGGGGCGACCGGGCGGGGCAGCGGCACCCGCCCCTTTGGCGGGCGATGGCTGGCGGGGGCGAAATCGGCAGCGGGCGGCAATGGCGGTGGCGGCGGCGGGACGACGGCGATCCGTGCTGCGCGCAGCGGCCGCACGCTCGCCATCACCTTTGCCCAGAGCGCGGCCTCTGCCGGGTCAAGGCGCCGCATTGCCGCCCCGGACCCGCGCAATCGTGCCGCGCGGCACCAGGATAAAGGCGGTGCCGCGGGCCGACATGCCGCCCGCAATCGCCCGCGCATCGTCGCCCGCGCCCCAGAAGGTATCGAAGCGGTTCGGCCCGCGAATCGCGCCGCCGGTATCCTGTGCAACCCACAATCCTGTGGCATCCGTCCGGTCCATCGACAGGAAGACGGGCGCGCCCAGCGGCACGAATTTGGGATCGGCGGCAACGCTCGCCTGTCCGGTGACCGGCAGGCCCAGCGCGCCAAGCGGACCCGGCCCGGTCAGTTCGCGGAAAAAGACATAGCTCTTGTTCTCGCGCATCAGCGCGCGGCCTTCCTCCGGATGTTCGCGCAGCCATTGCATGATGCCCTGCATCGACGCCTGACCGGGGGCCAGCAGGCCGCGATCCCGCATCAGCGCGCCGATGCCGGTATAGGTGCGGCCGTTCTGCCCGGCATAGCCGATGCGCAGGACGCCGCCATCGGGCAGGCGCAACCGGCCCGATCCCTGAATTTGCAGGAAGAACAGCTCAATGGGATCGGCGGCCCAGCCGATTTCCAGCCCGCGTCCGGCCAGCGCGCCTTCCTCGATCGCGGTGCGGTCGTGATAGGGGACCAGGCTGGTTCCCTGCACCCGGCCCCGGATGGTCTTGCCCTTCAGGTCATCGCTGAAATCGCCCAGCGCAACATCGACCAGATCGGTCGGGCGGGCATAGACCGGGGTCTGGTACGGCCCCTCCTGCCGCCGCGATCCGGCGATTTCCGGCTCGTAATATCCGGTGGCAAATGCCTTGCCGTCCGCCACCTGAACCGTCTCGAACCGCTCGGCAAAGAACCGGCGGGCGTCGCTGGCCCCGGCCGCCGCCGAACAGGCCGGTTGCCAGTCCGCACCGCGGGTCAGGCCGGACGCATCGGTCCGCCGGATCAGCGAGGGGCAGGAAATGCGAAACGCGGCCAGCGCGCGGGCCGCAACGCTCTCACTGATCGGCAGGCTGTCGATCGCCGGGCCGGGGGTCAGGGTGGCCGCAGCGGCGGTGGTGATGCTGGCATCGACCGCTGGCGCGATTGCGGGGGCGATCGGCGTCGCCGCAACCGGCTGACGCGCGGCTGGCTGGCGCGTGGTGGACTGTTCGGGGACCTGCGGGCGAGTGGCCGGACGTGTCCCGGCGGGCGGGCGCGCTGCAGTTGACGGGGTATCGGGGCGAGGGACCAATGTTGCCGCACAGCCGGGCAGCGTCAGCATCGCGGCCATCATCGCCATGGCCGCCAGCGACGCCCGTCCCCCGTTCGTCATGGCGCGCTACACTCCTGCCGGTTCAGGCTTCGTCGGTTTCGCTGAGTTTCCAGTTCGGATCGTCGCTGCGCAGGCGGCGGCTGAACGTCCAGATATCGTGGGTCTGCACGGCGTCGGACAGCGAACCGGCCACCACATTCCCTTCCTTGTCGCGCGTCACCGCGGCGATATCGGCATCGAAGCGAACGGTGATCTCGGCGACGCCCGATTCCACCCGCGCATCGGTGATGACCGCGTTTTCGATGGCGACGACGCGGTTGTCGAGCACATGGCCGGCCGCCTCGCGATCCGCGATCGCTGCATCGAACCCTTCGCGCACATCATCCTCGACCAGCCAGGTCAGCGTTTCGCGGTCGCCCTTCCAGTAGGCGTCGAGGATCATGGAATAGGCGGAGCGCGCACCGGTCAGGAACTGTGCGGCGTCGAACCGTGCATCCGCGTCGATGATCGCCCGCATCCCGCGCTCGGCTTGAGGCTCCATCAACCGCTGCGCCGGCTCGCGCAGATCGGCGGGCTGATCCACCGGCCGCTGCGGCTGTGGCATGGCAACGCGCTCTTCCGCAGGCTTGGGCAGAGGTTGTTCGTGCCCCGTCCGCTTGCCCAGAACCGAATACAGGCGCAGCGCCAGGAAGCCCGCAACCATGGCGAGCAGCACAATGAAAAGGATGGGTCCACCGGTCATGATGCGTCCAACATAGGCAGAAGCGCCGCGGGTTTCAAATGAACCTTGCGCCGATCCGGTTCCCGCGACCGTTGAACTCGGCCGCCGCCCCTGCTAGTCGCGGCGCTCTTGGCCGGGGGAGCGGGATCGCCGGACGGCCTTTTCAGGGACGACAAGGAAAAGTTCGATGGAAATTGAGGACAATGGCGTGGCTGGCGAGCCCGTGGCGAACGGTGCAGACACCGCTCCGTCGGCAAGCGTCATTTCGCAATATGTGAAGGACCTTTCCTTCGAAAATCCGAACGCGCCCGCCATTTATCAAGTTCAGGACGGCCAGCCCAAGCTGGATGTCCAGTTCAACATCGGTGCCGGCCAGCTGGGCGAGGGCGTGCACGAGGTCGTGCTGAAGATCGAGGCGCGGGCCGAAGTCGACGGCCGCGTGATGTATCTGGTCGACCTGTCCTTTGCCGGCCTGTTCGCCCTGCGCAACATCCCCGACGAGCATCTTCAGCCGTTCCTGCTGGGTGAGGCACCCCGCATCCTGTTCCCGTTCGCCCGCCGCGTGCTGGCCGATCAGGTGCGCGACGGCGGATTCCCGCCGCTGCTGCTGGAACCGATCGACTTTGGCGCGCTGTACCTGCAACAGGCAGCGGCCCAGGGCGGTCAGGGCGGAGAAATTGGCGGCGAGTTTCCGACCAGCGGCCAGGCCTGACCGGCCCGTCCGGAGAGCCGCCCGATGGGCCTCGCCAAATCGCTGGGATCCGTCGGCGGCCTGACGCTGGCCAGCCGGGTCCTGGCGCTTGGCCGGGATACGCTTCAGGCGGCTTTCGTGGGCGCGGGCTTTGCCTCGGACGCGTTTCTCGTCGCGTTCCGGTTGCCAAACATGTTTCGCGCCCTGTTCGCCGAAGGCGCGTTTTCGGCCGCCTTCGTCCCGATGTTCAACCGTCAGGTGGCGGAGGGCGGCGGCCGACCCGCCGGGTTGCTGTTCGCCGAACAGGCGCTGGCACTGCTGTTCCCCATCCTGCTGGCCATGACCGCGGTGATGCTGGTCGCCGCATGGCCGCTGACCTGGGTGCTGTCGGGCGGGTTCGATGACCCCAGCCCGGCACAGTTCGCCTATGCGGTCGAGCTGTCGCGGATCACCATTCCCTATCTGATGCTGATCTCGCTCACCTCGCTGCTGGGCGGCATCCTCAATTCGATCGACCGTTACTGGGCCAATGCGGCCGCGCCGATCCTGCTCAACGTGTCGATGGTGTCCGCCTTGGTCTTCTTCCACGGCGCGGACCCGTTTGAAACCGCACGGGTGCAGGCACTGGCGGTCACGGCCGGGGGCGTGCTGCAACTGGGCTGGCTGATCTGGGTATGCCGCGCCTCTGGCGTGTCGCTTCGCCTTCGTCTGCCGACCATCACGCCGCAGATGCGCGAGCTGGGCCGCCTGATCCTGCCCGCAGCGGTCGGTGCGGGTGCGGTGCAGATCAATCTGGTGATCTCGACCGCGCTTGCGGGCAGCCTGCTCGATGCCGGGTCGATCAGCCATATCTATTACGCCAATCGCCTGTCCGACCTGCCGCTCGGCATCATCGGCATCGGGCTGGGCACCATCCTGCTGCCCACCTTGTCGCGTCAGTTGAGCGGCGGCGATCATGCAGAGGCGATGGCGACGCAGAACCGGGGGATCGAGCTTGCCCTGCTGCTCACCCTGCCCGCCGCCGTCGCGCTGGTCGTTGCCGGCGAACCCATTGTGCGGGCGCTGTTCCAGCATGGCGTGTTCGGATCGGACGACACGCGCGCCACCGCGCTGGCGCTGGGCGCATTCTCGCTCGGCCTGCCCGCCTATGTCCTGATCAAGCTGCTGACGCCGGCCTATCACGCACGTCAGGATACGCGCACGCCCATGCGCTATGCGACCATCTCGATCGGGGTGAACATCATCGGCAACCTCGCCCTGATCCCGACGATCGGCCATGTCGGGCCGCCGCTGGCCACCACGCTGGCGGCGCTGGTCAACGTCGTCCTGCTCTATCGCACCCTGCGCAAGCGCGGGGATTTCGAGGCTGATGCCCAGTTGCGCCGCCGCCTGCCCCGGCTGGCGCTGGCGGCGCTGCTGATGGGCGGTGCGCTGTTCTGGCTCGATCGGATCGTCGCCCCCTGGACGACCGGCGAATTGTGGGTGCGCATCGTGGGCATGGCGGCGCTGGTCGCGGCCGGATGCCTGGTTTATGGCATCGCCAGCATCGTCACGGGTGCCTTCAGCCCGACAGAGCTTCGTGCCCTGCTCGCGCGCCGGGGGCGCGCCACCAAACCGACAGAGGATTGATTTTCACACCATGCGCGTCGTTTCCGGCATCCAGCCCACCGGCAATCTCCACCTCGGCAACTATCTGGGCGCCATCAAGCAATGGGTGGCGATGCAGGATCAGGTAGCGTCCGGCGGTGGCCAGTCGCTGTTCTTCCTTGCCGACCTGCACGCCCTGACCGTGCATCAGGAACCGGCGGCGCTGGCCAATGCGACAATCGAGATGGCCGCCGCGCTGATGGCCGCCGGCATCGATCCGGCCAAATCGATCCTGTTCAACCAGGCCCGCGTGCCCGCGCACAGCGAGCTTTGCTGGCTGTTGGGCGGCACCGCGCGCATGGGCTGGCTGAACAAGATGACGCAGTGGAAGGACAAGGCGGGCAAGAACAGCGAGGGCGCAAGCGTCGGCCTGTTCACCTATCCGGTGCTTCAGGCCGCGGATGTGCTGGTTTACAAGGCGACCCATGTGCCGGTGGGCGAGGATCAGAAACAGCATCTGGAACTGGCCCGCAACATCGCCACCAAGTTCAACACCGATTTCGCGGTCGAGCTGTTTCCCCTGCCCGAACCAATGATCGGATCGGCGGCGCCCCGCGTCATGAGCTTGCGCGACGGCAGCGCCAAGATGTCGAAATCCGACCCCTCCGATGCCTCGCGCGTCAACCTGATCGACAGCGACGACGTGATCGCCCAGAAATGCCGCAAGGCGCGCACCGATGCCGAGCCGCTGCCGGGCGAGATGGCGGGGCTTGAGGGCCGGGCAGAGGCAAAGAACCTGGTGACCATCTATGCCGCGCTGGCCGGGCGCGCGCCGACCGATGTGCTGGGCGAATTTGCCGGACAGGGATTTGGCCAGTTCAAGCCCGCGCTGGCCGATCTGATGATCGCGACGCTTGGTCCGATCCGCGACCGGATGACCGCGCTGCTGTCAGACCGGGCAGCGATCGGTGCTGCGCTGGCAGAAGGGGCCGCCCGCGCAAACGCGCTTGCCGCGCCAACCCTGCGCGAGGCGCAGGACGCCATGGGTCTTCAGGTCTAGCATCGGGTGGCAAAGGGGGGTCGCACCCCCTTTCGGTCAAACCGCCAGCTTTAGCGGGACGGGGTCCGTCACCGGCCGCGGCTGATCGGGCCAGATGCCGCGCGTGTCATACACGATCTTGCCGCGCCGTTCGTCCAGCGGGACGGATTTGAACACGTCGTGATCGACCAGCACGATGAAGATCGGACAGCTTTCGATCGCCTCGTCCACATCGATCAGGGTCGCGCCCGTGCCGTCGAATGCGCGGGGCAGTTCGGTCGCATAAGGCTCGACGATGCGCACGCGGCTGCCATGGTGACGGGCCAGTTCCGATGCGACCTTCAGCGCCGGGCTTTCCCGGAAATCGTCGATGTTCGCCTTGAACGCCAGGCCCAGACAGGCGACCGGCGCACCGGGCAGGGACGCGATCACATCGTTTGCCTGTGCAATGGTGTATTCCGTCTTGCCATCGTTCACCTGCCGCGCGGTGCGGATCATCCGCGCGTTTTCGGGGTCGGAATGGACGATGAACCACGGATCCACCGCGATGCAATGGCCGCCGACGCCGGGGCCGGGCGACAGGATGTTGACCCGCGGATGGCGGTTGGCCAGCCGGATCACCTCCCACACATCAATGCCCAGCCTGTCCGTGATCAGCGACAATTCGTTGGCAAACGCGATGTTGACGTCGCGGAACGCATTTTCGGTCAGCTTGGTCATCTCTGCCGCCCGCGCGGTCGTGGTCACGCACGCACCGCGCACGAACCGGCGATAGAATTGCAGCGCCTTGCGCGCGCAGCGGGGCGTGATGCCGCCGATCACCCGGTCATTGTCGATCAGTTCGACCAGGATGCGGCCGGGCAGCACGCGTTCGGGGCAATAGGCGATGGCAACATCCGGCGTGCCCATGCAATGCCCCGGCACCTTCAGATCGGGGCGCAGCCCGGAAAGCAGCTTTGCCACCTCCTCCGTCGTGCCCACGGGCGATGTGGATTCGAGGATGACCGTGTCGCCGGTTTTCAGCACCGCGGCGACATTGGTCGCGGCCTGCAGGACATACCCGATATCGGGGGCGTGATCCTCGTTGAACGGCGTCGGCACCGCGATGACGAACACGTCGGACGGCTCCACCTGCATCGACGCGCGAAGCAGGCCGCGCGCAACGACGCCCGATACCAGGCCGTCCAGGTCGATTTCCTCGATATGCACCCTGCCCGAATTGACGGTGTCCACGACCGACTGATGCACGTCCACGCCAAGGACGCGGGCCCCGGACCGGGCGATCACCGCTGCGGTGGGCAGGCCGATATAGCCCAGCCCCAGAACGCAGACGTTCAGGTCATTGTCCGAACCCATGGGCAATCGTCTCCGCAATCCGTGCCGAGGCATGGCCGTCGCCAAACGGATTGTGGGCGCGCGCCATGGCCTGATAGGCATGGCTATCGTCCAGAAGGGTTGAGATTTCGGAAACGATCCGGTCGGCATTGGGGCCAACCAGTCTTGCGGTGCCCGCCTCCACCCCCTCCGGCCGCTCGGTCGTCTCGCGCATCACCAGCACGGGCTTGCCCAGCGCGGGCGCTTCTTCCTGAACGCCGCCGCTGTCGGTCAGGACGATGTGCGCCATCCCCAGCGCCCGGATGAAATGCGGATAATCCAGCGGATCGATGCGCGCGACATTGGGCCGTTCGCCCAGCATCGCGTTCATCACGCTGACGACATTGGGATTGGGATGGACGGGAAACAGCACGGCCGTGTCGGGCCGATCGGCAATCCGGCCGATGGCGGCGGCAATCTGGGCCATGCCGTCGCCAAAGTTTTCGCGCCGATGGGTGGTGACCAGCACCAGCCGCTTGTCGGCAAAGCGCGCCTCGATTGCATCAAGGCCAGCGGCCAGGCCCGGATCAGCCGCTATCCGGTCGCGCGTCGCGTGCAGCGCGTCGATCACCGTGTTGCCGGTGACATGGATCGTCGCGGGATCGATATTTTCCCGGCGCAGCGCCGCTGCCGCCGTTTCGGTGGGCGCGAAATGCAGGTCCGCGATCGGCGCGACGATGCGGCGGTTCACTTCCTCTGGCCAGGGTTGCCAGATATCGCCCGACCGCAGGCCAGCCTCGACATGAGCTACCGGCACCTTGCGGTAATAGGCGGCAAGCGCGCCGACCATCGCGGTGGCGGTATCGCCCTGCACCACGACCCGGTCGGGCCGCTCGGCATCCATCACCTCCCCCAGCCCGGTCAGCAGCCGCGCGGTCAGCCGGTCCAGCGTCTGGCCCGGCTCCATCAGGTCAAGGTCGATATCGGGCACCAGCCCGGCAATCGCCATCACCTGATCCAGCAGGCCGCGATGCTGCGCCGTGATGCACGTGCGCACGTCCATCCCGCCCTGCGCGCGCAGCGCATGGACGACCGGAAACATCTTGATGGCTTCCGGACGGGTGCCAAAGATGACGAGGATTTTGGGCTGGGTCATGGCCCGCGGGATTAGCGGCACAAGGTTAAATGCCCGCTAAGCCCCCCCGGGTCAGTCGACGCCGACCAGTTCGACGTCAAAGATCAGGTCAGCGCCCGGCGGGATCACACCGCCCGCGCCGCGCACGCCATAGCCATCGACGGCCGGGATCACCAGCGTGCGCTTGCCGCCCACCTTCATGCCGTTGATGCCCAGGTCCCAGCCACGGATCACGCGGCCGGTGCCCAGCGGAAAGGCAATCGGCTCGCCGCGGTCCAGGGAGCTGTCGAACTTCTTGCCGCGCGCGCCGTCGGTCAGCAGCCATCCGGTATAATGCACGCGAACCATGCGCCCGGGCTGTGCCTCCGCCCCGGTGCCGATTTCGGATTCGATGATCCGGGTGGCCTCGCCGGCCTGTATGGGTGCGGTATCGGACACGGGCTTATCCTTGCTGGGGGAAACGAGCGCGATCAGCGCGGAGAGGAATGCGAATGCCATGCCCGCGCCATAGGCCGGACCCGACATATGGCGCAATGCCGGTCAGACAAGGACCAGCCGATCGTCGCCCAGGGCGAGCAACAGCCCGACCATGCCTCCGCCCTCGATCCGGGGATCCAGCGTGGACAGATCGATGCCCGCCTCGGCCAGGCCGGTCTGACAGGCGATGACCGCGACGCCGCCGTCCATCGCCTCAACCAGCATGGCATCGGACAGCCGCATCACGGCCATCCGATGGGCATAGAGCCGCACGGTACCGCCAATCGCCGCCTCTGCCGCTGCAACCGCGACGGCTGCGTCGAACCGCTGGGGGTCGTCCCCCGCAACGATCAGGGTCAGGCCGCGCCGCATGACGGGCACCCCGGATCCTTGGGCAGCGACAGCGTGCGAAAGCGGAAATCCAGCGCATCGGCGATCAGCAGCTTTCCGGCCGGATCGGTGCCGAACGGCGCGATCTGCCGCACCGCCTCGATCGCCGCCATGCTGCCCATCACGCCGGTCATCGCGCCCAGCACGCCCTGATCGGCACAGCTGACGTCCGGCCGGTCGGGATCGCCACCCACCCAGCACCGGTAACAGGGCTTGTCCGCCTCCCACCCCCGAAACACGGCCAGCTGGCCGTCGAATTGCCCCACAGCGGCGGAAACCAGCGGGACATGGTGGCGCAGACATGCATCGGCGACCAGCAAGCGCGTGGCGAAACTGTCGGTGCCGTCGATGACGACCGTCATGCCCTCAACCGCATCGATGCTGGCCGCATCCATGCGGCGCACCATCGCCTCCACCGTAATTTCGGGATTGATCGCCAATGCCCGATCCCGCGCGGCCTCCGCCTTTGGCTGGCCGATATCGGCGGTGGCAAAGATCGTCTGGCGCTGCAGGTTGGACAGATCGACCCGGTCGTCATCGACGATGACGATGCGCCCGACGCCGGCTGCGGCCAGGTACTGGATGACCGGCGATCCGATCCCGCCCGCGCCGATCACCATGACCCGCGCCGCCTTCAGCGCGGCCTGCCCCGCCCCGCCAATCTCGCGAAGGATCAGATGGCGGGCATAACGCTGAAGCTCGGCATCGGACAGGCTCATGCCGCCCAGTCGAAGGTGATGCTGGCCCGGTACCAGCCGGGTGCGCCCTGGGCCCGCGGCAACAGGTTGTTGCGCGCGGCGCTGGCGACGATGCCGGCCGCATATTGTTCGACCGTCGCGCATTTGATCGCGCGCGGAATGGTGGCGCGGACATTGCCCTCGTCATCCAGCAGCACGGCGACATCGGCGCGCACCATCCGGCGACCCAACAGGATTGGGGCCTGCGGACAGCGGCCGGACTGAATCTCGCCCGCGACATAACTGGTCATATCCGGGGTGACCGGCGGCACGGTGCGATAGGGCAGCGGCGGCAGCGCATCCCAGTCGATCGGCAGGGTCAGCCCCTGGGCCTGTGCGGCAAGGGCCGCGGCGGACAGCAGACGGATCATCCCTGCACCCCCGTCGATCCAAAGCCGCCGGTGCCGCGCGCCGTGTCGTCAAGGCTGGCGACTTCGTCGAACGCCGCGCGCTGAACCGGAGCGGCCACCAGCTGAGCGATCCGGTCGCCGCGGGCAATGGCAAAGGGCTGATCGCCAAGATTGGCAAGGATCACCTTTACCTCGCCGCGATAATCGCTGTCGATCGTGCCGGGCGTGTTGAGGCAGGTCACGCCATGCTTCAACGCCAGGCCCGACCGGGGACGCACCTGAACCTCGAACCCGTCCGGAATGGCGATGGCCAGTCCGGTCGCCACGGCATGGCGCGCGCCCGGGGCCAGCATCACATCCTCGGCCGACACGATGTCCATGCCCGCTGCACCTTCCGTCGCATAGGCGGGCAGCGGCAGGCCGTGGCCGTGCGGCAGGCGCATCAGCGCAATGCGAATGACGCCGCTCGTCACTTTGCATCCCTCGGCAGCCGGGCGGCCATCCGCTGCGTCGCTTCCAGTACCTGCGGGTCATCGATCAGCGATCCGGTGCGCCCCGGCAGGATGCGCAGGTCCGTGTTGATCCCCCGAAGCGCCAGCGCCTCGGCATAGGAACGGGAAAAGCGCGGCGGCAGTTCCTTGTCATCGGCCCCGGTCACGATAGCGGCCATCATGTCCGGCGGCACGCCGCCTGCGGTCAGCAGGGGATCGAGCGCCTCAACGGGCTTGTCCCATCCCTTGCCCGGCGACTGGCGCGCGCGCAGCTTGCGCCATTCGGGCAGGGTGCACGGACAGCTGATCAGCACCATGCCGTCCAGCAATTGCGGACGGGTGCCGGCCAGATTGGCGATGATCGCCGCGCCGCCGCCCGAACCGATCAGCACGGTTTCGGCATTGGGATACCGGCTGCGGATCGCGCCGATGGTGTCGGCGACCGCCATCATCGCCTCGGTCGATGCCTGATCGCCATTTTCCGCCGGGACGTCACCCGGGCTGCGATGGCCGCTGGCATCGCCATAGCCCGGACGCAGCAGATGGACGACCGCGCTTTTCGGAACGGACGCGCCCAGTTTGCGGATAAAGCCATCCTCATCCCCGCGATTGGCGGGCGGGCCATCGCCGTTCAGCATGATGAACAGCGTCTCGACGGAGCGGCTGCGCTTCGGTCCGATCAGTTGTTGATACAGCGCCATGCCCTGTGGACCGTCCATCGGCGGCAGGCTGGCAGCGCATCCGGCCAGGACGAGCAGCGCCGCCATCGGCACCGCGCCGGCCAGCCATCGTGTCATTCGGTCAAATCGCATCCGCAATCCGTTCCACCAGCCGCTCGGCCACGGCCTCCTTTGTCATCCGTTCCCACGTCTCGACCCCCGTATCGCGGACGAGATGGACCAGATTGTGACCGCCGCCCATCACATCGCCCGACACGTCGTTGGCAATGATCCAGTCCGCCCCCTTGCGCAGCCGCTTGGCGACCGCATGGTCGATCACCCGTTCGGTTTCCGCGGCAAATCCGACGACCAGCGCCGGCCGACGCTCTCCGCCCGCAACGGTTGCCAGTATATCGGGATTTTCGTTCAGCGTCAGCCGCGGCGGATCGCCGCCTTGTTTCTTGATCTTCTGTCCGGCCGCGGCCACGCGCCAATCGGCGACAGCGGCGACCATGATCGCGACGTCGGCGGGCAGTGCGGCATCGACCGCAGCGGCCATTTCGACTGCCGTTTCGACGTCCACGCGGTCAACGCCGGGCGGCGTCGCAAGCTGGACCGGACCGGCGATCAGCGTCACCCGCGCACCGGCGCGCGCTGCTGCCGCTGCGATGGCAAAGCCCTGTTTGCCGGACGAGCGATTGGCGATGTACCGCACCGGATCGATGGGTTCATGCGTCGGACCAGCGGTGATCAGCAGATGCCGCCCGGACAGCCGCCCGGCGGCCTGCCCCTCACCCCCCAGCGCGGTCTGGATCGCGGCAAGGATCGCGGCGGGTTCCGGCAACCGGCCCGGGCCATGTTCGCCGCACGCCATCGGCCCCTCGTCCGGCTCCATCACGGTCACGCCGTCCGCCCGCAGCTGGGCGACATTCCGGCGCGTGGCGGCGTGCTGCCACATCCGCACGTTCATGGCGGGGACCGCCAGCACCGGCTTGTCCGTCGCCAGCAACAGCGTGGTGGCCAGGTCGTTGGCCAGCCCGCCGGCCATGCGTGCGACCAGATCGGCGGTGGCGGGCGCGACGACGACCAGATCGGCCTGACGGCTGAGCTGGATATGGCCCATCTCCGCCTCGTCCTTCAGATCCCACAGGCTGGTATGGACGGGCTGTTCGGACAGCGCGGCCAATGTCATCGGCGTCACGAACTGCGCCCCGCCATCCGTCAGGACGCAGCGGGCAGCCATGCCAGCTCCGCGGATCAGGCGGATCAGCTCGCACGCCTTATAGGCCGCAATGCCGCCGCCAACGATCAGCAGGATGCGCTTCATGCCGCCGACTTCTGCACGCGTGGGGTCTGTCTGTCGAGCAGCGCAAGCGTCAGGTCCCGCAGCGCATCGGGCACGAAGATCAGACCGGGCAGCACCAGCGGCGCGACCAGCAGGCCCCAGTAAAAGGTATCGAGCCGCCCGAACAGCGCCAGCAACAGGCCATAGGCGGCCAGCGTGCCCAGCGTCCGCGCCGCCATGGCGCTGCGCCAGCTTGCCCAGCCGAACAGGGCAAGGGCAACGACCGGCGCGGCCAGCCAGACCGGCGCCAGCGTGAGCGCGGTCGAAATGCCCATCGTGCGGAAAAAATGGCCCGGCCCCAGCATCCCCGACCATCCGGGCGAAACCGGGTCCAGCGGCGTAACGACCATCGACACCGCATGGGCATGAGCCGCGACAACTGCGCCCAGCACCGCGACCGCACCCACCCATGCCGCAGCCTCTCGCCAGCGCCGCTCGGAAATCGCGGTCAGGAACATGATCAGGGCGAAGAGGGCGCTGGTTTCGCGGATCAGCATGGCCATCAGCGTGATGGACACGGTCAGCAGCACCCGGTCGGGCCGGTACATCGCCAGCGCCAGCGCGATCAGCAGCCCGGCCCAGATTTCGTGGAATGGCGCAAGGTCGAGCTGAACGAACGCCATCAGCCCGCCGAACAGGAGCACGATCAGGGCAATTCGCGGCGCCATCCGGGTCAGGCTGGGCCACAGCCGCGCCGCCCAGGCGGCCAGCACGCCCGCGACCAGGCTGAGCTGAACGCCCCAGACCAGCCAGTCGGGCACTGCTGCCTGCAACCGCGCCAGCGTCGGCAGGCGAAAGGTGATGAAGGGCCGCAACGGATAATTGCCCGCGCGCAGCGCACGCGCCGCCACCGGGTAATAGTCATCCCCGCCGCGCAGCCCCGCGACAATGGTTTCATAAAGGACGACATCCGCCTGCGCCTCCACCCGGCCGCTGGCGTCGCGGGCGGCGGGCGGCGGTGCGGGCACCAGCAGCGCGGTGAACGACAGCGCCAGCACCAGCGCCAGCAGGGCGGCGGCAATCATCGCGCCGCGCCGATCGATCCCGGCCAGCCGCCGGTTTCCGGCAAGCCAGAAGCCGGTCATTGCACCGCGAACATTGCCAGCGCGCCCAGCGCCCCGCCGGCCAGTGCGATGACGGCATAGCGCCACCCGCCGCCCACGCGGACCAGCTGAATCTCGCGCAGCGGCGGCGATGGCGGGGCCCCTCCGGGGGCAGGAAAATGCAGCTCGATATTGCGGACCAGCTGGGGCAGCCGCGCCAGGGTGCGCAGGTCCTCGATCAACCGGTCGGCGACATAGGTTTCCGGGCCAAGTTCGGTCCGGATCCATTCGCGCACGAACGGTGCGGCCGATTCCCACAGGTTGACGTCGGGATCCAGGCTGGTCGCCACCCCTTCCACCATCACCATCGTCTTTTGCAGCAGCAACAGGTGCGGCTGCGTCTGCATGTCGAAATCGCGGGTGATGTTGAACAGGCTGTCCAGCATCATGCCGATCGACATTTCCTTGACCGGCAGGCCGCGCATGGGTTCGCCCACCGCGCGCAGGGCCGTGGCGAACTCCTCGACATTGTGATGCGGCGGCACATAGCCTGCCTCGAAATGAATTTCGGCCACGCGGCGGTAATTGCCGGTGATCAGGCCATAGAGGATTTCGGCCAGCCAGACGCGGGCGCGCCGGTCGATGCGCCCCATGATGCCGAAATCGATGGCGGCGATGCGGCCGTCGGGCAGGGCGAACAGATTGCCCTGATGCATGTCGGCGTGAAAGAAGCCTTCCGAAATCGCCTGCCGCAGGAACGCGCGGACCAGCTTGACCGCCAGTCCCGGCAGATCGTGCCCCGCCGCGATCAGCGCCTCCCGGTTCGACAGCTTGATGCCGTCGATCCATTCCAGCGTCATCACCTTGCCCGTGCTGCGCTGCCAGTCGATTTTCGGCACTACGAAATCGGGTTCGGCGCGCATCGTTTCGGCCAGTTCGCTGGCGGATGCGGCCTCGCGCCGCAGGTCCAGCTCGCGCAGCGTCCAGCGCTTGAACGTGTCGATCACCAGCCGGGGGCGCAGCCGCTGCGCCTCGCCGCCCATGGCCTCGACCTGCGCGGCGGCCCATTCATAGGTGTCGATGGCGGACAGAAACTCGGTTTCGACGCCGGGACGCAGCACCTTGACCGCGACATGCCGGCCATCTGTCGTCACGGCGCGATGGACCTGTGCGATCGAGGCGGCTCCCACCGGCACCGGGTCGATGCTGGCGAACAGATCCTCAAGCGGCCGGCCAAAGCCCTTTTCCATGGCGGCGCGGATCGGTTCGAACGGCAATGGAGGCAGCCGGTCCTGAAGGCGCATCAGGTCGTGCGCCGCCGCTTCTCCGACCAGATCGGGGCGGGTCGCCAGCGTCTGGCCCAGCTTGATCGCTGCAGGGCCGATCGCCTCGAACGCATCGGCATAGGCCGGTTCGGCCGGCACGCGCGCGCCGAACCGTGCGAGCCGCGCCACGCGCTTGACCGCCACGGGCGCATTGGGATCCCGCTCGATCCCGCGCAGCGCGCCGTGCCGGGCAAGCGTGCGGCCCCATTTCAGCAGGCGCCACAGATGAACGACAGGTGCGGTCATGGACGGGCGATGCCGACCGGCAGCGGCGGCGCAGGCGGGACGATCATCAAAGCTTCCACCCGCTATGGATCGCCACCAGTCCGCCCAGGATCGGTTCCACCCGCACCTGGGCAAAGCCCGCCTCTTCGATCATCGCCTTGAACGCGGGCATCGGCGGGAACCGGCGGATCGATTCGACCAGATAGCGATAGCTGTCCGAATCATTGGCCAGCAGCTTGCCAAGCCGCGGGACCAGATGATGCGAATAGGCATCGTAGACATCGGCAAAGCCGGGCCATTGCGTCGTCGAAAACTCAAGGCAGAAAAACCGCCCGCCGCGTTTCAGCACCCGGTGCGCCTCACGCAGGGCCGCCGGGATATCGGTCACGTTCCGGATGCCGAAGGCGATGGTATAGGCATCGAAGGCACGGTCGCCGAAACTCAGCGTCTCGGCATTCTGTTCCTGCCAGACAAGGCCGTCGATGCGCCGTTTCGACGCGCGTTCCATGCCGACGGCCAGCATGTCGGGATTGATGTCGGCCACCGTCACCGATGCGCCCGACCGGGCCAGGCGGAACGCGATGTCGCCGGTGCCGCCCGCCATGTCGAGGATCGATTCCCCGGCGCGCGGATTGACCTTTCGCACGAACGAATCCTTCCACAACCGGTGCAGGCCGCCGGACATGGCATCGTTCATCACATCGTATCGGGCCGCGACGCTGGAAAACACGCCGCCCACCCGGCGGGTCTTTTCCTCTGGCGCCACCTGTTCATAGCCAAAGGACACCGAGCGTTCGTTCGTCATAGCCAACTCCGTTCGTCCCGAGCGAAGTCGAGGGACAGGCACCGCGTCTCCACCGCCTCTAGCCAAGGGTTGAGCGCACCGCAAACACTGCCTAGCTACCGGGCAGGCGGCGCCGTTTCGCGTGCCGGACCCGAGAGCCGATCCTGATGCCAGAACTGCCCGAAGTCGAAACTACCGTTCGCGGCCTTGCGCCCGTACTGGAGGGCCAGCGGATCGCGCGGATCGAGACGCGGCGGCCGGACCTTCGCTTTCCCTTTCCACCGGATCTGCGTCAGCGGTTGACCGGCGCGACAGTGACCACGCTGGGACGGCGGGCCAAATATGGCCTGATCAGCACCGATCGCGACGATGTTCTGCTGTTCCATCTGGGCATGTCGGGGCGCTGGCGGGTCGATCCCACCGATGTGCTGACCCACGATCATCTGGTGATCGAAACAGAGGCTGGGCGGCGGCTGGCGCTCAACGATCCGCGCCGATTCGGCTTTGTCGACCTGTTGGCCGGGGCATCGGGGCTTGCCACCTATCCCGCCTTTGCCGCGATGGGGCCGGAACCGCTGGGACCGGAATTGACCGCGGCCTATCTGGCCGACCGGTTCAACGACCGGTCCGCGCCGGTCAAGGCGTTGTTGCTGGATCAGCGAATCGTCGCGGGCCTTGGCAACATCTATGTGTGCGAGGCGCTGTTCATGGCCGGCATCCACCCGCGCCGGGCCGCCGGCACGATTTCGCGCAAACGGCTCGATTCGCTGGTGACGGCGATTCGCGACGTCCTGTCCTCCGCCATCCTGGCCGGGGGATCGACGTTGCGCGATTATGCGCGGCCCGACGGACAACTGGGCTATTTCTCCAAGCAATGGCTGGTTTACGGCCGCGAAGGCGAGCCATGCCGGTGCGGCGGCACGGTCGAGCGCATGGTCGATTCCGGCCGGTCCACCTTCTGGTGCCGCGCCTGCCAGCGATGATTGGCCGTCGCTTCGATGCCGCTGAACAGTTGACCGGGCGAGCCGGAGCGCGTAAGGGCGCGTCCTTCCGGGGACAGGCGCCCTTTGTGTGCCGGCCCTTTTCTTGACGATTTTAAGGATTCGAGGACGGCATGGCGAATACGCCTCAGGCAAAGAAGCGTATCCGGCGCAACCAGCGCCGCGCGGAAATCAACGGTGCGCGCGTCAGCCGCATCCGCACCTTCGTGAAGAAGGTCGAACTGGCCCTGGCTGCTGGCGACAAGACCGCCGCTGCCGAGGCGCTGACGGCGGTTCAGCCGGAACTGGCGCGCGGCGTGGCACGCGGCGTGCTGCACAAGAACACCGCATCGCGGAAGTTCTCGCGCCTGACCAAGGCGGTTTCCGCCCTCGCCTGATCCTGTCGGCAGGCATCGCCTGCACGATCTGAGACCAAAGCCTCTGCTGCATCTGCGGCGGGGGCTTTTGTCATATGGAAATGACCCAGGATGGCAGGGAAATACCCCATTCCGAATCATACGATTCGAACGGGGAAAGCCCGCAAGCAATTGTTAACCACCTGAAAAACCGCAGAAAACCCGGCGTCTCACGCAAAACTGCGGCAAAGTCGAGTCAATGGTCATTATTTCACTTTCTTTACGAAAGCGGACTTGATCGACTCAAGAAACCCTTCCTAAAACGACGGTCCCGGCCGCGGACGAGGTCGGGTTCAAGCGTAGCTGCATTCTGTACAGTCGGGGGGCATGTTCCGGCTGGGGGGAAGTGTTGACTGTTGGCATGTAGCGCGCGGGCGATCCTGTCCGCGCCAAGGGAAAGGTTGTGCGCGTGGCAGGCCTTGCGGGACAGGAAGTGAACGAAGCCATCGAACCGAATGGAGCAGTTACTGCCGCATGGAACCGGGTCCGCGATAATCTGCGGGCGTCGGCCGGGGCCCGTCTGTTCGACCAGTGGCTGAAGCCCATCCAGGTGATGCCCGGCGACGGCGATCGTCATGTCCGCCTTGGCCTGCCCTCTGCCTTCATGGCCAGCTGGGTGCGCAATCACTATGCGGACCGCATCTTTTACGAGTTCCGGGCGATCCTGCCGTCGATTCGCAAGGTGTCGATCGAAACCCTGCCCGCCAATGTCGACCTGCGTCCGGTCGAGGCGCCCGAAAAGCCTGTACAGGCCCCGGTGCGGACCATCGCCAACGACCAGCCGGCGCCCGTGCCGGCAGCGCCGCGGGCCGAGCCTGCGGCAATGCAGCCGCGTGACACCCAGCCGTTCGATTCGCGCCTGACCTTTGACCGGTTCCTGGCCGACGATTCGAACCGCGTGGCAACCAATGCGGCAAAGGCGCTGGCCGAACCGGGTCGTCCGCGGTTCAGCCCGCTTTACCTGCACAGCGCGACCGGGCTGGGCAAGACCCATCTGATGCACGCCATCGGCCACGCCTTTCTGGGTGCCCAGCCGGATGCGACCGCGATCTACATGCCGGCCGAACGCTTCATGTACGAATTCGTGCAGGCGGTGCGTGCCCGCGATACCTTTGCGTTCAAGGCGCGGCTGCGCGGCGTCGACCTGTTGATGATCGACGACCTGCAATTCATTGCCGGCAAGGAATCGACGCAGGAAGAATTCTTTCACACCGTCAACGAGTTCATGGGCGCGGGCAAGCGGCTGGTCGTTGCCGCCGATCGCCCGCCGCAGCAGCTGGACGGCATCGAGACGCGGCTGATGACGCGGCTGGGGTCAGGTCTGGTCGCCGACATCCGCCCGCCCGAATTGTCGCTGCGTCAGGCGATCCTGAAGGCGAAGCTGGCGGACATGCCCGGTGCCGCGATCCCGGCAGAGGTATTGGACCTGTTGTCCCAGCGGCTGTGCCATTCGGTGCGGGAAATGGAAGGCGCGCTCAACCGGCTGGTCGCCTATGCCCAGCTGACCGGGCAGTCGGTGACGATGGATTTTGCCGTCGCCACGCTTGGCGAGGTGCTGAAGGGGGCGCAGCGCCGCATCACGATCGACGAGATTCAGCGGGCGGTGTCGGCGCATTACCATGTCCGGCAGATCGACCTGATCTCTGCCCGGCGGGCGGTTTCGATCGCCCGGCCGCGACAGATCGCCATGTATCTGGCCAAGCGGCTGACCACCCGGTCCCTGCCGGAAATCGGTCGCAAGTTCGGCAATCGCGATCATTCGACCGTCATCCATGCCGTCCGCCGGATCGAGGAACTGCGCGCGGTGGATCAGGAAATCGATTCGGCCGTCACCGTGCTGATGCGCCAGCTGGAGGGTTGATCCCCCCGGCCGGGCATAGCCCGGGTCTCTGGCGCAGCCCGCTTCCCTTGATGGCGCAGCGATCCTAACAGCGGGCCATGCAAGCGATTGACGCATTGAGGTCTGACCTGGCCGGCCTGGCGGCACGCGACCGGCTGCGGTCGCTTTCGCCGCGCACCGGCATCGATTTTTCGTCCAACGATTATCTGGCGCTTGCCCGTTCCCCCCGCCTTGCCACTGCGGCACAGGCGGCGCTGGCGCGGGGCGTGCCAACGGGGTCCGGCGGATCCCGCCTGTTGCGGGGCAACGATGCGGAGCATGAGCTGCTGGAGACAGAAGCCGCCACGTTTTTCGGATCGGAGGCCGCGCTGTTCTTTTCCAGCGGATTTGCGGCCAATGCGACGATCCTGTCGACGCTGCCGCAGCGCGGCGACCTGATCCTGCACGATGCCCTGATCCATGCCAGCGCGCATGAGGGGATGCGGCTGGCCCGCGCGCCTGCCCGCGGCGTGCCGCACAATGACGTGCAGGGATTTACCGACGCCATCCGCGACTGGCGGCGCAGCGGGGGGATGGGCACGCCCTGGATCGCGGTGGAGAGCCTGTACAGCATGGATGGCGACCGCGCGCCGCTGGCCGAGCTGACCGCGCTGGCCGAAGCCGAGGATGCGGTGCTGATCGTGGACGAGGCGCACGCCACCGGCGTGTTTGGCGACCGGGGCCAGGGGCTGTCGCTGCCCGGCCCGCGCCGCATCGCCATCCACACCTGTGGCAAGGCGATGGGCGTCGAAGGGGCGCTGGTCACGCTGCCCCGCGTGATGCGCGATTTCATCGTCAATCGCGGGCGCGGCTTCATCTATTCGACCGCGCCGTCGCCGTTGATCGCCGCGCTGGTGCGCGAATCGCTTCGCATCCTGTCGGACGAGCCGGAGCGGCGGGCCGCCCTGCACGGGTTGATCGCCGCTGCGGGCGCCGAATTGGCCCGGCTGGGCATCGCGCCGACGGGCAGCCAGATCGTGCCGGTGATCCTAGGCGAAGACGCCCGCGCCATGGCCGTTGCGGCGCAGATCCAGGCGGCCGGGTTCGACGTGCGCGGCATCCGTCCGCCAACGGTGCCCGCCGGAACCGCCCGGCTGCGCCTGTCCCTGACGCTGAACGTCACGATGACCGATATCGATGCGCTGACAGGCGCGCTGAACGAGGCAATGGCATGAGCACGGGTCCGACCATCATCGTCACCGGCACCGATACCGATGCGGGCAAGACGATCTTTGCCGCCGCCCTGGCCGGCGCGCTGAGCGGCCTGTACTGGAAACCGGTGCAGTCCGGCATCGCTGATGGCTGCGATGCCGATACCGTCCATCGCCTGTCCGGTCTGGCGCGCGAACGCATCCTGCCCGAAGCCTATCGCCTGACCGAGCCATTGTCGCCGCATCGCGCCGCGGAGCTGGACGGCGTGGTGATCGACCCCGACCGGCTGACCCTGCCCCGTCATCAGCGCCCGCTGGTGGTGGAGGGTGCGGGCGGCGTGCTGGTCCCCGTCACGCGCGATCTGCTCTATGCCGACCTGTTCGCGCGGTGGGCCGCGCCGGTGGTGCTGGTCGCCCGCACGTCGCTGGGCACGATCAACCACAGCCTGCTGAGCATCGAGGCGCTGCGGGCGCGGGGCATCCCCATCCTGGGCGTGGCGTTCAACGGCGATGCGAACGAGGATAGCGAGGCAACCATTGCGGCAATCGGCGGCGTCCGCCGGCTTGGCCGCCTGCCCCGGCTGGACCCGCTGACACCCCAGACGCTTACCGCAGCATTTGCGCAGCATTTCCGGCTGGACGATTTTGCATGAGCCATATCTGGCACCCCTTTACCCAGCATGGCCTGAACGAGCCGATCCCCGAAATCGTGCGGACCGAGGGTGCGGCATTGTACACGCGCGATGGCCGCCGCATCGTCGACGGCATTTCCAGCTGGTGGGTCACCACCCATGGTCACAGCCATCCCCGCATCATGGCCGCCATTGCCGAGGCGGCGGGACAGATGGACCAGATCATCTTTGCCGGGTGGACGCATCCCCATGCCGAGGCGGTGGCGACGGGCCTGCACGCAATGATGCCGGACAGCCTGACCCGCACCTTCTTTTCGGACAGCGGATCGACGGCGGTCGAGGTCGCGCTGAAAATGGCGCTGGGATACTGGTTGAACATCGGCCAGCCGCGCGACCGCATCCTGGTGCTGGAACACAGCTATCATGGCGATACCATCGGGGCCATGTCGGTGGGCGCGCGCGGCGTGTTCAACCGCGCCTATCAACCGTTGCTGTTCGATGTCGGCACCCTGCCCTTTCCGGCCGCGGGACGCGAGCAGGCGACGCTGGATGCGCTGACGGCGGCGTGCCGCGAACGTCCCGCTGCATTGATCGTCGAACCGCTGCTGCTGGGTGCGGGGGGGATGCTGACCTATCCGCCCGCCATTCTCGCCGAAATGGCACGTATCTGCGCAGCGCACGACGTGCTGTTCATCGCGGACGAGGTGATGACCGCCTGGGGCCGCACCGGCACGCTGCTGGCCTGTGAACAGGCGGGCGTGGTGCCGGACATTCTGTGCCTGTCCAAGGGGCTGACCGGCGGGGCCGTGCCGCTGGCCGTCACCATGGCGAGCGAACGGATTTACGCGGCGCATCTGTCGACCGACCGGGGGCGGATGTTCTTTCATTCATCCAGCTACACCGCCAATCCCATCGCCTGCGCCGCCGCAGCCGCCAATCTGGCCGTCTGGCGCGACGAACCGGTGCTGGACCGTGTGGCCGATCTTGGGCGGCGGCAACGGGACTGGCTGGACCGGATTGCCGCACGGCCATGGGCGCACAATGCGCGCAGCATCGGCACCATTGCTGCGTTCGAATTCGGCCAGAGCGGCGATGGTTATCTGGCGGATATCGCCCCGCGCCTGCTGGCCGCATTCCGCGCCCGCAACCTGCTGATCCGGCCGCTTGGCAACACCCTCTATGTCATGCCGCCCTATTGCATCGACGATGCTGATCTTGCCGCGATCTGGCAGGGGATCGACGCGGTGTGCGTGGATCAGGCCGCAGGGGTCAGCTGACCGGGTCCAGCACCGCCAGCACCATGTCGTTGCTGCGCATCGGGATGCTGCCCATCCATGTGCCGTCCATGCCGATGGTGACCATCGCCTGCCGCTCCGGCGTGTCGGCGGTCAGCGCCCGCATCCGCGCGATCTGATCCGCCGACAGGCTGTCCGGCAGGCCAAGGTCGATATAGGCCGAAAAGGCGTCATTGGCGCGAAAGCCGGTTCGGTGCAGCCGCATCCGATATCGGCCCGGTCGCATCCCGGCGACGCGCAGCACGACCGTCCGGTCGGGCAATGCCTGAACGATCCGGCTGAAAAACGGCTTGTTGCTGAGCGCCTGATCCGGCTGGCGAAAAGCCCAGACCAGTGCGGCGACCCGGCCATTCTCGGTCGCTGCCCAGATCTGATCGTCCGTGCTGGGCAGCACGCGCCCGCGCACGGCGTTCAGATATTTATAGGCGAACCAGACCGGCTTTCGGATGGATTCGCGGTTCATCAAGCCAAAGCCGCCATGAAAGGGCGTGGGCGGCGGACCCGGCTCTTCGAACAGGTCGGTATAGGCCCAGTAGCTCATGCCCTGAAGCAGTCCCTCGGCCTGTTTCAGCTTGGTGAGGACATAGGCCCCGCTGACATAGCTGTCGTGGACGAAGTCGCGCGGCGTGTAGCTGGTCGACCATTCGGTGAAATACAGCGGCAGGCCGGGATAGGCCGATGCCTCGATCTCTGCCCGCACCTTGCGGATATCGCCGATGACGGCATCCGGCGATGGGGACAGCTTGGTATCCTGCTTGCCCTCTTCGTCCAGAAATCCGCCGTCCACGCCATAGGTGTGCGTCGTCACGAAATCGACCGGCACCGTGTTGGCGTGGCAATAGGCAAGGAATTCCGGCACCCAGGCAGCGCCCGCCGTGGCTGGCCCGCCAACCGGCAGCGCAGGGTCGATCGCCTTGATGGTCCGCGCGGTCAGGGCATAGAGGCGGAAATAGGCGGCCTGATCCGCGCGCTCGAAAAAGCCGTCCAGATTGGGTTCGTTCCAGAATTCGAAATGCCAGCGGCGAACCTCTGCCACGCCGTACCGTTCGCGGCAGTGCCGAACGAACGCATCGACCAGCGCGGCCCATGGCCCATCCTGAGGATGGCTGGTATTCCCCTTCCACCAGAAGATCTGCTGATCCGATGTCTTCATCGCCTCCGGCGTGAAACCCAGTTCGACAAAGGGCCGGATGTTCCGCGCAATCAGGCCGTCGTACAGCCGGTCGATCCCCGACCAGTCGTAAACGATCCGCCCGTCCCGGACCTGCACCGTTTTCAGGACATCGTGGAACAGGGCGTGAAAGCGGATGGTCCGGAACCCCAGTTCCTCGACTGCGGTCTTGAGCTGCGCCATGCTGTCGTCGCGGATCAGCGTGCCGGGATAATCCGATCCGACCATGTAATCGAAAAACCGGTCCATCGGCTTGCCCGCGCGGCGCAGGTCAAGGTCGATCGCCCGCGTGCCGCCCGTGACGGCGGATGCAGCCCGCACCACCGGAGCCGCAGCCGAGCCGATCAGCGCGCCCAGCGCCGACAACATCCGCCGGCGGCTCCAGCGCCAGGTCATTTCAGACGATCCGGCCCCAAAGTCACCGCCTTGCCATCATAGACGACCTGCACCGATCCCGCCTCGAAGCTGGGCGCAATCGTCCCGCCCGGCCGATAGACGCGGACGGAAATTCCGCGCTTGCCCGCCATGCCGGGATAGCTGCCCTGACGCGCACCGATGGTCAGCGTCCCCGCCTTGTCATCCCAGCGGATCGGCGTGCGGGCGAACTCGCCGCGATCAAAGCCCATCGACGTGCCGTCATCTTCGTACAGGTCGAAACTGGCATCGGCCCCGGCAAAGACGTGCAGGACCAGCGGCCCGTCCGGCTGTTCCGACGTGTACTGGACCGCCGGGCCGGTCGGCACGATGGAGCCCGCACGGACGAACAGCGGCATCCGCTCACGCGGGGCATCGGCGGTAATCGTCTGTCCGCCCTTGAAATGCCGGCCGGTTGCAAAATCGTACCAGTCGGCGCCGGCGGGCAACCAGACGGTGCGGTTCGTCGCCTTGAATTCGGTGACCGGCGCGACCAGGAACGCGGGACCGAACAGATATTGGTCGTCCACGTCCCAGCCCTTGCGGTCGGCGGGGAAATCCATCGCCAGGCCGCGCATGATCGTCCCGGACTTGAAGTGCGTGTCCGCCGCCAGCGTGTAGATATAGGGCAACAGGCGATAACGCAGGCGGGTATAATCCAGCATCGACTGATATGCCGCCTGATCATCCCCGGCGAGGGAATAGACCTCGCGCAGCGGAAATTCGCCATGGCTGCGGAACAGCGGGCTGAACGTGCCGAACTGGAACCAGCGCAGGTTCAACTCGCGCCATTCGGCGACGTGCGCCGGATCCTGTTTGGTATAGCGATCCTCGACCGCAAAGCCGCCAATGTCATGGGTCCAGTTGGGCACACCCGCCATGGACAGGTTGACGCCCGCCGAAATCTGATCGCGCAGATCGTCCCAGCGCGCGGCGACATCGCCCGACCACAGCGCGCTTGATGCACGCTGCACCCCTGCATAGCCCGACCGCGTCAGGATGAAGGGCCGCTGATCCGGGTGGCTGCCGCGAAGGCCATCAGCCATGCCGTCGGCGTGGATCAACGGATAGCTGTTGAACCGGGCCGCGCCGACGCCGCTGTCGCGATGGCTCATCTGGAACTTGCGTTCCTCGACCGACAGGTTGGAATGCCAATCCGGTTCGGTGGCATCCATCCACCACGCATCGAAACCAAGCCCGACCAGCTTGTCCTCGATCTGCTTGTAGTACAGTTCGCGCGCGCCCTTGGTGTAGGGGTTGTAGAAGGTGTTGGGATACCCCTTGCCCACCCAGTCGAGCTGTCCAGCCTCCAGCGGACGGCGATACAGCCAGCCCTTGGCATCCAGTTCCTTGGCATTGTCGGTGGTCGGATAGAATTTCGGCCAGACCGAGATCATGATGCGCGCGTTCAGCGCGTGCACCTCGTCCACCATCCCCTTGGGATCGGGGAAGCGCGCCTTGTCGAATTCGTGGCTGCCCCATGCGTTTTCGGGCCAGTAGAACCAGTCCTGCACGATGTTGTCGATCGGGAATTCGCGCTTGCGATATTCGCGCACCACGCCCAGCAATTCGTCCTGCGTGTTGTACCGCTGGCGCGACTGCCAGAAGCCATAGGCCCATTTCGGCATCATCGACGCCTGGCCGGTCAGCGAGCGATAGCCCGCAACCACCTGATCCAGATTGTCGCCGGTGACGACATAGTAATCGAGGGTCTTGGCCAGTTCCGACGACAGCCACAGCGACTTGCGGTCCTGCGCGGGCATCGGATCGTTGTGATACAGCGCGATATATCCGGCATTGGGCGACCATTCGATCCGCAGATCGACCGTCTTGCCCGCCGTCATCGGCAGTTCGAAATTATGGTACCAGGGGTTCCAGTTCTGGCGCCAGCGCGACAGCACTTCCTTGCCGTCTGCGAACACCTTGACGTAATGCGAGCTGTAGAGCTTGAACTTGTGCGTGCCGCTGGCCTTGGCATTCAGCGTGCCGGTCCACACCACGCGCTGCTGCTGCACCGCATTGCCCGCCGTGTTCTGTCCGGTCGTCGCCGCAACCGTCTGCGCCTTGGCCGCTTCAGGCCAGTTCTTCTGGTCGCGGATATATTCATAGTTGATCGTGGATTCCTGACGCGCGACCACGGGCTTGTCGTCCAGGAAATATTCGGCCTTCCACCCCGGCTTTCCGCCGCTGGTGACGGTCAGGCCCGCATCGTCCCGGGACCCGACATGGGCATAGGGCACGGGATCGCCAAAACGGGTGATGCTTTCATTGTCCCACAGGACGCCGTAATTGTTGGTCGACACGACAAAGGGGATGGCGATCGACATGTTGTGCTGGGCCAGCTCAACATCCTCGCCATTGTAATTCATCTGCCGGTTCTGGTGCTGGCCCAGGCCAAAAAAGCCCTCGTCCGTGCCGCGATTGAACTGCTGGTTCACCGCCACGAATTGTTCGCCCTCGACCGTCACCGGCTGGAATGCGCCGCGCGCCGCCTCGGTCAGGATGGTCTTGCCGGCCGCATTGGCAAAGCTGACCTGCCCGTCGGACAACCGGATCGTCGCGCTGCCCCGTTCGGCCTTGACCGTCACGGTGCCGCGCGCCTCGCTGACCGTAAAGGCGCCGTCGGGCTTTGCGACGACCATGATGCTGTCGGGGCGGTTGAACTCCGTCGTCGGCGTTGCTGAGACGCGGAAACGATCCGCGCCATAGACCAGCACGCGCACCTTTTTGGCCGGACCGCGATCGGGCGTGACGACCACGCCACCCGGCACCTTTTCCACCTCGGCCGCCCATGCCGGCACCGCCGAAACGCCAGCCATCAGCAGCGCAAGTGCCGCCCCAACCCTGTTCAATGCGCGCATGGTCATTCCTTGAAACTGCCCATCGTGATTTTGAGAAACACCGGATCGGCCCCGAAATTCAGGCCGTGATCGGTCTGATCGCCGTTCCAGACACGGCGCATCACCCAGTTGCCGTCGGCATCATAGCTGCCTTCCTCGACCCGCAGCATGATCCCCTGCCGCCCGGCGGGCAGCTTTTCCGCGCCGAACTTGAGGCGGACATGGCTGCCCGCGGCCAGAAATTCGTTGTCGGACAGCTGGGCGACCACTGCGCCGCCGACCGGCTTGCCCGCCGTCGGATGCGGATCGGATTTCAGCCACGGGCTGTCCCGGTCGCCGAACTGCCATTCTTCGTACTGCGCGCTGATCTTCCATGCGCCCATCACGGTTTCGTCGCGCAGCGTGTCCTCACGCTTGGTCGTGCCCCAGGTCGGGCGGTTAGCAGCAATCGCCGCCCATGCGCGCGCAGCAGGCGCGAACAGGCGATAGGGGCGCGCAAAGGTATCCAGCGTCGCGTCGTCCAGTTCCTTGGCACCCAGCGGATAATTGGAATAGCCGCTGGCATCCATGCCGAACGGCGCCATGCCGATCCCGCCCTTGCCCAGAATTGCCCAGAAGAAGCGCGCGAATTTCGCGTCATTGCCATATTCGGGCACCATCAGGGCATTGTCCGCCCGCGCATAATGATCGAGATGCTTCAGGAACTGGCGCGGTTCGCCCGAATAGATGTCGGGGGCCACGAAATCGATGTGCGGCGCCGCGGCCTTCCAGACATCGATCATCATCCAGTCGGGACCACCCGATGCACCGCCCCCCTCGCCCGGTTTGGCATAGGCATCGCTGAGCGCGGCATTGGTGTACATCGGAATAGGCTTCACTGCCTTTCCGGCCGCAGCGATCTCGTCGATATAGCTGGCGGTGTACCAGGCGTTGAACGCGCTATCCGCATCCTTGCCGAACAGCTCGGTCCATGTCCCCTTGCGGCGCATCTTGCGGGCAAGCGCATCGGGCACGGGCCCTGCGAACAGCCGGTTGGCCGCGGGTGCGAAATCGCGTTTCTGGCCATAGACGCCGACTTCGTTTTCCGGCTGCACCAGAATGACCGTGTTCTGCGGGTCGCGCGCCTTCAGATGCTGCATCAGGCGGACGAACGCCTTCTTGTCCGCGTCCAGCGTGGCGCGGTGATGCGGCGACAGCGCGTAATGCGCCTTGCCATCGGCCGTCCGCATCCGGGGAAACCGCTGATTGTCCAGTTTCACCCAGGCGGGCGCATAATTCGGTCCGGTATTCTTCCACGTGGCGAACCACAGCAGCACCAGCCGCTTGTCATGCGCGCGCGCCTGTTCAAGCAGCGTGTCGACATAGCTAAAATCGAACCGGCCCTCTTCCGGCTCCAGCTGTTCCCAGGCGACGGGGATTTCCAGCGTGTTGGCGTGCAGCCGGTCCATCACCGGCCACACGGTTTCCAGCATCGCGGGATAGTTGCTGCTGTTATGCGCCTGAATGCCCAGGACCAGAAAGGGTTTGCCATCGACGATCAGCGCGTGTCGGCCGCCGTCGCTTGACAGGCGCGGAACGCTGGTCGGCGACTGGGCGACCAGGGGCGCGGTCAATGTCAACGCTGTCAGCGCAAGAAAAATCCGTCCGAACATCCGCCCCTCAATCTGTTTTATGAATGAATGCCACCGCCCCGCGATGATGCCAACCGTGCTGCCCCTGAAAAAGGCGGGGGCGACCGAAGCCGCCCCCCGTTCAGGAGATGGAACCATCAGAACCGGACGCGTGTCCGGATCGAGAAGCGGCGATCGTTGATCACATAGTCGCGCGGGCGGCTGCCCACGATCTGATAGGTCTTGAACGCCGTATCCAGCAGGTTCTGGCCATCGACGATGATCGAGAATTGCGGCGTCACGTCATAGCTGACCGACGCATCGAGCACCCCGAACGCCTCGCCGTAAATCGGCAGGTTCTGCGTTCCGGTATTCGCCGTGCCCTGCAGATAATCGTCGCGCCAGTTATAGGCGACGCGGATGTTCAGGCCATCCTTGTCGTACAGACCGACCAGGTTGAAGCTGTGCTTGGACAGGTTGGTGATCGGCACGCGGATCAGTTCGGGGCTGCCGATTGCGCCAGCGGCCTGCTGGCCCGCATCGCTTTCGACATAGGTATAGTTCGCCTGAACCCCCAGCCCGTCGAACGGCGCGGGCAGGAAGTTGAAGAATTTCTGCCCCCCCACTTCAAAGCCGCGGACAAAGCCTTCCTCGACATTGACCAGGTTGGTGACGCCGAACTGGACATTGCCGACACCGGGGATTTCACGAACGAACGTCGCTGCCTCGGTCGTGATCAGGTTCTTGATCTTCTTGTAGAACCCGGTCGCATAGAGATAGCCGACCGGCTCGAAATACCATTCCAGAGCCAGATCGGCCTGGGTGACTTCTTCAGGCAAAAGGTCGGGGTTGCCCTGTGCCGTGCCATTGCCCGCATAGGGATTGGTGACGGGATCATAGGGCAGGTTGTTGTTCACCCGGTCCGGCGTCAGCGCCCGGTTTTCCCCGACATCGGTATAGTTCGGGCTGAGCGTGAAGCTGGGGTTGAGCGAGGTGAAGGCGGGCCGCGAGAAATTCTTCGACGCCGCCGCACGCAGGATCAGTTCGTCGGTCAGGAAGACGCGCAGGTTCAGGCTGGGCAAATATTTGTCGTAATCGCGCCCGCCCGAATAGGGCTCTGTCACGGTCACCGTCGTCGGCGTCGTGCCGCTGCTGGCGGGATCGCGATAGGTCAGCACCGACAGGCCGTTGGCCGCAGTTTCCGTCCGCACCGCGCGCAGACCTGCATTGCCGTCGAACCGGATGCCGCCAAGGTCCGCACCGAAAGCCACGCGGACATAACCGGCATAGGTCTTTTCATCGATCGTGCCGCTGAACGCATTGGGCGCGTCGAACGGGCGGAACGCGATGTCCTGACCCGAAATCGCTTTCACTGCCGCAAAGGCAGCGGCGCTGTCGTTGATCAGCGCATCGCTGAACTGCCACACCGGGCCGAACACCGTATCGCTGGCCCGGCCGCGCAGCAGGTTGGACTGGAAACGGTTGGGTTCGGCATATTGCGGGAATTCGGACAAAAGCGTGCAGCCATCGACCGACGACCAGTTGGCGCAGGTCGAACCGATCGCCGTCCAGGTGCCATAGGTGGTGTTGCGGTTGATCGCGCTCTTGTCGGTATAGCGGCCGCCGACGCGGATCTGCTGAATGAAGCTGCCGTCGTCGAAATCCCAGCTGAGGTCCGCGCGGATCGCATCGGCCGCCGCCTCGTTGTCCTCGGCATAGGGCAGGATCGCCGTCATGCCGTAATTGCGGATGTCGCCATAATAGCTGGGGTCGTTGGCCAGCAGCACCGGCACATCGCCGCTGATATCGAAGAAGAAGTCATATGCCTTGCCAAGCCCGGCAACGCTGGTGCGCGGGTTGAGCGCGCTGGCCGTCAGGTTCAGCGTCTGCTGCTGCACGTCGGAATCGATATGCTGGTAATCGACGCTCAGCTTCAGCCGGTCCGTCGCCTGCCAGATCAGACCACCGGAATATTCGCTGGTCGATGTGTCGCGCAGCGTGCCGTAATTGACCGAATCGACGCCCGGATTGCTGAAATAGCCGCTGCGGACAACGCCCTCGTCATCGACGGTGAACGGGCGGTTCGGCCCGGTCGCGATCGGCATATCCTCGCCATAGGCAAAGAAGGACACGCCGGCTTCGTCAAAGCTGTAATCTGCCCGGAAATACTGGGCGTACAGTTCCAGCCGGTCCGTCGGCTTCCACTGCAGTACCGCCGTGCCGCTCAGCCGCTCGCGGTCTCCATAGCTGACCGCAAAGCCGCCGCCATGCGGGGCAAGCAGCGTCTGGTTCTCATACCCCGGATAGGCCTGTTTGATGCTTGAGATGTTGGTGGGGTTCGGCCCGTGCCGCCAGAACGGCTCCACCACCACCTTGTCCTCACGGAACGCCGTGGTCTGATAGCCGACGTTGAGCAGCAGGCCGATTTCACCGATGCCGGTGTCCCAGCGATTGCTGTACAGGCCAGCCAGCTGCTGACCGCTTTTCTCGATCAGATCGAAATAGGTGGCCCCTGCGTTCAGCGCGATGATGCGGCCCGACGAATCGAACGGCTTGCGCGTGCGCAGGTTCACCGTGCCCGACAGGCCGCCCTCGATCAGTTCGGCCGACGGGTTCTTGTACACATCAATGCCGGCAAGCAGCTCCGATCCGACCTCTTCCCACGAAAGGCCGCGCCCGCCGCTGGCCTGAAAGATGTCGCGGCCATTCAGCTCGGTGCGAACCTGGGTCAGACCGCGCACGGCGATGCCGCTGCCCTCGCCCCGGTTGCGGGTGATCTGAACCCCCGAAATGCGCTGCAGCGATTCGGCCACGTTCACGTCGGGCAGACGGCCGATATCCTGGGCCGTGATGGAATCCACGAACTGTTCGGAATTGCGCTTGATGTTCTGGGCGCTCTGCAGCGACGCGCGCAGACCAGTGACGACGATTTCTTCATCGGCCGGCGTCTGTTCGGCGGATGGCTCGGCCGATGGATCCGCATTGTCCTGCGCCAGCGCGGGTGTTGCACAAGCGACTGTCAACGCTGTCAGAGACGCGCGCAACATAAGCTGATGAAATTTGCGATTGCAGAACGCCATGACTTGTCCCCTCCTGTGCCGTGTCGTCACGGGCTTGAAACATCATATTATTGTTGGCCGCCTATACAGATCATATTTAATCCGACAAGTAGCATCGGATAGCGCTATCAAGATTTCGTTCGAGGGAGAGGTCGGGTGATGAGAGAGCCGATCAGCCGCGTGGTCATCGCGGGCGGCGGGACGGCGGGCTGGATGGCCGCCGCCGTGCTGTCCAGGACCTTTACCGACACCGGGATGCAGATCGCACTGGTCGAATCGCCCGAAATCGGAACGGTCGGCGTGGGCGAGGCGACGATCCCGCCGATCCTGACGCTGAACCGCCTGCTCGGGCTGGACGAGGACGAACTGGTCCGCCGCACCGCCGCCACGTTCAAGCTGGGCATCGAGTTCAAGGATTGGGGGAATCGGGGCGAAAGCTATTTCCACCCGTTCGGGACCTATGGCGCCGATACTCAGGGCGTCGATTTCCACCACCACTGGCTGAGGCTGAAGCGCGGCGATCTGGCCGAATATTCCCTGCCAACCATGGCCGCGCGGCAGCACCGCTTCACCCGGCCCGTTGACGATCCCCGCCACGTCCATTCGCGCATGGCCTATGCGCTGCACTTCGATGCGGGATTGTACGCCGCCTATCTGCGCGACCTGTCGGTTGCGCGCGGGGTTAGTCATGTGACGGGCACGATTGCCGATGTCCGCATGGATGACCGCGGCCATGTCAGCACGCTGACCCTGACCGACGGGCGGGAATTGCCGGGCGACCTGTTCATCGATTGCACCGGCTTTCGCGGGTTGCTGATCGAAGGGGCGCTGAACACCGGCTATGAAAGCTGGGCCGACTGGCTGCCGATGGACCGGGCCGTGGCGATGCCCACCACCAGCAGCGGGACGCCCCCGCCCTATACCCGCGCCACGGCGCGCAAGGCCGGATGGCACTGGCGCATTCCGTTGCAGCACCGAACCGGCAACGGCCATGTCTATTGCAGCAGCCATGTGTCGGACGATGAGGCCGCGGCCGATCTGGTTGCGTCGGTCGAGGGACAGCCGCTGGCCGATCCCCGCTTTCTGCGGTTCAAGACCGGGCGGCGGCGCAAGGCATGGAATGGCAATGTGGTCTCGCTGGGCCTGGCATCGGGGTTCATCGAGCCGCTTGAATCGACCAGCATCCACCTGATCCAGCAGGGTGTCGTCACGCTGATGTCGCTGTTTCCGGACAAACGCTTCGATCCGGCAACGGTCGATCAGTATAACCGGTTCATGCAGCGCGAATTTGAAAGCGTGCGGGATTTCATCATCCTGCACTATCACCTCAATCGTCGCACCGATTCCGCGTTCTGGACCGAAATGCGGGAAATGACCGTGCCCGACAGCCTGCAGCACCGGCTATCGCTGTTTGCCGATGCCGGGCGCGTCTTCACCGATGCGGGCGAGCTGTTCACGCCCACCAGCTGGGTGGCCGTGATGATGGGTCAGGGGATGGTGCCCGGCGGGCATGACCCGGTAGCCGACACGCTGCCCGCTGCGACCATGCACGCAAAACTGGATCAGATGCGCGCCGTGATCGAACGCGGCGTTGCCGCCATGCCGACGCATCAGGCGTTCATCGATGCCCATTGCCGAACACAGGTCAGCGCACCGGGCAAGGTGGCGGCATGAAGCGGCGCGGCTTTCTTGGCGCGTCCGGGGCGCTGTTCGGTGCGGCGGCGGCAGGGGCGCAGGGCATGGGCCAGTCGGTTGCGCCCAACTGGTCGGCGCTGACCGCGGCCTATCGCACGCCCGACTGGTTCCGCGACGCCAAGTTCGGCATCTGGGCGCACTGGTCGGCGCAATGCGTGCCAGAGGCGGGGGACTGGTATGGCCGCCTGATGTATGTGCCGGGCGATGACCGGTACGATCATCATCTGCGCACCTATGGCCACCCGGCCGACACCGGTTTCATGGAAATGGAAAACCGCTGGAAAGCCGAGGCATGGGATCCGGCCTATCTGGTCCGGCGGTACAAGGAAGTGGGCGCGCGCTATTTCATGGCGCTGGCGGCGCATCACGACAATTTCGATTGCTGGAACAGCCGCCATCACGAATGGAATTCCGTCCGCGTCGGGCCGAAACGGGACATCGTCGGCACCTGGGCGAAAATCGTCCGGGCAGAGGGGCTGCGCTTTGGCGTGTCCAACCATATCAGCCATGCCTGGCACTGGTGGCAGACCGCCTATGGCTATGATGCCGAAGGGCCGCGCGCCGGACAGCGTTATGACGCATTCCGCCTGACCAAGGCGGACGGCAAGGGCAAATGGTGGGACGGGCTTGACCCGCAACAGCTCTATACCGGCCCCGCCATGGTGCCGCCCGACGGCATCACCGACAATCAGGCGATGCGGGATTGGCACGATGCCAATACCGGCCGCTGGATGCAGCATTCGCCGCCGCAGAACCCGCATTTCGTCGCCAAATGGCTGGCGCGCCAGATGGACCTGGTGGAACAGCATGATCCCGATCTCGTCTATCTGGACGATTACGGCCTGCCGTTCGGCAGCACGGGGATCGAGGCGCTGGCCCATTATTACAGCCGCAGCATGGAGCGGCGCGGCGCGATCGACGTGGTGCTGACGGCAAAGAACCTGTCCGCCTATCAGCGCCGCGCATTGGTCGAGGATATCGAGCGCGGATTTTCCGACCGGTTGCGCGAAGAACCGTGGCAGACCTGCACCTGCATCGGCGACTGGCATTACAATCGCAGCCGCTTTCTGGAGCGCAGCTATGTGCCCGCCGAACAGGTCATCCAGCGGCTGGCCGATATCGTGTCGAAAAACGGCAATCTGCTGCTGTCCGTTCCGGTGCGCGGCGATGGCAGCATCGATGCGGAAGAAGAGAAGATCCTGGACGGCATCCGCGACTGGATGCGCGTGAACGGCGAAACGGCGATTTACGGCTCACGCCCCTGGCGCATCTATGGCGAGGGGCCGACCGTGCTGAAGGCCGGGATGCATACCGAGGATCAGATGAAGGCATTTTCGGCGCAGGACGTCCGGTTCACCGTCAAGGACGGCGGGCTGAACATCCTGTTCCTGAAATGGCCGGACGGGCCGGTTCGCGTGCCGTCGCTGGGCACCGGCCGCCTGCCCGATGCGCAGATCGCCGCCGCCCGGATGGCATCGGGTCAGAAGGTCGGGTTCGACCGACAGGCCGATGCCCTGGTGCTGACCCTGCCCCGCGCGCCATCAGGGGGCGGCATCGTGCCGGTCGTGCGGCTGGAAGGGCGCGGCCTCGTCTGACCGCGGCTGCGGCGGGCCGGCCCCGTGAAGGACCGGCCCGTGCAGCGGATTACTGACCCGCGCCGGGGGGCGGACCGCCGGGGCCACCGGGGCCGCCCGGGCCCATCATCTGCATCTGCATCTGGCGGAACATCTGTTCCGGCATGAATTCGAGCATGTCGACTTCGAACACCAGCACCTTCTTGGCCAGATCCGCCTGGGGCGATCCGGGCTGAAGCTTGGCGACGATATCGGGCGCGCCATAGCCGAGTTCAGGCTTGATCCAGATGCGATATTTGGAGCCGCGCGGCATCAGCTTCAGCGCCTCGGAAAAACCGGGGATCGACGCGCCGGGGGCGACCGGGAACGGCACCGGCTGCTGGCTGCGGTCGAATTCCTTGCCGTCGGTAAAGGTGCCGACATAGTTGATCAGCGCAACATCCGCCTCGGACGGGCGCGCATCCCCCTGACCGGGCGACAGCACTTCATATTGCAGGCCGGATGCCGTGGTGACGACGCCCGAACGCGATGCGTTGGACGATAGATACCGGGTCACCGGATCGGTGGCGCCGAACCGCGCGAGCAGGATCGCCAGCGCGATGGCAGCAACCACGCCAATCCAGATCCACGCGACATAGCTGCGCTTGACGGGCGGAATCGGCACGGCGGTGGCGGACATGAACGGCAATCCTTGCAAACATGACAAAAGGGGCGACACTCGTGCCGCCCCCTAACCGGTCGTGCCGGAACAGTCCACGCCCGACCGTGATCGAAACGGACGAAAGCAGAAAATTGCCATCGCCGGTATCGTATCCCAGCGATGACCGACGGCTTACTTGACGCCGTCGCGCTCCATCCGCTTGCGCTCCATCTTGCGGGCGCGGCGAACGGCAGCGGCACGCTCGCGCGCACGCTTTTCCGACGGCTTTTCGTAATGACGGCGCAGTTTCATCTCGCGATAGACGCCCTCGCGCTGCAGCTTCTTCTTGAGGGCGCGCAGCGCCTGGTCGACATTATTGTCGCGAACGATGATTTGCATAAGGCCGTCGTTGCTCCGATCAAACAATAGATTAGGGTTCGCCGGGAACGCATTCCCGGTCGTTGCCGGAGCCCCTATCAGCGATTCCCGCGCGGTTCAAGCGTTTTGCGGACTGGCGGAGCATGGTGCACCGCGATAGGCTTTGCTTTTTTCGGGCGGGAGCGGGTGCATGGCAATCTCCATCGGCGATGGCACGGCAGCCGCACCGGCGGCATCGCGTGGGCGCTGGTGGACGCATCTGTACAGCTGGGTCCTGATCGGGATCGCGGCCGGCATTTCCGTCGGCTTTGCCGCGCCGGAGACGGGATCGGCGCTGAAGCCGCTGGGCGATGCCTTTATCAAAATGGTCAAGATGATCATCGCGCCGGTCATCTTCCTGACGCTGGTCACGGGAATCGCGGGCATCCGCGACATGGCAGAGGTCGGCCGCGTCGCGTTGAAGGCGTTTGGCTATTTCCTGTTCTTTTCCTCGCTTGCGCTGGTCGTCGGCCTGATCATCGGCAATCTGGTTCAGCCGGGCGCGGGACTGAACATCGATCCGGCCACACTGGATGCCAGCGCCGTATCCGGCTTTGCCGAAAAAGCGCATGAAACATCGCTGATCAAGTTCCTGCTCGGCATCATCCCGACCACGCTGGTCAGCCCGTTTGTCGGCGACAACATCCTTCAGGTGCTGCTCGTCTCGATCCTGTTCGGCACGGCCTTTGTCCTGGTGGGCGAGCCGGCCCGTCCGGTGCTCGATATTCTGGAGCGGGTGGGCAAGGTGGTGTTCCGCATCGTCGGCCTGTTGATGTGGCTGGCCCCGATCGGCGCGTTCGGGGCGATGGCCTTCACCGTCGGCGAATTCGGCATCGCCAGTCTGGCCAATCTGGGCAAGCTGGTGGCGACCTTTTACGCCACATCCCTGATCTTCGTACTTGGCGTGCTGGGGCTGGTCGGCCTTGCCGCCGGTTTTTCGATCTTCAAGCTGATCCGCTATCTGCGTGCGGAACTGCTGCTCGTGCTCGGCACCTCCTCGTCCGAAGCGGCGCTGCCCGCGGTGATGGACAAGCTGGAGCGGGCGGGCTGTGCCAAGGCGGTCGTGGGGCTGGTCATTCCGACCGGCTATTCCTTCAACCTGGACGGCACCAACATCTACATGACGCTGGCCGCCCTGTTCATCGCACAGGCCGTGGGCGTCGACCTGACCCTGGGTCAGGAAATCGCGCTGCTTGGCGTTGCGATGATCTCGTCAAAGGGCGCGGCGGGCGTGACCGGCGCCGGGTTCGTCACGCTGGCGGCAACGCTGTCGATCGTGCCCGCCGTGCCGGTGGCTGGCATGGCGCTGATCCTGGGGGTCGACCGGTTCATGTCGGAATGTCGCGCGCTGACCAATTTCATCGGCAATGCGGTCGCCACGATCGTCGTCGCCCGGTGGGAGGGGCAGCTGGACCGCGAACGGCTGGCGGCGGCGCTGGACGGGCGACTGGACGGGGAACGCGCTTGACCGCTACGACATCGACTGGCGCGCCGGGCATGGCAGCGCGGATCCGGTCGATTATCGGCGGATCGGCGGGCAATCTGGTCGAATGGTATGACTGGTATGCCTATGCCGCCTTTACCCTGTATTTCGCGCCGCACTTTTTCCCGTCCGGCGATCCGACAGTCGAATTGCTGCAGGCGGCGGCGGTCTTCGCGCTCGGCTTTCTGATGCGGCCCATCGGTGGCTGGCTGATGGGCGTTTATTCCGACCGGCACGGGCGAAAGGCGGGCCTCACCCTGTCGGTGACGCTGATGTGCGCCGGATCGCTGCTGATCGCCGTCACCCCGACCTATGAAAGCATCGGCGTGGCCGCCCCTGCCCTGTTGCTGCTCGCCCGGTTGATGCAGGGGCTGTCGGTGGGCGGGGAATATGGGGCGAGCGCCACCTATCTGTCAGAAATCGCGGGTCGCGACCGGCGCGGCTTCTTTGCCAGCCTTCAATATGTGACGCTGATCGGCGGGCAGCTGTCGGCGCTGGGCCTCTTGCTGCTGCTGCAACAATTCCTGCCGCGCGAGGCGCTGGATGCCTGGGGCTGGCGCATCCCCTTCCTGATCGGCGGCGTGCTGGCGATCAGCGTCTTCTGGCTGCGGCGCGGGCTGGTGGAGACGGAGAGCTTTCACAATGCCGATCCGGCGGCCCGGCGGCGATCGGGCTTTGTCGCGCTCATCCGCGATCACCCGCGAGAGACGGCGACGGTCATCGCGCTGACCGCCGGGGGCACGCTCGCCTTCTATGCCTATTCCATCTACATGCAGAAGTTCCTGGTGAACACGAGCGGGTTCAGCCGGGAGGCCGCATCGACGATCAGCGCGGCCAGCCTGTTTGGCTTCATGCTGTTGCAACCGGTGATGGGGGCGCTGTCGGACCGGATCGGGCGAAAGCCGCTGATGGTCGGGTTCGGCGTGCTGGGCGTCGCCTTTACCTGGCCGATCTTCACCACGCTGGAGGGGGTGCGCGATCCCGTCACCGCCTTCTGGATCGTCATGGGCGCGCTTGCCATCGTCTCCGGCTATTCGGCGATCAGCGGCGTGGTGAAGGCGGAAATGTATCCCGCAGCCATCCGCACGCTGGGCGTCGCCCTGCCCTATGCCATCGCCAATGCCGTGTTCGGCGGGACCGCCGAATATGTGGCGCTATGGCTGAAGGGCGCGGGGTGGGAACGCGGCTTTTACCTCTATGTCACCGCGATGATCGGCGTGTCGCTGATCACCTATCTGCTGATGCCCGATACCAAGAGCGCCAGCCGGATCCTGGAGGATTGAGGGCCGTTGCCGGACCTGCCTTAAAGCAGCAGGTCCCCGCTTCGGCTGGCCATCACCCGGCCCATCGCCTCGAACAGGGCATCCATCGCCACCGGCTTGAACAGAACCTCGTCCGCGCCCGCAGCGATGCACCGCTCGCGCAGATCGACGGCGGTGTCCGCCGTGACCACGATCAGCGGCAGTTCCGCCTTGTGATCCGGCCGGGCGCGGATTCGGCGCATCGCCTCCATCCCGTCCATCCCCGGCATCCGCAGATCCACCAGGACTACGTCGAACTCGTCACTGTCGATCAGCCGCAGGCCATCCTCGGCCAGCGGCGCTTCGACCATCGATACCCCGGCAACGTCCAGCATATCGCTGACCACGCGCCGGTTCATCGCGTCATCCTCGATGAATAAAACTTTCATTTGCGACCTGTCCCGCATTTTCGACGGGTTATTGTGTTTTGCATGACTATATCACTATCGCGCTAGGCGGCTTGCGAAACAAGAGGTGGGGCATTGTTTTCGTAACCCCCTAATCGTTTCAAGCTGGTAACAACCGCAGCGCCAGCCACTGGCCGCTCCATTACCACGATCTGCCCCATGCCGCAAAGCGCCGCGCGGCGATCGGCAGCCATGGGCTGGGCAAGCAGCAGCACCGGCGTGCCGCCGCCTGCGGCATGGATCCGCTCCAGAGCGACCTCGATTGCCGTCCCATCCGCGGTCAGCGTGCCCTCGTCCGCCAGCACGGCCCGGAATGGGTGGGCGTCAAGGGTGGCAACCGCCTCGTCCACCGTGGTCGCAAAGCCTGGCGCACCGAACCGCGGCGCCATCAACGTCTTCAGCATCGACCGGGCCACGGGGTTGCGCTCGACGATCATGATGCCGCCGGTTCCGCCATCGACCTGTACCGCAGGCTCCGCCGCCTTCGGTGCAGCAATCGCGACAAGCGGAAGATCGACGGTAAAGACCGAACCCTCACCGACGACACTGTCTACCACCACGTCACCGCCAAGCGCGCGGGCAAGGTTGCGGCAGATGGAAAGCCCAAGCCCGGTTCCGCCGAACTTGCGCGTCGTGCCGGAATCGGCCTGCTTGAACGATTCGAACACCTCACCAAGCTTGTCCTGTGCAATGCCGATGCCCGTATCGCGAAAGGTCAGCACCAGCCGGTCGCCAGTCGCGCGCGCGGCAAGGGCGACGGAGCCTGCCTCTGTAAACTTGATGGCGTTGGACAAAAGGTTGAATACCATCTGACGCAGCCGAGCGGGATCGCTTTCGATCCAGCCGAGCGCGGGATCGATGGTCAGATCGAATCCCAGCCCCTTGGCCCGCGCCTGCTCCTGCCACAACCGGCTGACATCGGTCAGCGTTGCGGGCAGGTCCATCGGCGCCTGTTCGATGGTCAGGTTGCCCGTTTCCATCTTGGCCACGTCCAGAATATCGTCGACCAGCGCGCGCATCGTGACGCCGGCACCATGAACCACGTTGATGCGGTCGCGCACCTGACTGTCGAGTCGCTGGTCGGCAAGCATGACCTGAGTCATGCCCAGAATACCGTTCAGGGGCGTTCGGATCTCGTGGCTGGTCGTCGCCAGAAACTCGGTCTTGGCCGCCAACGCCTTTTCCAGCGCGCTGTTTGTCCGGCCCAGTTCGACGTTGGTCGCGCGCACCTGATTGCGGCTGCGGCGCAGCGTCACGACGCCAAAGCTGAGCAGACCGATCAGGACCGCAACGGCAATGGCAATGCCGCTGAACAGCGTCAGCTGGAACTGCCGGCGGGCGCGTTCGAATTCGACATTACGACGCAGCTCCTCGGCCTTCAGCCGGGCGATCTGCAGCTCTTGATTCTGGAAATCGAATTGAGCGCCCATCAGCGCCGTCTTGGTCGAAATCGCCAGCTTGGTGGCCTGTTCGTCGAGCCGGTTGAGCGCCTGAAGGTGAACCAGCGCCGCCTTGCTTTCCCCGGCCGCGCTATAGGCGAGATAGGCGCTGAGATGCGCGTCGCGGAACGACAGGGCCGACGTTTCCGGATCGATGCCCGCCAGGCTTTGCTCGGACAGGGCGATCGCCCGCTGAACACGCCCCTGGTCAAGCGCGACCCGCGCCGCGACATTCAGCAGCTCGCGCCGGGCAATCGCAGCATTGTCGCCGGGCAGCAGGGCAAGCCCGGCATCCACCGACCGCTGCGCATCGTCCAGCTGACCCGCCACCCGCTGGGCACGGGCAAGATTGCCCAACACACGGGCAAGGACCGGAGGGTTATCCAGCGTCTGCGCACGCTGACGAGCGATCAGCAGTTGTTCGACAGCCTCTTTCGACCGCCCCATCTCCCGCAGCACATTGCCGCGGTTATTCAGGACAAAGACGGACAGCTGGGCTTCCTCGTCATACGCATCCAGCGCCTGACGGTAATATTTCAGGGCCGCTTCATAATCCGCCGCCTCACGATAGAGCGACCCGATGGCGACCAGCGCAATCGCCTGGCTGCGCGCTTCATTCGCGGTGACAAAGGCACGATGCGCCCCCTGGTAATCGGCCAGTGCTCCGGCAACGTCGCCAGATGCACTGCGGACACCCCCACTGGTCAGCTTGAGGTCGCCGGCGGTCTTGTCGGATACCCGGTTCGTCCGGGTCAGCCGGACGGCTTCTTCGATCAGCTTTGACGCCTGATCGGTGTGGCGCATGCGCAGTGCCGCTTCGGCCTGCAGGCCAAGCGCAGCGACCAGCCATTCGGCCGAGCGTGCTGCCCTTGCCTGGCCTGCCGCCTGAACAGCGATCGTCCGCGCCTGCTCCGGATCGGATGCCATGACGGATCGCGCCCGTTCGACCAGTTGCGCGGTGGTTGCGGGTGACGACTGCGCTGCAGCTGAACCGGCCGGCGCTGCCTGGGCGGCTTGCTGCACGATCGGCATCATGCCGAGCAGGGCACCGGTCAGGAACAGGAAGGGGCGTGCGCAACCATTCACCCGTCCTGACTAACCGGCGGGCGTTAACGTGGCACTAAAGGGGTTACACGCGATTCCAGAAACGATTGCCCGCCTGGAACGAGATGGTCGGGCGGGTCAGCGCCTGTTTGTGGCGATGCTGCGCCAGATACGGGATCAGCGCATCCAGTTCGACCGGGCGGCTGACCAGATATCCTTGGATCATGTCGCAGCCCATGACGCTGAGCAGGGCCATCGCCGCCGGCGTTTCGACGCCTTCCGCCACCACTTCCATATCGAGCGCATGGGCCAGATCGATGGTGGACCGCACGATCAGCGGATCTCGGTTGCTGCTAGTCAGCTGGGTAACGAACAGCTTGTCGATCTTCAGTTCGGTCGCCGGCAGCTGTTTCAGATAGGCGAGCGAGGACAGGCCCGCACCGTAATCGTCGATGGCAATCGGAATGCCGGCATCGGCAAACAGTTTCAGATGGCGGATTGCGACCTCCGGATCCCGGATCACCGACGTCTCCGTGATCTCGAACCCGATCCGACCCGTGGTGTCGCGCACCATCAGCGACACCTGTTGCACGAAATCGCGGTCGGCCAGCAACAGGCCCGAAATGTTGACGTAAACCGGAATATCATGCCCGGATTCGGCCAGGCGGGCCTGTCCGCGCACCGCCTCTCCCAGGGTCCAGAGCGTCAACGCCCCGATCTGTCCGGCCTGCTCGGCCAGCGTAATGAAATCGCCGGGCGGAATCAGGCCGTGAACCGGATGGCGCCAGCGGACCAGCGCCTCAACGCTGGACACTTCCTGACGCCGGACATGCACCTTGGGCTGGTAATGCAGCACCATCTGCCCCGCCGCGATCGCACTGGGCAATTCGCGCATCAACGCCACCGGATCCAGCCCGTCACCGGTTTCGCCAAGCACCCGGACGACATCCCGCTCATCGGATTGCGCCTGGCGCAGCGCCGCTTCGGCAAGTTCGACCAGGCGGATCGGATCATGGCGGTTGCCAGCGACTGCAGAGCCGATGGTCACGAATACCCGGTGCAGCTGTCCGTCCAGATCGATCAGCGCGGTCATGGCATCGCGAACCAGCGCGATATTGGTGTCGGCGTCACCGGGACTACGGATGGGCAGGGTCACTTCCATCGTCCGACGTCCGCTTGCCACCACTTCGGCCAGCGGCAGGGCCAGCGCAACGCGCGCTGCGATCCGGTCGATGATTTCGTTCGCAGCATGAACGCCCGCATGACGGCGCAGCACGTCAAAATTGGTCAGTCGCACCAGCAACATCTGGACATGGTTGTTGTCGGCAAGGCGACCGGTCGAAAGCGGCTCGGCATTGGCGGCGCTGGCAATGGGCATGGCCATGGGCGCGACCGGCGCGCGCATCGCCGTTCGTCTGGGCAGAGGACGCAAGGGCGCGGTGCCGGACATTGCATCACCCCTATCTGTCAAGGGTTGAAAGAAGGGTTAATTCCGGTGGACGCTGTCCCGAAAGCGACGCAAGTCCGAATTGCAAAATGCTTAAAAATCAGTTAATAATCACGACGCGCACGTTGCGCCAAAACAGGAGAATCCTGATGTTCGCTCTGCTGTTTCGTGATTCCTACGGCGACGACCTTCGCCCCTGGTAACGGACGCTTCCGGGCTGGGTGAAGTCTTCGGAAATCAGCCAGCCCGGACGTTTCGCGAATCACGACCGCGAGCGTTTCAAGCCTGAAATCAATGGCCTGGCTAAAATGCTGGGATTTTTGGCGTATCCCCAGTAGTTCAGCCATGTGCTGATTTGAGGCGCATGGGCATAAGCGCGGAACACGCTAGCGCGCGCCATTTCCGCCCGAACATTTGCCGAGTCCCGAATCGGGACGGCCGTTATTCCACGGTCACTGATTTCGCCAGATTGCGGGGCTGATCCACATCGGTGCCCTTGGCCACGGCGACATGATAGGCGAGCAGCTGCACGGGGACAGCATAGACCAGCGGCGCGATCAACGGATGCACGCGCGGCATGGCGATGGTGGCAAGGCAACCCTCGCCAGCGGCGGCAACCCCTGCCTCGTCCGAAATCAGCACGACCTTGCCGCCCCGCGCCTGCACCTCCTGCATGTTGCTGACGGTCTTTTCGAACAGCGGACCGGACGGCGCGATGACGATGACCGGAACGGCATCGTCGATCAGCGCGATCGGGCCATGCTTCATCTCGCCGGCAGCATAGCCCTCGGCATGGATATAGCTGATTTCCTTGAGCTTGAGCGCACCCTCCAGAGCCAGCGGATAATCCGTGCCGCGACCCAGATACAGGACATCGCGCGCGCCGGCGATCAGATGCGCCATCCCCTGGATCGCCTCGTCATGCGCCAGTGCCGCGTTCAGCGCCGCGGGCGCCTCGGCCAGATGACGGACGATCTCCTTCTCCGCATCTGGGTCCAGCCGCCCCTTGGCACGGGCAAGGTTTGCAGCAAGCGCCGCAAGCACCGCGAGCTGGCATGTAAACGCCTTGGTCGAGGCAACGCCGATTTCCGGGCCGGCATGGGTCGGCAGCAACAGATCGGCCTCACGCGCCATGGTGCTGGTCGGGACATTGACCACGACGGCGATCTTCTGCCCTTCCTCGCGGGCGTGGCGCAGCGCAGCCAGCGTGTCGGCCGTCTCGCCTGACTGGCTGATGAACAGGGCAAGGCCGCCCCCTTCCATCACCGGTTCGCGGTAGCGGAACTCGGACGCGACATCGAGGTCCACGGGCACGCGGGCGAATTGTTCGAACCAGTATTTGGCGACCATCCCGGCATAGAAGCTGGTCCCGCAGGCAACGATGGTCACGCGGCGGATCGCACCAAGGTCGAACTCGGGGATCGGCAGCGACACCTGGTCCTGTTCGCGGCGCAGATAAGATTTCAGCGTCTGGGCAACAACGATCGGCTGCTCATGGATTTCCTTGAGCATGAAGTGGCGATGATTGCCCTTTTCCACCTGTGCCGCCGACACGCCGGAAAGCGTGATCGCGCGCTCGACCGGCCGGTTGTCGCGGTCAAAGATTTCCGCGCCGTCCCGGGTGATGACGACCCAGTCGCCCTCCTCAAGATAGCTGATCCGCTGGGTCAGCGGTGCCAGCGCCAGCGCGTCGGAGCCCAGAAACGTCTCGCCATCGCCATAGCCGACGACCAGGGGCGAGCCGAGCCGCGCGCCGATCAGCAGGTCGGGATGATGACGAAACAGAATGGCCAGGGCGAATGCGCCGTGCAGGCGGGGCAGCACCGCGGCCACCGCATCACGCGGGGCCACACCCTGTTCCACCTGCGCACTGATCAGATGGGCGACGACTTCGCTGTCGGTCTGGCTGTCGAAATGACGGCCGGCGGCGACCAGCTCGTCACGCAGCGGCTTGTAGTTTTCGATGATGCCATTGTGGACCAGCGCCACTTCGCCCGTCGAATGGGGATGGGCATTGGCTGTGGTCGGCGCGCCATGGGTGGCCCAGCGGGTATGGGCGATGCCGATGGTGCCGGGCAGCGGCTCGTCACGCACCTCGCGGACCAGATTGGCCAGCTTGCCCTCCGCCCGGCGGCGTTCGATCGCGCCGTCATGGATGGTGGCAACCCCGGCGCTGTCATAGCCGCGATATTCCAGCCGCTTCAGCCCGTCGACCAGACGGTCGGTAACATCCGTGTTGCTGACGATTCCAACAATGCCGCACATGGTTCAACTGGCCTTCGTGACTGGGTTGCCGGTGTCGGTTGCACCGGCAGGATAGGTGGAGCGCACCGCCTTTAACCAGCGATAGTATAGAAATCATCCCTTTGCGCGGTCGGCCTTTTTCCGCTTCATCGCATCGTGAAAGCGGTCGGCCCAGCCGGGTTTCACCAGCTGTTCGGCACGAACGATCCGCAATTCGCCATCGGCCACATCGCGCGTCACCGCACTGCCGGCGCCGACGATGGCGTCCGCACCGATGGTAACCGGTGCGATCAGCGCGCTGTTGGAACCGATAAAGGCGCGCGGGCCAATCACGGTCCGGTATTTGAAATACCCGTCATAATTGCAGGTGATCGTGCCCGCACCGATATTCGCGCCGTCGCCGACACTGGCATCGCCGATATAGCTGAGGTGATTGGCCTTTGCCCCTGCACCGATTTCGGCGGCCTTTACCTCGACAAAATTGCCGATCCTGGCCCCTTCGCGCAGCACCGCGCCGGGCCGCAGCCGGGCATAGGGGCCGATCGACACGCCCGCTTCCAGCACTGCCCCCTCCAGATGGCTGAAGGCATGGATCGTCACGCGGTCGCCCACGCTGACGCCGGGGCCGAACACCACGTTCGGTTCCACCACGACATCGCGGCCAAGCACCGTGTCATGGGCGAACCAGACGGTTTCCGGCGCGATCAGCGTCGCCCCGTCCGCCATCGCCTGTGCCCGGCGGCGCTGCTGCCAGGCCAATTCGACGCCGGCCAGTTCGGCTCGGCTGTTGACGCCCGCCACCTCTGCCTCGCCCGTTTCGATGACCGCGCTTGCCCGGCCATCGGCGGCGGCCAGCATGACGATGTCCGGCAGATAATATTCCCCGGCTGCATTATCGTTGCCCACCCGCGCCAGCAGCGCGAACAGATCGGCCGAACGCACCGCCATCAGGCCGGAATTGCACAGGGTGACGGCGCGCTCCGTTTCGCTGGCGTCCTTATATTCAACCATGCGCGTGATGCGGTCGCCATCGGCAAGGATCCGGCCATAGGCCGCCGGATCGGCGGGGCGAAAGCCAAGCACGACGCAGGCAGGCGCATCGGCCGCGCCCAGCCGGTCGACCATGCGGCGCATCGTATCGGCAGAAACCAGCGGCACGTCGCCATACAGGATCAGGACGGTGCCATCGAACCCGGCCAGCGCGCGTTCGGCCTGCGCCACGGCATGGCCGGTGCCCAGCTGTTCCGATTGGACGGCGATGCCCACGCCCAGCGGCGCGACGGCCGTTTCCACCTGTTCGCGCCCTGCCCCGACCACGACCACGCGGCGTTCGGGCGACAGCGCATCGACGCTGGCCAGCAGGTGCAGCAGCATCGGCCGCCCGGCGACGGGGTGCAGCACCTTGTGCGTGTCGGATTTCATGCGGGTGCCCTTGCCCGCGGCAAGGATGATCGCGGCGATGGGTTGCGTCATGCGGCCTCCAGCTGTCGGCCGCGTCCCTGCCATGCCCGGCTTGCCATGACCATAGGCGACCGCCATTTGGCCAGCCATGCAGCACCCATTTTCGATCATCGGCTTTGATCTGGACGGCACATTGGTCGACAGCCGGACGGATATCGCCATCGCCGTCAACGCAGCGCTGGCGGGAATCGGGCGGCCGGCACTGACGCTGGATGCCGTCACGCGGATGATTGGCGGGGGCGTCACGCGCCTGCTGGAACAGGCGCTGGTGGCGACGGGAGGCGCGGACGGCGTGGATTTTCCGGCGCTGCGGGCGGCGATGCTTGCCCATTATGGCGCGCATCTCAGCGTCCATACCCGCCCCTATCGCGGCGTCGAGGCGGTGCTGACCGAATTGGCGGCAGGGGATACGCAGCTGGCGGTGGTGACCAACAAGCCGGAGGCGCTGGCCGTCGCCCTGCTCGATCAGCTTGGCCTGACCCGCCATTTCAGGCTGGTGATCGGCGGCGACACCATGGGTCCGGGCCGGGCAAAGCCGGATCCGGCGCCGGTGCTGGCGATGATCGACCGGCTGGGCGGCGGCCCTGCGGCGTTCGTCGGCGATTCGCAGTTCGATGTCGGCGCGGCGCGCGCGGCCGGCATTCCGGTCATTGCGGTCGATTTCGGCTTTTCATCGGTACCTGCCGCCGATCTGGGTGCGGACGCGGTGATCGGTGATTTTGCAGACCTGCCGGCCGCGCTGGCGGATCAGGCGGGGCGATAACCCGTCCGCCACTTGGTCCACAGATGCCGGGCCAGCATGGCGGGCGGCATCCGCAAGGCATGACCGCGCAGGTAAAAGGCGAATTCAGTCCCCTTGTGCCGCTGCCGTCCCCAGCCATCGCGGCCCGTCAGACGGCGGTGGAACCAAGCATCGCTCCATCGCCTGCCCGACCATTCGGCCGGAATGTCGGTGCCGAACAATCGCGCCGACAGGCGGCAGGCCCGCGCCATTGCCCCGGTCAGGCCATGCAGCCGCGCCCGATCGGGCAGGCCGTCATGCCCCCCGTCGCTCAACAGACAGTGAATGTCCCACAGGTTGCGCAGTCCCCCGGCCATGTCGCCATCGGCGATCAGATGCGCGGCGGCATGGCACAGCATGTCGGCATGGTTCAGCACCGCCAGTCCGCCGCCCAGTTCCACGCGGTCCGCGATCAGCGCCGCCGCATCGGGCCGCACCCGCGCGGTCAGCGGCAGGATGGTGTGATGGACGTCGATCATCCGGTCCCGCTCGCGGTGGATCAGCGGCGGCAATTCGTGCATCCAGCGGCGATAATAGGCATCGTCATAGGGATCGGGCTTGACCCATTCCCAGCCGCCCGGCCCCAGCAACGCTGCCTCCACCGCTTCCAGCGCATCACGGGGAACCAGGATATCGAGATCACCGATCGACCGCCCCAGCCCGGCGGACAGCCCTGCGGCAACAAACGCCGTCCCTTTCAGCAGCACGACCGGCACGCCCAGCGGGGCCAGCACGCGGCGCGCCATCTCCGCCTCCCACAGCGCGGCCGTTCGCCCCTGTTCGGCCGAGGCGCGGGCATCGGCCAGGATGCGCGCAGCGGCATCGGGCATGGGCAGGCCCTTCAGGCGGTGGGCCAGCGTCCCGACGATCTGTTCCGCGCGCGCCGCCGCGATCAGGCCGGTCCAGCCCGCGGCATCCAGCGATGCCGTGCTGGCCGGATCGCGCAGCGCATGGATCAGCAGCCGGGCGCTCACGCCGCCGCTCCGAACAATCGTTCGACCATCGCAAGCGCGCTGTCCGTGTCGGGATAATCGATCGCGCGGGCGGGCACCGTGCGGACCAGCCGGGTCAGCGCGGCAAAGCCCCGTTCGCCCAGCGCGACATAATTGGTCGAGGCTTGCGTCAGCCGCACGAAAACCTCGCTCGGCTCGACCGGCCGCTCGTCGGCGGCATGGCCATAGCTCGGGAACAGGATCAGCGCGGGGCGCGCGGTCCGGTCCATCGCGGCAATGGCAGCGGCGTCGGGGATCAGATGGCGGATATCGCCCTTTGGCGTGGCGGGCTGGGGCGGCCCGAACCGGCCATCGGGCAGCGCGGCCTGCATCACCGCCACCGACTGATTCTTCAGGCTGATCAGGCGGGGAAAGGCGTGGACCATGCCGGTTTCGGGGTCGAGCAGCGCGAACTCATCCCCCATCAGCCGCCATCCGCGCGCCATCAGCAGCGCCGACAGCGTCGATTTGCCCGATCCCGACACGCCGGTCATCAGCACGCAGCGCCCATCCCGCTCCACGGTCGAGGCGTGGAGCAACAGGTGGCGCCGCTGCGCCAGCGCCATTTGCAGGTTCATGCCCATTTCGGCCGCCAGCAGCCCCAGCGACAGCGGCAGCGGTGCGGCATCGGGGATGGTGTAATCGCCGCCGATCATCACCGATGGACGGATCACCCGCCGCCACGGCCGCGCGGCGAACAGCCGGACGGTGAAATCCGGGATGCCGTTTTCGGGCCGGGGATAGTCGCGATAACAGTCCGCCAGCTGCGCCACCGGCAGCCGCCAGTCGGAACCGACGCGAAAGCCGACCGGGCCGACGCGGACGTGAAAGACGTGCCTCACAGCCGCTCCACCAGCCCCGTCGTGGTCAGCTCCTCCAGCCGTTCGGCCAGCGCCGCCGCATCGCCGTCCACCAGATCGAACCGTTCGGCCAGCCGGGCCAGCAATGCGGCCGCATCCAGCGCGCCATCGCCCAGCGCTTCAAGCAGTTCGGAAACCGGCGCCGCCACCAGATGCGTCTGCCCGGATCGCCGGTCATGGATCGCGGTCAGCGCATCCAGCGGCACGGTCAGCAGCGTTTCAGGGGGGGCGGCGCGATATCGGGTCACGCCATTGCCCTACCGCCAAAGCGGTTAGGGGGAAATTAAGCGATCAGCCGCGCGGCATCTGCAGCGAGGCGTAGCAGGTAAAGCCGCTCGTCCCCTGTTGCAGGCGCCGGATATAGTTGGTGTAGGCGCGGCTTTGTTCATAGCTGGTGCCGGGCAGCGTGCTGCCGTTCAGCGCGCGCTTCACCTCCTCGCCCTTGAACGCGCGGCCCGGCGGGGCGAACGCGCCCTGGGTGCCGGGCGGGACGACCTTGCCGTCAGCGGCGATATACTGGCCCGCGCGGCCGGGATCGGGCACCGGAATCTCGCAGGTCGAGATGGAGGCCGTGGTCTGCGCCAGCGCCGGCCGGATGGAAACCACCGCCGATGCACCGACCGCGCCCAGCATCAATGCCCGGCGGCTGGTGCGCGCGCTGTCCTTGCCCGGGGTCGCGGGCGGCTGGGCTTCGGGCAGGTCGGCATGATCCATCATGCGCTTGTCCTGCCACAGCGCGGGTTGTGCAATGGTAAAAGAGGGTAAATCCCGGCCCGCGCGCTCCGAAATGTCCTGTTGCGGGCCATTGTCGGGGCCCGCGCCGCGCGATAGGGCATGGGCGATGAGCGCCGCCCTCGCCTCCCGCCTTGCCGTCGCCATCGTGCTGATCCTGATCGGCGCGCTGGGCATCGCCGCGCTTGGGGCGGACATCAACATCCTGGTCATTTCCGCCATTTCCGGCATCGCCGCCGTGCTGATCGCGCACGGCATGGGCGATGGCCTGAAACGCCGGGCCAAGGCAGAGGCGCTGAAAGCCGCGCCGCAGACGACCGGCATGGGCGAATTGTCGGAAGCGATTGCCGAACCCATCCTGCTGATCGCCGACAACCGGGTGGTCCATGCCAACAGCGCCGCCCGCGCGCTGCTCGGCACGCATATCCTGGGGCAGGACGCGCGCATCGCCATCCGGCATCCCGCCGCCGCCGAACGATTGCTGGCACGCAAGGACCCCGCGGGCGGCGCGCCGGTTCATCTGGTCGGCCTTGGCACCCGCGACCAGCGATGGGAATTGCGCACGCGGATGCTGTCATCGGGCCAGCGCATCGTCCACCTGATCGACCGGACCAGCAGCTATGCGACGGAGCGGGTGCGGGTCGATTTCGTCGCCAATGCCAGCCACGAACTGCGCACGCCGCTGGCATCGATCCTGGGTTTCATCGAAACGCTGGGCGACGAGGCGGGCGACGATCCCGAAACGCGCGCGCGGTTTTTGAAGGTGATGCATACCGAAGCGGTGCGGATGCAGCGGCTGATCGACGATCTGATGAGCCTCAGCCGGATCGAGGCGGAAAAATATCGGGAGCCAGACCAGCAGGTCGATCTGGCCGAACTGGCGGGCGAGGTGGTGGCATCGATCCGCTCGACTCACGATCCGCGCGCCGCGGACATTCAGCTGCAGATGGCCGATGTGCCCCCCGTGCGCGGCGACCGCGCCCAGTTGAGCCAGGTTTTGTACAACATCGTCGGCAATGCGATGAAATATGGCCGGCCCGAAACCCCGGTCCTGCTGACCCTGAAAAGCAGCGGGACGATGGCCGAACTGTCGGTGCGCGACCGGGGCGAAGGGGTGGCGCCGGAACATCTGCCGCGGCTGACCGAACGCTTCTATCGCGTGGATTCCGGCCGCAGCCGGGCCATGGGCGGCACGGGCCTGGGCCTCGCCATCGTCAAGCATATCGTCGAACGGCATCGCGGCCGGATGGACATCGCCAGCCAGGTCGGCGTCGGCACCACGGTCACGATCCTGCTGCCGATCGGGGGCGATGTCATCAATCCGTAACAGGATTGCAACACAGGCAGCCGGGTAAGGTGCTAGCGGGGCCGGGACAGGGGGCCAATTCCGCACCGCTGATGGAGATTTCTATGCTCGGCCGGCCGGTGCTGGTTGCGATCCTCGCGTTGATGACGACCGCCTGTGGCGGGCCGAGCGCGCGCGAGCAGATCAAGGTGGTGGGTTCGTCCACCGTCTATCCGTTCACGACGGCCGTTGCGGAGCGATTCGTCAACGCCGATCCCGGCCGCCGTGCGCCGGTGATCGAATCGACGGGCACGGGTGCAGGCTTCAACCTGTTCTGCGCCGGCGTCGGATCGCAATATCCCGACATCCAGAACGCATCGCGGCGGATCAAGAAAAGCGAGTTCGAACAGTGCGCCGGCAACGGCGTGCGCGACATGATCGAGGTTCAGGTCGGCGCGGACGGCCTGGCCATCGCCGAATCGGTCAATGGCCCGCGCATGACGCTGACCCGCGGCCAGCTGTATTCCGCGCTCGCCGCGAAGATAGACGGCAAGCCCAACCCGCACCGGTTCTGGGCGGACGTCGATCCTTCGCTGCCGCGCATTCCGATCAAGGTGCTCGGCCCGCCGACGACTAGCGGCACGCGCGATTCGTTCAACGAACTGATGATGGAGCCGGGCTGCGTCGCTGCCTTTCCCGACATGGAAAAGCTCAAGAAAAGCCCGGACAAGGATGCGTTCAAGAACGCCTGTGTCCGCATCCGCGACGATGGCGCCTATATCGATTCGGGCGAAAACGATAACCTCATCGTCCAGAAACTGGCCGCCGATCCCAACGCCATCGGCATTTTCGGCTACAGCTTTCTGGAAGCGAACCTGACGCGGGTGCGCGGCGTGCCGATCGACGGCATCGTTCCCACCTATGAAACGGTCGCCAACGCCAAATATCCGGGTGCGCGGCCCTTGTTCATCTATGTGAAGAAACAGCATATGCGCGCCGTTCCCGGCATGGCCGAATTCCTGGCCACCTATGTCCAGTCGTGGGAAGCCGATGGCCCGCTGGTGCGAAAGGGGATGATTGCCTCGCCCGCCCCGGTGCGCGCCGCCGCCGCCCGCGCCGTCGCCGAACAGACGGTCCTGACGCCGGAGGGGCTGAAGTGAACCCTGTCGTCCTGTTCTTTCTGGTCCTCGGCCTGGCGCTGATCGGCTGGCTGGTCGCGCGTGCCCGCGCCGCCGGGCTGGAGGGCGCAAATGGCCGTCGCCCCCATTCGCTGCCAGCCCAGCATGGCTGGTATGTCGCGATCTGGGTCGCGCTGCCCGCCCTTGCCTTTCTGGGGATCTGGGCCGCGATCATGCCCGCGCTGGTCGCCGATACGGTCACCGCGCATCCCGCCGCCGCCGCGCTGCCGACGCAAGGGTTCGAACGCGCCTCCATCCTGGCAGAGGCGCGCGCGCTGGCCACCGGCAATGCCTATGGCGCGTTCAACCCGCTGGCCGAAACGCTCGCCCCCATCTATGCCGCCGCCGCAGACCGTTATGGCTGGATCGGCACGGCCATCGCGCTGCTGCTCGCCTTTGCCGGCGGTGCCTATGCCTATACCCGCATCCGGGCGGATCTGCGTGCGCGCACCATGGTCGAACGGGTGGTGATGATGGTGCTGCTGATCGCATCGCTGATCGCGATCCTGACTACGCTTGGCATCTTCCTGTCGCTTTTGTTCGAAAGCGCGCGCTTCTTCGCGATCGTGCCGGTCACCGATTTCCTGTTCGGCACCCGCTGGAACCCGCAGGTGATCAGCGCGACCAACCCCGGCGAGACGCTGGGCGCGGTGCCGCTGTTCTGGGGCACCTTCTTCATCGGCGCGGTGATCGCCATGATCGTCGCCATCCCGTTCGGCCTGATGAGCGCCATCTACCTCACCCAATATGCCGCCCCGGCCGTGCGCAAGTGGATGAAGCCGATCCTGGAAATCCTGGCCGGCGTGCCGACGGTGGTTTACGGATATTTCGCCGCATTGACCGTCGGCCCGGCGATCCGCGACCTGGCTGTCACGCTGGGCTTTACCTATGCCAGCAGCGAAAGCGCGCTGGCGGCGGGCCTGGTGATGGGGATCATGATCATCCCGTTCGTGTCGTCCATGGCGGATGACAGCATTGCCGCCGTGCCGCGCGCCATGCGCGACGGATCGCTGGCAATGGGTGCGACGACCAGCGAGACGATCCGGCGCGTGCTGCTGCCCGCCGCGCTGCCCGGCGTCGTTGCCGGAATGCTCCTCGCCGTCAGCCGCGCGATCGGCGAAACGATGATCGTGGTGATGGCGGCCAGCGGCGCGGCCAACATCACGATCAATCCGTTCGACAGCGCCACCACGGTGACCAAGCAGATCGTCGACCTGCTGACCGGCGAGGCGGAATTTGACAGCCCCAAGACGCTGGCTGCCTTTGCCCTTGGCCTGACGCTGTTCCTTGTCACCTTCCTTCTCAACATCGTCGCGCTGCGCGTGGTGAAGAAATATCGGGAAGCTTATGAATAAGCCCGCGTCCATGGAACGGTCGCAGACCGACTGGCGCTCCGACGCGATGCGCCGCCGCATCGGTGCGCGCTATCGCGCCGAACGGCGGTTCCGCCTGCTCGGGCTGGGCGCAGTTGCGGTGTCCGCCGGGTTCCTTGCCTTTCTGCTCGTTTCCATGCTGTCCAGCGGCCTTGGCGGCTTCAACCGGACCGAAGTGGCGCTGCCGCTCGATCTGAAGGCGGCGGCGCTGGAAGTGACGCCGGAACAGCTCAATTCGCCGGGCGCCGATCTGGCGCTGGCCAGTGCCGGGCTGGCCGATACCGTGGAGGCGGCGGCGCTGGCGGCATTCGGGGAAACCCCCGTGCCGGTGGTGTCCGAATATAGCTGGCTGGCCGTGCGCGACGCGATCAAGGCCGACCCGGCGCTGATCAACCGGTCGGCGAAAATCGACGTGCCGGTGTCCAGCGAGATCGAGGAAGCGGTCAAAGGCGACGGCACGCCGGAGGCAGAGGCGATCGTTCAGCGCCTGACCGCGGCAGGCGCGCTCAATTCGGGCTTCAACTGGCAGTTCCTGACCGCATCGGATTCCACCGATCCCAGCGCGGTCGGCATCTGGGGCGCGCTGAAGGGATCGTTCCTGACGATGCTGGTGACGCTGGCGCTCGCCTTTCCCATCGGCGTGTTCTCGGCCGTGTATCTTGAGGAATATGCCCCCCGCAATCGCTGGACCGACCTGATCGAGGTGTCGATCAACAATCTGGCGGCGGTGCCATCGATCATCTTTGGCCTGCTGGGGCTGGCGGTGTTCCTCAATACGCTGAACCTGCCGCGATCCGCGCCCATCGTTGGCGGCCTGACGCTGGCGCTGATGATCATGCCGGTCATCGTCATTGCGGGCCGCAACGCGATCAAGGCGGTGCCCCCTTCGATCCGCGACGCCGCGCTCGGCATCGGCGCATCGCGTGTGCAGGTGGTGTTTCACCACGTCATCCCGCTGGCCCTGCCCGGCATCCTGACCGGGACGATCATCGGCATGGCCCGCGCCCTGGGCGAAACCGCCCCGCTGCTGATGATCGGGATGCGCGCGTTCATCGTCAGCGCGCCGGAGGGGATGGCCGATCCGGCCACCGTATTGCCGGTCCAGATCTTTCTGTGGTCCGATCAGGTCAGCCGCGGCTTCATTGAAAAGACCAGCGCGGCGATCATCGTGCTGCTGGTGTTCCTGCTCGCCATGAACGCGCTTGCCATCTATCTTCGCAACAGGTTCGAGACCCGCTGGTAATGACCGACACCCTTATCAACCCGGCGATCGCGCCGGCCACCGCGCCGATCAAGATGGCGGCGCGCGACGTCCATGTGCATTACGGGGCGACGCACGCGATCAAGGGCGTGTCGATCGGCATCGACATGGACAATGTGACCGCGTTCATCGGCCCGTCGGGCTGTGGCAAGTCCACGTTCCTGCGCACGCTGAACCGGATGAACGACACGGTCGCCAATGCGCGCGTCACCGGCGATATCACGCTGGACGGCGAGGATATCTATGCCTCGTCCATGGACGTGGTTCAGCTGCGCGCGCGGGTCGGCATGGTGTTTCAAAAGCCCAACCCGTTCCCCAAGTCGATCTTTGAAAATGTCGCCTATGGGCCGAAGATCCACGGGCTGGCGACCAGCAAGTCCGACCTTGCCGACATTGTCGAGCAGTCGCTGCGTCGCGCCGGCCTGTGGGACGAGGTGAAGGACCGCCTGAACGACAGCGGCACCGCCATGTCCGGCGGCCAGCAGCAGCGGCTGTGCATCGCGCGCGCCATCGCCGTCGATCCGGAAGTGATCCTGATGGACGAACCGTGCTCGGCGCTGGACCCCATCGCGACGGCGAAGATCGAGGAGCTGATCCACGAACTGCGCGGCCGTTACGCCATCGTGATCGTCACCCACAATATGCAGCAGGCGGCCCGCGTGTCGCAGCGCACGGCATTTTTCCACCTGGGCAACCTGGTCGAATATGGCGTGACGTCGGACATCTTCACCAATCCCCGCCAGGAGCGGACCAAGGATTACATCACCGGCCGCTACGGCTGAGTTCGGGAGTTTCAGGCGGCATGAGCGAACATACGGTCAAGGCATTCGATGAGGACATCGGCGAGCTGCGCGGCCTGATCGCGCAGATGGGCGGGATGGCCGAAAGCGCGATCGAGGCGGCGATGACCGCGCTGAAGCGGCACGACCTCAAAGCGGCGGCCGAGATCATCGAGGGCGACAAGGCGATCGACGCGCTGGAATTCGAGATCGAGCGGCTGGCCGTCCGGTTGATCGCCCTGCGTGCGCCGATGGCGGACGACCTGCGCGAAGTGGTCAGCGCGCTCAAGATCGCCAGCGTCCTGGAACGCGTCGGCGATTATGCCAAGAACATTGCCAAGCGCGTGGCCGTCATCAAGGACGGCGGCGACATGGCGCCGCTGTCTCTGCTGCCCGCCATGGCGACCATGGCGACCGACATGCTGCATGACGTGCTCGACGCCTTTGCCGCGCGCGATCCCGAAACGGCGGTCCGGGTGTGCGAACGCGACAATGCGGTCGATGATTTCTACAATTCCATCTTTCGCACCCTGGTCACCTTCATGGTCGAAAACCCGTCGACCATCGGTCAGGCGGCGCATCTGCTGTTCATTGCCAAGAATCTGGAGCGGGTGGGCGACCACGCGACCAATGTCGCGGAAATGGTCTATTACACTGCGACCGGCCACCACATGAGCGACCGGGATCAGGGCGAACCTGTTCCCGTCATCGGGAGCTGAACCCATGTCACGCGCAACGATGCTGCTGGTCGAGGATGATCCGGCACTGGCCGAGCTGCTCATCTATCATTTCAAGCGCGAGGATTTCGAGGTCAAGCATACGCCGGACGGCGAAGAGGCGCTGTTGCTGGCCAAGGAGGCATCGCCCGACATTGTGCTGCTCGACTGGATGGTCGAGGGGCTGTCGGGGATCGAGGTGTGCCGCCGCCTGCGCCGGATGAGCGAGACGGCCAATGTCCCGATCATCATGCTGACCGCGCGCGGCGAAGAAGAGGATCGGGTGCGCGGCCTGGAAACCGGGGCGGACGATTACGTCACCAAGCCCTTTTCCCCGCGGGAACTGGTCGCGCGGGTCGGCGCGGTGCTGCGCCGCGTGCGCCCGGCGCTGGCCGGGGAACAGCTGGTCTATGCCGACATCGAAATGGATACGGTCGGCCACAAGGTGCGCCGCGGCGGCGAAGTGGTGCCGCTGGGTCCCACCGAGTTTCGCCTGCTCAAGCATTTCCTGGAACATCCCGGCTGGGTGTTCAGCCGCGAACGGCTGCTCGATGCGGTCTGGGGCCATGACAGCGACATCGAAAGCCGCACCGTCGACGTCCATATCCGCCGCCTGCGCAAGGCGATCAATCAGGGCGACCGGCCGGACATCATCCGCACGGTCCGCTCCGCCGGCTATGCGCTGGATTCGGGGAACTGATCGCAGCGCCGACCTGCAACCGTTGACGCTGGCCGGTTGAGCCTGCACCAGTCCGTCCCAGGTTATTCGGGAGTGGATTAAATGGCGATCCGGTTCGATGGGCGCGTGGCGATCGTCACTGGCGCTGGCGGCGGGCTTGGCCGCGCCTATGCGCTGGAACTAGCCCGTCGCGGGGCGCGGGTCGTGGTCAACGATCTGGGCGGCGCACGCGACGGCACCGGACGATCCGATGCCGCCGATCGCGTGGTGGCGGAGATCGAGGCGCTGGGCGGCGAGGCGATGGCCGATGGCGGCAACGTCACCGATTTTGCCCAGATGGAGGCGATGGTCGCCCGCGCCGCCGAACGATGGGGCGGCGTCCACATCCTGATCAACAATGCCGGCGTGCTGCGCGACCGCAGCTTTGCCAAGATGAGCCCGGAAGATTTCGAGTTCGTCGTGCGCGTCCACCTGATCGGGTCGGCCAACGCGACCAAGGCGGTGTGGGACCGGATGCGCGATCAGGGATATGGCCGCATCCTGATGACCGCCAGCTCGACCGGCCTGTTCGGCAATTTCGGCCAGGCCAATTACGGCGCGGCCAAGCTGGGCCTCGCGGGGCTGACCAAGACGCTGTATCTGGAGGGCGCGAAATACAATGTCCGCGTCAACACGCTGGCCCCCGTTGCCGGCACGCGGATGACAGAGGACATTTTTCCCGAAGCCGCCTTTCACGCCTTTGCGCCAGAGGCCGTGGTGCCGGCCGCGCTCTATCTGGTCAGCGAGGATGCGCCGACCAACGCGATCGTCGGGGCGGGCGCGGGCGTATTCCAGGCCAGCTATGTCACGCTGACCCGCGGCGTCCACCTGACCGGCGATGCCCTGTCGCCAGAGGGCGTGGCAGAACATTGGGCGACGATCACCGACCGGACGGGCGAGATTGTGCCCCAGTCGGGCGGGGAGCAGGCCGGGCTGATCTTCAGCCAGCTCGGCTGAAGCCGCCGACCCGCCTAATTCTCGACCAGCTTCATCAGGCGGCGTTCGACCGGGGCCAGGACCAGCGCCAGTTCGTGCCCGCGCTTCAGCACCACGCCCTGTTCCCCGATCAGCGCCCACATCCCCTGCCGGTTGCGCAGCGCCGGACGCTTTTCGATCCGCAATTCAGGGTTTTCCGCCGTCCGGCGAAACGCGGCGAACATCGCCACGTCCCGTTCCAGCCGGATGGCATAATCGCGCCAGTGGCCCGCAGCGACCATCCGGCCATACAGGTCGAGGATCCGGCCCAGTTCCGCCCGGTCAAAGCCCACCTGTCCGGGGCGCGGCCCGCCCGGGGCGGGAAACGGCGTGACGGTTCCCATCAGGCGCGGTCGCGGCGCTCCACGGCATCGCGTTCGGCCATCAGTTCGTCCACGCGCCGACGCATCGCCTCAAGCTCGCAGCGCAGGATTTCCAGCTTCTGCGTCTGGGGATCGAACATCTCGCGGCACGGCGTGCCATAGGGCATGAACCCCTGCCCCGACTGGTAACTGGATGCGTCCATCAGCACGGGCTTGGCGGGAATGCCAACCATCGTCGCCCCGTCCGGCACATCCTTGGTCACCACGGCATTGGCCCCGATGCGCGCACCGCGCCCGACCGTGATCGGCCCCAGCACCTGCGCACCGGAACCGATGATCGCACCGTCCAGCAACGTCGGATGCCGTTTGCCGGCAATGCCATTGTCCGGGCTGGTCCCGCCCAGCGTCACGCACTGATAGATGGTGACATTGTCGCCGATCACCGCTGTTTCGCCGATCACGGTAAAGCCATGGTCGATGAAGAAGTGATGGCCGATCGTCGCGCCGGGATGAATATCGATCGCGGTCAGGAACCGGGACACGTGATTGACCGCGCGGGCCAGGAAGAACAGGCGCATCCGGAACAGGCGATGCGCAATCCGGTGGAACCCCAGCGCCCAGACGCCGGGGTACAGCAGGATCTCCGCCCGCGACCGCGGAGCCGGATCGCGCGCCTTGATCGAATCCAGATATCGTCCCAGGCGCCGGATCATCGGCCCGTCCCCTTGTTGCAAGCCGGCTATTTAGGGGGAAAACCCCGCGATTTCCAGTGGGACGGCGATGCAGCACCGGCAGGGGGGATAGTTCAGCCTTGCCGATGGAAACCCGATCAATCTTGTCGAATATGAAAAAGCCGTCATTGTGCGTGGCAATGTCTGGGGCAGCATAAGGTCCGCGCGTGGAGATTTTCGGGTTCGATCTTGCTGGGGTGCTGCCGTTCATCGCGATCGGTTTTGCAGCGCAGATCATCGATGGCGCACTGGGCATGGCGTTCGGCGTCATTTCATCGACGCTGATGGTCAGCGTGATGGGCGTGGCCCCCGCGCGCGCCTCTGCCGGCGTGCATCTGGTCGAAATGTTCACGACGGCCGCCTCGGGCATCAGCCATTTCTTCCACCGCAACATCGACTGGAAACTGTTTGCCCGGCTGGTCATTCCCGGCGTCATTGGCGGGGTTATCGGCGCGTATTTGTTGGCTGAAATGGGGGAAGGCGCCCGGCCGTTCGTCATGGCCTATCTCTCGGTGATCGGAATTTACCTGATCTTCCGCGCCTTTGGCATCCCGCCCAAGTCGAAAGAGCCCAAGCTGATCGCCCCGCTGGGCCTGATCGGCGGTTTCCTTGATGCGGCGGGCGGCGGCGGCTGGGGGCCGGTCGTCACCTCGAACCTGCTGATTCAGGGCAGCAATCCGCGCACGACCATCGGCACCGTCAACAGCGCCGAGTTCTTCCTGACCACGGCGGTGTCGATCACGTTCATCGCCCATCTGGGGTTCGAGGCGTTTACCCAGGCAACCATCGGCCTGCTGATCGGCGGCGTTATCGCTGCACCCTTTGGTGCACTGCTGGTCAAACGGATCCAGCCGCGCCTGCTGCTGGGCCTGGTCGGCACCGTCCTGACCCTGACCAGCGCCTACAGCATCTATCGCGCGCTGACCTGACCCCCCGCGCCGTCCGACATTCGGAAACGGCAAAGTCGGTACGGCAATGACATGAAGTCGCTCGATTGTGGGCTGCCGCTTTGATCGACACAGGCGATCAGGGGGAACGAGCATTCCGGTTTGAACGGCACTGCACAATACCTATATGCCGCAATGCAACACCCGTTCATCAACAGGAGGATTTCCATGGCCCTTATTGGCAGCCAGCTGAAGCCGTTCACCGCCACCGCGTTCAAGGAAGGCAAGTTCGTCGACGTGACCGACGCCGATGTGCGCGGCAAGTGGGCTGTTTTCTTCTTCTATCCGGCCGACTTCACCTTCGTCTGCCCGACCGAGCTGGAAGATCTGGCGGACGTCTATCCGACGCTGCAGAAGATGGGCGTCGAGGTGTATTCGGTGTCCACCGACACGCATTTCAGCCACAAGGCATGGCATGAAACCTCGCCGGCGATCAGCAAGATCACCTATTACATGCTGGGCGATCAGAACCATGTGCTGGCCAAGAATTTCGACGTGCTGCGCGACAGCGGCCTTGCCGATCGCGGCACCTTCGTCGTCGATCCGGAAGGCGTGATCCAGCTCGTTGAAATCACCAGCGAAGGCGTCGGCCGCAATGCGCAGGAACTGCTGCGCAAGATCAAGGCGGCGCAGTATGTTGCGGCGCACCCCGGCGAAGTCTGCCCGGCCAAGTGGGAAGAGGGTGAAAAGACCCTGGCTCCGTCGCTGGACCTGGTCGGCAAGATCTAAGGCCGCATCCAGGGCCACGTCTGAATAGCGCCCGCCATCTCCCCCCTCCCCTGGCGGGCGTAACGCGGCCCGGAGCGATCCTCCCCTCCCTTCGCTCCGGGCCGTTCGTTTTTTGATCAACAGGAGTGTTTCATGCTCGACGCGCATCTGAAGCAGCAGCTCGAAGGCTATCTGGTCCATATCCGCGAACCGATCGAACTCGTCGCCAGCCTTGGCGAGGATGCCAAATCGCTTGAGCTGGAAGGGCTGCTGAACGAAATCGCCGGCCTGTCCGGCAAGATCTCCGTCGTCCGCAAGGATGACGACAAGCGCAAGCCCAGCTTCATGATCCGGCGCGTCGGCACCGACATCGGCGTCCGCTTTGCCGGCATCCCGATGGGGCATGAGTTCACCTCGCTGGTGCTGGCGCTGCTTCAGGTCGGCGGCCATCCGTCAAAGGCGGCGCAGGACGTGATCGAGGCGGTGAAGGGCCTGGAGGGCGAGCTTCACTTCGAAACCTATTTCTCGCTGTCCTGTCAGAATTGCCCGGATGTGGTGCAGGCGCTCAACCTGATGGCGGTGCTCAACCCCCGGATCAGCCACGTCGCCATCGACGGTGCGCTGTTCAAGGAAGAGGTGGATGCGCGTCAGGTGCTGGCGGTGCCGATGGTGTTCCTGAACGGGCAGCAGTTCGGCTCGGGCCGGATGGAGCTGGAGCAGATCGTTGCCAAGCTCGACACCGGCGCAGAGGCAAAGGCCGCGGAAAAGCTGAATGCCAAGGATGCGTTTGACGTGCTGATCGTCGGCGGCGGCCCGGCGGGCGCTGCTTCGGCCATCTATACCGCGCGCAAGGGCCTGCGGGTCGGCGTTGCTGCCGAACGGTTCGGCGGCCAGGTGCTCGACACCATGGGGATCGAGAACTTCATCTCGGTGTCCTATACCGAAGGGCCGAAGCTCGCCGCGCAGATGGAGGCACAGGTCCGCGAAAACGACGTGGACGTGATGAACCTTCAGCGCGCGGACAAGCTGATCCCCGCCACGCACGAAGGCGGCCTGCACGAGGTTGTGCTGGCCAATGGCGGGCGCCTGCGGGCAAAGACGGTGATCCTGTCCACCGGCGCGCGCTGGCGCCAGATGGGCGTACCCGGCGAAGAAGAGTTCAAGAACAAGGGCGTGGCCTATTGCCCGCATTGCGACGGCCCGCTGTTCAAGGGCAAGCGCGTGGCAGTGATTGGCGGCGGCAATTCCGGCGTGGAAGCGGCAATCGACCTGGCCGGCATCGTCGCTCACGTCACGCTGATCGAATATGACAGCCAGCTGCGCGCCGACGCGGTGCTTCAGCGCAAGCTGGGCAGCCTGTCGAACGTCAAGGTCATCACCTCGGCGATGACGACCCGCGTCAATGGTACCGACAAGGTCACGGGCCTGACGTACAAGGATCGCAATTCGGGCGAGGAGCACGATATCGAGCTGGAAGGGATTTTCGTCCAGATCGGCCTGGTGCCCAACACCGAATGGCTGAAGGACACCGTCGCACTGACCCCGCGCGGCGAGATCGAGATCGACGCGCATGGCGCAACGAGCCAGCCGGGCATCTTTGCGGCGGGCGATTGCACCACCGTGCCGTACAAGCAGATCGTGGTTGCGGTCGGTGCCGGATCGACCGCGGGTCTGGCCGCGTTCGACTATCTGATCCGCCTGCCCGCCGAAGTCATAGAGGCTCAGGCAGCCTGATCCGAAACGACGGATCCGCAACGATTTTGAAAACCCCTTCCTGGCCGGGCCGGGAAGGGGTTTAATTATCGCCTTGCTCACTTATATCGTCCAAAATCATCGGTTGGGACGATCAATGGCCGCGACCTATCTGCCGACACTGAAACAGCTGCAATATCTCGTCGCCCTCCGCGATACCGGCCATTTCGGGCGGGCCGCGGAAAGCTGTTTCGTCACGCAATCCACTCTTTCGGCCGGCATCCGCGAGCTTGAAACGCTGATCGGCGTGGTGCTGGTGGAACGGACGCGGCGTGTCGTCCGCTTCACGCCGCTCGGCGAAGGGATCGTGGCAAAGGCGCGCGTCGTTCTGCGCGAGGCGGACGAGCTGGCCGACATGGCGCGCGCCGCCGGCCAGCCGCTGTCGGGCGAAATGCGGATGAGCGTCATTCCCACCATCGCGCCATTCATGCTGCCGCGCATCCTGCCCCGGCTGCGCGCCGATTACCCGGATCTCAAGCTCTATCTGCGCGAAGAGCCAAGCGCCGCTGCCTGTGAAGGGCTGCATCATGGCCGCACCGATTGCGTGCTGCTCGCCCTGCCCTATGCGTGCGGCGATGTGGAAATCGAACCGCTGTTCGATGACCGTCTGTTCGTTGCCTATCCAGGCGACGATCATGCGCCGCCGCCCGGGCCAGTGGTTTCCGAAGACATTGACGAGACCCGGCTGCTGCTGCTGGAGGACGGGCATTGTCTGAAGGATCACGCCTTATCGGCGTGCAACAATCCCGAATTGCGCGGCCAGGCGACGATGCTCGGCACCTCACTCCACACGATCGTTCAGATGGTGGACAACGGCCTTGGCGTCACCATGCTGCCGGAAATGGCCATTGATGCCGGGATATTGACGCATACGCGCATTGTCGCGCGCCCTCTGCTCACCGACAAAGCAGTGCGGAACGTCGCATTGGTCTGGAGAAAGGCGAGCCCGCGTGAACGCGATTTCCGGTTGCTTGCCAAGGTTTTGAGCGACGCCCAACGCTGATCCTGCAATGAGTCCCCCGAACTGCGCCAAATGATCGTCCGATGGTGACTTGGAACCCGATTGGATGCTCAAGCGTAATGTTATCCGGCGCAGCGATGCGCCCAGAATTTCGGACAACCGATTTGGAGAGTTCCATGCGTAGTCTTTCTGTCATCGCCAAGCTGGCCGCCGTCAGCGCCTTTGCCCTGACCGCCGCCGCTGCCAATGCGCAGCAGGCCGAACCGCAGGCCCCTGCCCAGACCGAGGCACCTGCCCCCACCACCACGGCCGATCCGGCCACCACGACCACGGCTCCGGCCGACACGACGACGCAGACGGCTCAGCCCGCGGCTCCGGCCACGGCGGACGCTGCGGCGCCCGGCGGCACGATCGTCGATGCGGCCGTCGCCACGCCGACGCTGAGCACGCTGGTAACGGCGGTGCAGGCCGCCGGGCTGGCCGATACGCTGAAGGGCCCTGGCCCGTTCACGGTGTTCGCGCCAACCAACGAAGCCTTTGGCCGTCTTGCCCCCGGCACGGTCGACACGCTGCTGAAGCCGGAGAATAAGGCAACGCTGACCGGTCTGCTGACCTATCACGTCGTCGCCGGTGAGCTGGATTCGGCCAAGCTGGTCGAGCAGTTGAAGGCCAATAACGGGAGCGTCACGCTGACCACCGTTGCCGGCCAGCCGCTGACCGCGACGCTCGAAAACAACGCCATCATCCTGACGGATGCGAACGGCAACAAGAGCTACGTGACCCAGTATGACGTGAAGCAGGCCAATGGCGTGGTTCATGTCGTCAATGGCGTGCTGATCCCCAAGCAGGAAGCGCAGGCGGCACAGGCGCCGGCGGCTCAGCCGTCGACTGAGGCGGCGGACGCCACTGCCCCGGCTCAGGACGGCGCAACCCGCTGATCCGACCTTAACTGAATGGCTGCGGCCGGCGCCTCGTGCGTCGGCCGTTGCTATTTCTGGTTGGTGCCAACCGGACGGGGTGTCTGCTCGGCTTTGTGCGCCAGCCCTTAACGCCAACGGTCCGCCGCTTCGTGGTCGCTGTCCCGTGCCGCCACCCAGCGGACGTCTTCGCCGCGCGTCTCCCGTTTCCAGAACGGGGCATCCGTCTTCAACCGGTCGATCAGAAACGCACAGGCGGCAAGCGCGTCGGCCCGGTGCGGAGCAGCCGTCACCACCATGACCACCGCATCGCCCGGGCGCATCGCGCCCACACGATGGACCAGCAGCGCGCCGGTCAGCCGCCAGCGGGCGGCGGCATCCACGCACAATCCATGCAACGCCCGCTCGGTCATGCCGGGATAATGCTCCAGCATCAGCTCGGTCACGCCATCATCGGCGCGGACCAGCCCGGTGAACGTTGCCACGGCGCCAACCCCGTCCAGCGCCGCGGCGCGGTTCAGCATCGCGGCTATGTCGATGGGCGTCTGCTCGATCCGCGCCTCGATCATCCGCCGGTCACCGGGGGAAAGAATGCGATTTCCCGCGCCGCACCGATCGCCGCGTCGAACGGCACGAACTGCTGATCGATCGCCGCGCGCAGTCGCGTGGGCTCGGCAAAGGCGGTGCGGTGCCCTGCGCTGTGCCCGGCAAGCCATGCCGCCAGCGCCTCGATGGTGACAATGTCATCGGGCAGGGTCACCGCCTCCTCACCGCTGCCGATCGCCTCGCGCACCCAGGCGAAATACAGCAGGGTAACCGTGCGGGTCATGCCGTTCAGCTATCCATGTGCGTCAATCCGACGCGCAGATAATCCCACCCCGTCACCAGCGTCAGCAACGCCGCAATCCACAGGGTCGGCAGGCCGATCCAGTCGGCCAGCCACACGATATCGCTGAGGATCAGCGCACCCAGCGCGATCAGCTGCAGCGCCGTTTTCCACTTGGCCAGTTTGGAAACCGGCACCGATACCTGCAACCCGCCCAGGAATTCGCGCAGGCCCGAAACGGTAATCTCGCGCACCAGGATGATCAGCGCGGGGATGATGTGCACCCCGTCGATGACCCCCTTGGCACACAGCATCAGCAGCACGGCGGCCACCATGATCTTGTCGGCGATCGGATCCAGGAAAATGCCCAGTTTCGATACCGTGCCCTGTGCCCGCGCCAGATATCCATCCAGATAATCCGTCGCCCCGATCACACAGTATAACAGGAACGCGGCGACATAGCCCGCTTCCCAGCCCGGCCACCACAGCAGCGCCACCAGCAACGGCACCCCCAGGATGCGGGACAGCGTCAGGATGTTGGGCAGCGTCAACATGGGTGCTTTCCCTACGGCGTGCCCGGCGACAGGGCAACGGCCCAGCGCAAGCGATCGACAACCGCGATCCGGGATTGATGGTGCGCCGCAATCGGGGCTATGCCCCACCCCTGTTGCTTAACCCCGGCTGGATCGCATCTGCCCATGACCAATGCCTTTGGCCTGCTGCGCCAGCGCCGCTTCCTTCCGCTGTTCGTCACGCAGTTTCTCGGCGCCTATAACGACAATCTGTTCAAGACGGCGATGGTGCTGTTCGCCACCTATCAGATTTTCAACAATCCCGAGGTGGAGTTTCAATTCAACGCGCTGGCGACCGGTTTTGGCATTCTGCCCTTTTTCCTGCTGTCCGCACTGGCCGGTCAGCTGGCCGACACGACCGACAAGGCGCGGATCATCCGCATCGTCAAAACTGCCGAAATCGGGCTGATGCTGTTCGGTGGAGCGGGCATGCTGATCGCCAATGCCGGGTATCACAGTGCAGGCATCGTCATGATGCTGGCCGCCGTCCTCGGCCTCGGCGTTCACTCGACCTTTTTCGGGCCGATCAAATACGCGATCCTGCCTCAGCATCTTGAGGATGATGAGGTTCTGGGCGGCACCGGCCTGGTGGAGGCGGCGACCTATCTGTCGATCCTGATGGGCACGGTAACCGCGGGTTTTGTTGCCAAGCATATCGAACTGGCCGCCGGCCTTGTCCTGATTGTCGCGCTGATCGGCTGGTTCACCGGTCGCATGGTGCCGCCGGCCCCCCGTGTCGGGCCAAAGCTGAAACTGAACTATAACCCTGTCACCGCATCCTGGCGGCTGATCTCGGCGACGATGCACATTCCCCGGCTGTTCCTCGCCATCTGCGCGATCAGCTTTTTCTGGACGATCGGCTCGGTGCTGATCATCATTTTCACGCCGCTGGTGAAGAATGTGCTGACCAGCGATGAACAGGTGGCCAGCCTGACCATCGCAGTGTTTTCGATTGGCGTCGCGGTTGGATCAGTGATCATCAACGCGCTGCTTAAGGGGCACGTGTCGGCCCGCTATTCTCCGATCTCGGTTATTGTGATGGCAGCCATCATCGTGATCTTCTCGGTAGAGGTGCGGATGTGGGTGCCCGCACCCGCCGGGACGCTCTATTCGGTTGCCGAGTTCGCAACCCAGGGTCAGGGATGGATGATCATGGGCACGCTGCTGGCCATCGCCGTGTTCGGGGGGATGTTCGTCGTACCCCTCTATGCCTTTCTCACCACGACCGTGACCAAGGATCAGACGGCGCGCACGGTTGCGGCGAACAACGTCGTCAATGCCGGCGCAATGACCGTGGGCGCGCTGTTCGTCATGGGGCTGACCGGGCTTGGCATCTCATCGGAAGATATGCTGCTGGTCGTGGCCGGCATGTGCCTCATCTCGGCATGGCTGGCCTATCGCCTGCACCGGGTTTGCCAGATGGAAGATGCGGCCGCCTGCTGACGCCGTCCGTTACAGGAACAGCGTATAAAAGCAGACGAAGAACGCTGTGAAGCTCAGCGCGAACAGTTTGATGTCGCTGTCATCGGGATTGGCGATCTTGGGCTTGGGCAGGTTCAGCTGGCGACGAAAACCGTTGGGTGCGGCGGGCTCGATGCGGTGAATGCTCATGGCACATGTTAACGCGCCGTTGACCATTGCGCTCCATTCAAAAGCGCGCGCCCGCGTCCGGGAACGGGACAGGCGCTTGACCTGAACCTTCGGTGGGCCGGGCGTCAAGCGCACTGCGCCATGACCTTGGGTCAGTTCAGGCCGCCGATGCCCTGATGCGATGCTGTCCATCATCCGCAACGCCAGCCGGCGGGCCGGCCTGGTACCGAGGGGGAAACGGGGCAGGACGGATGCCGCCTCTGCCCTGCAACGCTTCCGGTATGTTCGGATGTCGTGGTCGGGAACCCAGCAAGCCCGCGTTCCCCGGCCTGCCAGCGGCTGGCATATCCCTGACGCTACATCGGCCAGCAGGTGCCGCCTCGAACGCCCCTGCCGCGCGCAAAAGAAAAGGGGGCCGGTTTCCCGACCCCCGATCCTTGTTCGTCCGTTACCGGTCGATCAGTTGCCCGAACCCGGACCGTAGGTGACTTCCACCCGGCGGTTCTGCAGTTCGCGGACACCGTCGGCGGTGTCGACGCGCGGACGGCTTTCACCGAACGCTTCCGTCGAAATCGCGCCTTCGCCGATGCCACGGCCCGACAGGTAAGCCTTCACCGCGTCAGCGCGACGCTGCGACAGACCCACATTGTACTTGGCCGAACCCGACTTGTCGGCGTGACCAGCCAGCATCACCTGCGCGTTGCCGCACGACTGATAGTTGGTGATCGCGTTGTCCAGGATGCTCGCGGCTTCCGGCGTGATATCCGACTTATCCCAGTCGAAGAACACGATGTACGGCCCCGGGGTGCAGACCACTGCCGGCGGAGGCGGCGGAGGCGGCGGCGGGGGCGGCGGAGGCGGCGGGGGAGGCGGCGGCGGGGGCGGCGGCGGCGGCGGCGGCGTCGGCGCACCGAAGTTGAAGGTCAGGCCACCCAGCAGCGAGTGCGAGCGGAACCGGCCTTCGAACTGACGACCCTGAATGTCCGAGTAGGACACGTTGTCGGCGTTGAAGAAACGATACTTCAGCGACACATCGACATTATCGCTGAGCGGGGCGCGCACACCGGCCAGGGCCTGCCATGCGAACACCGTGTCGGAGTTGTCGAGGAACGCACCGTTCTCGTTCAGGCGATTGTCGCTCGCCTTGACGCGGGCAACACCGGCACCACCACCGATAAAGCCCTGAACGGCATCGTCAGCACCGAAGTCCAGCAGCGCATTGGCCATGAAGCTCAGCGCGCTCGTGCGGCCGCCCAGGCTGTAGCTGCCAGCCGGCGCGTTGAACACCGCACCCGCCGCGTTGAACGCCGGGGTGGTGGTCGACGAGGTGAACTCGTCGGCAGTCGCGCTGCGATAGCTGACTTCGGTTTCCAGACGGACCGGACCGAAGTCGTAACCGACCGTGGCACCAGCGTCGTAACCATAGTCGCTATCAACGGTAGCGGTGGCACCGTTGCCGGTTGCGATGTCATAGTCGATGTCTTCGACGATCATCGCGCCGCCTTCCACGCCCACATACCACGCTTTGTCGCGTGCAAGGGCGGGAGTGGCCAGCGCGGTTGATGCAAGCGCCAATGTGACGGCAAGCTTCCGCATTGTAATCCCCTTTCATGGTTGTCCTACGGACAGCGCAAACCCTCTACTCCGCTGTAAGTTTCCGTGCAAGCGAACAAATATGCGGTGTGTTGCGCGAAAGACACATTATTCCGCGGAACCAATCATGCCGTATGTGCGTGCCGCGGCCAGCAAATTGGTGATCGCAGCGCGCGCTTCATGATCGATCACCGTGCCACCGACCGGGTTCGAAATGGCCGGCTGGCGGTCGCCCGTCACCCGGTTCCCCGCCTCGTCGATCACGTGACCGCGCCATTGTCCGGCCTCCCATCCTGCCGCGCCCAGCCGGATGACCTGTGCGGCTGCACGATCCCATAACGCCATGCCGGGCACCGGGTCGACAAAGCGCCATCCGCCCCCGCTCCAGAAGGCGATCCGCCCGGCCTGCCCGGTCCAGTCCCCGTTCGCAGATGCAGCAACGATCCACCCCGCTCCGGGCGCGGGATCATCAACCGGCGGCGCACCTGCACTGCCCTCGACAATTCCGGCAATCAGGAAATCGGCAATGATCAGCGCCTCGTTATGCGTCATCTCCTTCTGTGCCTGGCCCGGGTGGAGCATCGGCATGGCCCAGCGGGGGGTTTGGTCGTCGCTCATCCTTCATCTCCCATCGTGTCGATCCTGCCGCCGGTCATGAAAGGGCAAGGGACATCGGCGTCGACGCCGCCAGGTCGCCGATCTGGCGGATCTCGATGTGCCAGGGCCGGGGCCGGCCGTCGGTACCCAATCTCAGTTCCGGCACCCCCGTGTCGTGAACACTGGTCGCGCCAACCGAATCGCGGATGGTCACGCGGTATCGCTCTGCCGATTCGCCAAGCGGCGCATCGATCGCGTCGATCCAGTTCCACCCCGTCCGGCTGCGCCTGGTCCAGCGAATCACGATGTCGCCATCCGCGCCGGTGCTGACGATCGCGCGCACCGGTGACGGCGGCCGCACGGACCGACCGTCGATCGCCACCCTTTCCCGCACCAGGTCGGGATCGCCCACGCCCTGGGCTGCAACATCGATGTCGCTGCCGATCGCACCGGGCGTCAGGTCGATGACGGCGAGTGCATCGGCTTCGATCAGGCAGAAGGGTTCATCGGCCACATGGTTTGCCATCGCCCATTCCGTGCCGCGCCGTCCGCGCAACAGGCCGGTGAGCCGCCACCGCCCCGCGCCCAGCGGATCAGCGCGCATGAACTGGATCAGCTCATCCCCGATCAGGGCCAGGTTCTCCCCGCGGTCCACTGACGCTATGTCTGCATCGCGCACCATGTCGCCGGGGCGGGTCAGCGCGACGATCACCGCGCTCCGCCAATCGATCAACAGGGGGCACGCCGGCCCCGGCGGCACGACCGCCCGCCCGATCACCGCTGCCCGCGCGCTGCCGCCGAATGGCTGCCACGCCCCGCCCGGTGCCGCGGTCATCAGCGCCGCGGATCGCCACCCCGCCTCCGTCCCCGACGCTGCGATGGCCAGCCTTGGCACGCCGGTGCCGCTGCCCTGATCCAGCGGTAGTTCGAACGCCGCGATCACGGTCGGCCCATGGACCTGGTCGTCGTCGGGATGCACCCGTCCGGGATCGGCGAGGGGCAGAGGCACCGCGGCAGCATCGGCAATCCGGACCAGTTCGACGCGCCGCCCGCTCCGCTCGATCGTCACCGCCGCCGCCCGCCACAGCCCGGCTTCGCCCGACAGGCGCACCCGGTCGCCGGGGTTCAGCGTCAATGCATCCGCCGTCACCCCGATCCAACGCCGCTCGCGCTCGGCCATCGCCCGGTCCATCGCCGCCTCGGCCAGCGCCAGCGCCGCGTCCGCCCCGATGGCGGCCGGCATGGCGATGCGGCGTTCCGATTTGCCAGCGCCCGGCCGCGCTGCCCGCTGTACCCCTGTCTGATAATCGCGCGCTGGATCGTAATGGGCGATGGTCACCGCACCCGGCATCCGGTCGGCGGGCGTCATGCTCCGCCGGCCCGGCGATCCCGCCCCCGCCGCGCGCCAGCCATGGTCGGTCAGCATCCGCTCCCCGCCGTCGCCCTTGCCCGCACACAGGATCAGCCTGCCGTCCCCCTCGCGCCACCAGCCACCGGTGATCGCCGCGATCTCTCCCGCTGCCTCGGCAATGCTCGCGCCCTCGACCGCCAGGCCGCCCAGCGCCGAACCGGCACCTTCCGCCCCCAGCCGGTGGGACAGCGCGGCCAGCACCGCGCCCGTCGCTACCGGCTCCGGATCGGCAATCACTTCAAAGGTCAGCGACGGGATGCGGTTGCCGAATTCGCTGAGGTCCAGTTGCTCGAACACCGCATAGCCATGGCCTCGCCACGCCGGGGCCTGCGCCGCCCCTTCCGCTGCGGCGATCAGGGGGTCGGGCATCTGGTCCGCATCGCCTTGATACAGCCGGAATCCCGTCCGCACCTTCCAATCGCCCGCCGCGCCCCGGATCAGCCGCCCGTCCGCCCAGACCCGGCCGATCCCGCTGATCGCCCGCGCCGACAACAGCACAGCAAAGGAGGCGCTGTAGCTATATTGCGTCACGCGCGGCCCGCCCTTGCCGCCGCCCGATGTGCTGCGGTTCTCGATCAGGTCGCTGGCCCAGATCACGGTGCCTGCCACACGCATCGTCCCGAACAGGCGCGGGATCGGCGTGCCGTAACTGGAAGTCTGGATTTTAAGGTCATTGAGCCGTGGCCCCTCCCGCCGCCGCCCGGGCAACAGGCTGCGGTCCGCCGCCTGCCCCAGCGCCGCGCCGATCGCACCGCCCACCGGCCCGCCGATCGCCGTGCCCAGTGCCGTCAGCACCAATGTCGCCATGCCCTATCCCTCCCCCTTGATCCGCCACCGCGCCAGCACGGGCCAGGGCAGCGGCCCCGGCCGCTCGACCACCCGGCCCAGCCCCGCATCGGCATGAACGATCCCGCCCGAACCGTTGGCGATTCCCAGATGCAGCTGCCCGGCGGCGGGCCTGAGCAGCACGATCTCGCCCGCGGCGCCCGTGCCCGCCATCAGGTCCGCGGCCGCCGCCCACCCTGCTGCCCGCATCGGATCATCCATGCGAAGCGCATAACCCCTTGGCCCCACGTCCGGCCGCGCGATCGCCAGCGCGACCAGCCCCACGCAATCCAGCCCCGTCGCCGGATCGCGGCCATGCAGCCGGAACCGCACGCCGATCAGCGCGCGGGCACGGCCCAGCACCTCCTCCATCACCTATCCCCCCGGATATCGGGTCAGCAGGTCCATGCCCGGCAGATGCGGCTCGCCCTGAAAGTTCACGGCATTGCCAAACCGTCCGGCACAGGTCGCCAGCCGCCGGTCACACCCCTCGATCAGTTCCACCAGCGCGCCTGCAACCGGGTATCGCGGCGGGCTCCACGGGGTGACCCCGCCCGCATCCGATCCCGCCAGCGGCAGATCGATGCCGCTATTGCCGCCGCTGATCCAGCGCAGCCTCCCTTGGGCAAACCGGCCCGGCGCGCCCAGTGGCCGATCCATCGCCAACCGGCCATCGGCCATGCTCGTCACCCGCGCGATCATCCGCCGCCCGGCCATCGGCACCCGGCACCGCCGGTCGCCCAGGGTCGCCCTGCATCCCGCGCTCGTCGCCTCGACCACCGGCTGGTTCAGCGCCGCCGCAACACCGTTCAGCTCCGCCGAAAATCCGCCCGCGCCGGTGTCGATCGCCCCGATCGTCCCCTCGCCCTGCGGCCATTGCGTGCCCTCCGGATCGGTCCAGTCCACCGCGAACAGGCGCACCCGCGCCCCGTCCCACCGCCCGGCGATCAGCGCCTCAGCCTCGATCGCCGCATGGCTCAGCGCGCCGGAAACGCTCATCCCCTCCCCGTCAAGCTCGGCGCGCCGCTCGATCGCGCCCGGCACCATCCCCGGCGCCGCGCGATAGGTCAGCCCGTCGATGAAAAGGTCGCGGTCATGCCCGGTCAGGCCGATGGCCACCCCGTCCCGCCGCTCGATCCGCCAGCACCAGGCCAGCGTGGTCAGCGCATCCTCCAGCCCCGCCATGGCTTATGCCTCGCGCAGTTCGATCATCGGCACGCTGGGTGCCACGCCCGCCCGGAATGTCGCCCGACTGACGCTCAGCCGGTCCTCGGCAAAGCGGACCGGCACATCGAACGCGAACCCGGCCGTCACCCCGGCCCCCTCTAGCGGCGGCGCATCCAGCACCACCCAGCCGCCCGGCTCGACCGTGAACGCCGCCGTCTCGGCCCCCGCCACCGCCACCCGCACGCTGCCCGCCACCGGCCGGGTGATCCGCCGCGCAACATCGCCATACCGCTTGACCAGCGCGAACCGCAGCGTCTGGCCATCGCCCGTCCCGATCTGCACATCCATCGGCCCCGCCACATCACCCGTGCCGGTCCGCCAATCGAACGGATCGCTCAGCCGAAACCCCCGCGCCGGCCCCATCCGCGCGCGATAGAATTCCAGCAGCATCGCAATGTCCGCCTCGCTGCGGACCCCCGGCCCCACATCGTACCGCGTCCGCGCCGATGCCCAGTTGGCATTGCGCTGCTCATGTCCGCTGCTGCTTTCCAGCACCTCGGTCGAATGTTCCGGGCTCACCTCCACTTCGCGCCCCAGCGCAATCGGAAAGCGCACATCGTCGAACGGCACCATCGCACCCTCCCCCTCGCCAAAATGGATGAACCCGTCGCGCATCACCTGGGGCAGCGCCCAGACGAACGTCTCCGCCACCCCCCGCGCCCGCGCCGCCTCTGCCGCCGCGTCGATTGCCGCCCATTGGCGCTCGTCCTCCGGCCGCAGTACGAACCCGCTGAAATAATGCTGGCGGTCGGCGGGATAGTTCAGCCGCACCTCTGCAGCCGCCACGCCCCGCCGGGTCAGCGCGGTATTGCCCGTCGCCGCCCAGTCATAATCCTCAAGCTGCAGCACATCGAACGCCGGGCTGGCACAGCCGAGCGGCAGGTTCGCCCGCTTCAGTTCCGGCGCCAGCGGATCGAGCACCTGCGGCAGATAGGCGAGCAGCAACAGCTCGGCCTCCCCCGCCGCCGCATCGCGCACCGCCACCCCCAGCGCCGCCGTGCTCGCCGCCAGCATCGCCCCCGCCTGATCCAGCAGCGCCACCTGCGCCGCGTTCAACGGCCCGCGCACCGTTGCGATCTCCGGCGGGTCACCCCCGAACGCCGCCCGCGCTGCATCGTCGTACAGGCACGGCCGCCCGTCGCCGGGAAACACCCACCACCATGGCTCGCCGATCTGAAAGCGGACCGGCATCCCGGCCTCGACCGCAATGGCCACAAACGCCCGCGCCACCGCATGCAGATACGCCATTGCGCCGGAATTAGCCGGCGACAGCAAGGTTGATGGCGGCACCCATCCGGTCAGTGCCGGGCTGCCATCCCATGTCCGCTGCTTCCATTCGGCCGGGCAATAGGCGTCAAACAATTCGTAACTCAGCGACCAGATGACGCTGTACCCCAGCGCTTTGGCCCGGCGCGCGAAATCCCGATGCCAGCCCATGCACGGCCCGTTGACCGCCCCGCCCGCCAGGCTCGCCTGAAACCCGCTGTCCGCCGCCAACAGCCGCGGATAATGGCTCATCCCCACATAATGGACGATGCTGCCGCGATAACCGAGGTGCAGGGCATTGCGCAGCACCCGCTCCGGCGTCAGGTTGTAGCTGTCGTCATATCCGGAACAGATGCTCAGCCCATGTTCCGGCACCATCGCCTCGCCAATGGCCAGCACCGCGCCCGATCCCTCGCAGCTTATGTCCGACAGCTCCGCCCAGCCCTCGACCGGCTCGGGCAGATCGCCGCCAGCCTCCGCATATCCCGGCGGGACCAGCGACACGAACATCCGGTCGACATCGCCCGCGAACACCGGGTCCGCCTCGTCCGGCAACAGGAACCCGCCGTTCAGCGCGGCAAAATCCAGCGTCACCCGCGCATCCTCCGGCGCGCCCTCGGCATAATTCCACAGTCGCACATACCAGGCACGGGCCACGCCGGCCGCATCCCGCCCCTCGATGGTCAGCACCGGGCCGTTGACCGCATCCAGCGGGATCAGCCCGCCCGACCGCCAGCGGAACGACAGCACGCACCGGCGGAAATCCCGCGCCGTCTCATATGCCAGCAACGGATGGTCGAACCGGTCCTCCGCCGCCCAGATCAGCCCGGCCAGGTCGCTGCGGCGATAGAACGCGCAATCGACCCGCAACGCATCCCACGCCGTCGTCGTCACCGCCGCCATCATCGGCCGCGGAAAATTGACGGTCCAATAGGCCGGATCGAATCGCGTCAGCACGCCTTCGGCCTGCACGGTCCGCCCGCGCATCAACCAATGCCCCATGATGATGATGTCCTCTAAAGCCCCTCCCCTTCAGGGGAGGGGTTGGGGTGGGGCAGAGGTGCAGGAACCACCCGCCTCTATCCCCAACATCCCTCTCCCCTCACGGGGGTTCGTGGTCGTCCATGGTGGTCGCGGCGACCTGATCGCCCCTGTTCAGCGCGGCTTGTTCGAAGCTGGGTGAGGGGTGATTGACCTCGCCCCGTCTCTCACCCCTCCAGCGCCGCCCTTACCGCCCGTGCCACCTGCCGGCTGGACCGCTCCAGCGCCCGCGGCCCGTCCATGCCAACCCCGGCGTTCACCGTGATCGCCACCCGCACCTCGCGCGGACCGGCGCTGCCCGTCGGCATTACGGTCCCGCTGGCGGTCGGCACGAACAGCTCCGGCCCGCGCTCGCCCACCCAATAGGGTCGCGCCGGGCTGACCGGGCCGCCCGTCGCCCGCCCCGGTGCTCCAGCGATCAGGCCGATCAGCGCGCCGCCCAGCCCCCCGCCACCGCGCGCACCGCCGCCGAACAGCGCCTCCAGCCCGCTCGACAGCGCCGCATCGGCAATCTCGCCCAGCACCGCCAGCGCGCTGCGCCGCAGATCGTCGAACCCCAGCTGCCCGGTGCGGATCGCCCGTGACAGGCTCGTTTCGATCGCCCGCCCCGCGCGGCCCACGCCCGCCGCCAGCGGCCCGTCCAGCGCACCGCGCATTTCAGCCACATCGGCGGCGAAGCCCCGCGTATCAGCGCGCACGCTCACCACCAGCCGCTCGATTTCCTCATCCATCGGGATGCTCCTTCATCAGCCGGGCCAGCGTGTCACGATCCACGCCCGCACCCGCATCCTCGCCCCGTGCCGCCTCCACCAACGCCGCCACCTCGTCCGGCGTCGCCCGCCAGAACGCATCCGGCGACCACCCGAACGCCGCGCCCATCATCCCCGCCAGCCGCCTTGCACCGGTTGCAAAAACCTCCCCGGAACGGGGAGGGGGACCGCCGGGCGCAGCCCGGTGGTGGAGGGGTTGTGTGCCCATCACCGCCCCGCCAGGATCTGCCGGATCAGCGTCCTCAGCACCGGGGTCGCCGCCGCCACGCCGCCCGCGACCACCGCCTCGCCAAAGCCGTCCCGCGTCATCCCCTCCGGCCGCTCGGCCAGGCAATGCCAGAACAGCGCGACCATCTCGCCAATGGCCAGCCGCCCCTCCGCCGCCCGCTCGACCAGCGCAAACAGCGGCCCCAACTCCTGCTCCGCCGCCACCAGCGCCGAAAAGCTGGGCCGCACCACCAGGCTAACCCCCGCCACCCGCAGCACGGCCTCCCCCCGACCCGGATTCGCTCCAAAACCCCCCTCCCCTTCAGGGGAGGGGACGGGGGTGGGGCAGTGGGACGGACGTCCTTCTCCGCCCATCACGCGCTCACCACAGCACCAGAGGACTCGAGGCTCACCGTATAACTGCGCTCGCCATTATGATCCCCGGCATACTCCAGCCGCGTGATCAGGAACCGGCCGGTCATCGTCTCGCCGCTCTCGAAACTCAGGCGGTAATCGTCGATGGTGCCAGCCAGCGCATTGGCGCGCAGCCGCGCCTCCGCCGCCGATCCGGTAAACACCCCCGCGCCGGACACGCTCACCATCCGCGTGCCCGCGCCCGACAGCAGCTCGCGCCACCCGCCCGAATCCTTGCTGGTGATCGCCACCTGCTCGCCCGAAATGCTCAGCTGCGTCGTGCGCAGCCCCGCCACGGTCGTAAACGCCACCGGCGTCGCCCCGTCCCCCACCTTCAGCAAAAACGCACTGCCCCGCTCAGCCGCCATGATCCTTCTCCTTGTTGCTCAACAGCACCGGTCCGCTCGACCGTCCGGTGCCGCAAGATTCAAATCCCCCGCACCATCCGCACCCGAAACTCGGCCAGCCCGATCCAGCGTCCCTCGCCCCCCGGTCCCATCCGGCTGCGCGTCAGGCTCAGCGCCACCAGCCGCCAGTCGCCGGTCAGCTGGGTCGGCAGCGCCAGCACCGCCGCCTCCACCTCAGCCAGCATCGCCTCGGCTGCATCGGGCGTCGAACCCTGCGCATGCACCTGCACCGCGATCCGCCCTTCCCGTCCCTCGCACCCGCGCGCTGACCAGTCGGCCAGCACGGGCCGCTCCAGGATCAGGTGCGGGAACAGCGCCCGGCCCGGCGGCGCGGCCAGCACCGCCACGCCCAACGGGGCCAGCGCATCCGCCACCGCGCCCTTCAGCACCGCCGCCGCGCTCATCGTCCCGCCTCCCGCACGTCCGCGTCGGTCAGCCATCGCCGCAACAGCCCGCGCCCGCGCGCGACCACTGCCTCGCCCTCGACCCTCGCCTGCACGCCGGGCAACGCATCCAGCGCCGTTGCAATGTCCCGCAGCCGCGCATCCACCGCCCGCCCGGCCGCAGCGCGCGCCCGCGCCTCGATCCGCGCCATCATCGCCCGGCCCCCAGCGTCAGCATCCGCCATGGCCGCCACAGCGCAGCGACAGCGGCGGGCGGCGCCATGCCGACGGATCGATGGTCGTGCAGATGCCCGGTCATCAACACCACGCCCTGCGCGATCGGCGGGGGCAGAGCTGCCCAGTCCGCTGCCACCCCGGCGGTATAGGCGACGCGGACCCGCCCCGCGCCGCCCGGCTGCATCACCCGCACCCATCCGCGCGCCCACGCATCGATATCAATGGCATAGGCTTCCACCGGCAGCGCGAACGCCGCCCCCTCGGCCGGCAGCCCCTCGACGCCCGTGATCGCACTCATCCCGGCCAGCGGCAGCCTTTGCCACGCCGGGCTTGCCGCCAGCACCGCCGTCCCGGCCCGCGCGATCCACGCCCGGCCGGTAAACTGTTCCGCCAGGGTCAGCGCGCTTGCCGCCAGCCCCTCGATCAGCGCCGCCTCGCCGCTGCCCGTCCGCCAGTATTCGCGCGCCGCCGCGCCCGCCGCCGCAATCACCGGCGCGGGAAAATCCCCGTCCATGCGCATTCTCCCAACCAGAAAAGCCCCTCCCCTTCAGGGGAGGGGTTGGGGTGGGGGCGAGGAGTGGGCGAACCTCACCCCCCGCCCCGCCTCACGCCGCGCTGAACCGCATCAGCTTGATCGCCTCGGAATTGCTCACCATCCCGCCGACGCGCTTGGTGGCATAGAAATGCACGAACGGCTTGTTGGTGAACGGATCGCGCAGCACCTGCGTCTCCGCCCGTTCCGCGATCAGATATCCGGCGCGGAAATTGCCGAATGCGATGGACAGGCTGTTCGCCGCGATGTCGGGCATCGCCTCGGCCTCGACCACCGGGTAACCCAGCAGGCTCGCCGGCTGTCCCGCGGCCAGGCCGGGCGACCAGATCAGCTCACCCTCGGCCGTCTTCAGCTTGCGAATCACCGCCAGCGTCGCCGAATTCATCACGAACACCGCCCCCTGGCGATACGGCGCGCGCACGGCGTGGATCAGGTCGATCAGCCGCTCGTCCGGTGCATCGCCAAAGCTGCCCGCCGCCCCTGTCGGCACCACCTGCAACGTGCCGAACGGCCGCGTCGCATCGCTCGCGGTGCTCACCGGCTGGGTCAGGAACCCCTTGGGACGGTTGATGCCATTGCCGCTGACGAATGCCGTGCCCTCTGCGGCGGCAAACTCCTCGGCAATCTCCTGCGCCAGCCATGCCTCCACGTCGAACGCGGCATCGTCCAGCATCGCCTGGCTGGCCGCCGGATTGGCGAACAGGTCGCCCGATGGCGGCACGATCTCGTTGAACACCGGCGTCGCAGTTTCCGCGCGCGGCCCCGTCTCGCTGGCCCAGCCAGAGGCAAAGCCGCCGCTCGCCACCAGCTTGCGGTACCCGCTGGTGCCGACCCGCACCACGCTGGCAATCGCGCGGATGGGAGAGATGGACTTCAGCGTCGCATCCACCTGTTCGTCGATCGCGCGGGGGATGGCAAAACCGCCCTCCGCCCCGGTCGCCCCGCTCAATGCCTTCACCTCGGCGGTGCTGCCCGAACGCAGGAACGCGCCGAACCCCGCATCGCGCATCGCGCCGCCATTGCCCGCCAGCATCGGCCGGCCAGTCACCACCCCGCTCGCCTCGACCGCGTCCAGGCTTGCCACCATTGCATCGCTCATCGTCGTCTCCTGCCGTCAAAAACCCATGAAAAAGGGGCGCCGCCGGCCTGCCCGGTGACGCCCCGAAATCCCTCGCCCTGTCCGCCGGTTCAGCCGCTCGCCGGCTCCACCGCGCAAATCCGCGCCAGCCGCTGCATCGGCTCGGCGACCAGGCTCACCTCGATCAGCTCGACGGCGGTCAGTTCCCGCACCATGCCCCGCCGCGCCGCCCGCGCGCGATAGCCAAAGGATAGCCCGCTGACCGCGCCCCGCATCAGCAGCGCGGCAACCTCCGGCACCTCGACCCGCCCGATGACGCGCAGGCCCCGCCGATCCTCGCCGATCGCCTCGATCACGCCCACCGGCGCGCCCCGGTGCTGCCACAACAGCGGCACCGGCCCGACCGCCCCGGTTGCATCCGGGCCAAACGCGCCCGCCCGGATCACGTCTCCACCCCGGTCCGCCACGTCGAACACCGCCGCATATCCGGCAAAGCGCACCGCCCCCGTCACTTCACCCATCCCGAAAAGCCCAGCTTCACGGCCAGGCCCACCAGCAGCAGCGCGGCGGCCATCCGCACGATCCATTCCACCGCCGCCTTCACTGCCGACCGCTTGGCATCGCGCCATGCCCCAAGCAGCTCGCGCAGCTCCGCCATGTCCTTGGCTGCGCCCGCATCGCTCATCCCCAGCCGGGCCAGCGCCCGCGCCGCGCCGCGCTCCCCCGCCTCCTCGGCAATGGCGCGCAGCGTGGCCAGGTCGGCACCGTCGGCCGCCGCCTGCCCGATCAGGGCAGCCAGCATCTCGTCCTGCCGCATCGACTGTCTCCTGAAACAAAAAAGCCCCTCGCCGTGGGGCAAGGGGCGGGTTGATGGCTTGCCGGGGCAATGCCTGCCCCGCCCGGCTCACTCCTTCAGGCGGTGCTGCTCCACCATGCGCGCCGCGCGCACCGTCGCCGCCTGGGTATCGGTGGCCAGCCGCTTCACTTCCTGTGCCACCACGGCAAATCCGCGCCCGGCTTCGCCCGCCCGCGCCGCCTCGATGGTGGCATTCAGCGCCAGCAGGTTGGTCTGCCCGGCAATGTCCGAAATTGTCGCCACAATCTCGCTAAGGTCGCTCACCGTCGCGCGCAGCGCCGCCTCGCGCCCTTCGACCGCGCGCTCCAGCACCACCTTGTCGGTCACGTCCGTCGCCAGTTTCAGGATGCGGTGCACCGCCCCGTCGCGCATCAACGGGCTATAGGTCGCCTGCACCCATAATTCGCGGCCATCCTTGCGCCGCCGGGGATAGACGCCCCGGTCGAACTGCCCCGCCCGCAATTTCCGCCAGAATGCGGCATAGTCATCCGATTCGGCATAATCCGGAAAGCACAACACCCGGTGATGCTGCCCGATCAGCTCGCTGTGCGAATAGCCGACCAGACCGAAGAAGCTGTCATTGGCCCAGGTGACATCGCCCGTCGGGGCCAGCTCGACCACCGCCTGCGATCCGCAAACCGCCTCCCACGCCGCCCGGCAATAGGCATCGCCGGGGCCATCCCCACGCTGATCCATTTCGAACATGAACCAACCCTATCGCCCCGCCCGCACCCGCACAATGTGGCTGCTACGCATCACGCACCCCGCCCCTCCTCCCCCCTTGCGGTGGAGGATAGCAACCCTTGCCGCAACCGCGACTGGCGCAGCTTGGAGAGGGGGAAGCCTCGCCCCAGCGTTGGGATGACAAGGCTTGTTCCCAAAAACTGGCGCGACTTGCCCCGCGCGATTAGCTTTACCCACATGACCGACCGCCACGATCGCCTCTACGACCGCGCAATGGACATTCTCGATCGCCGGCACGGGATCGGCCTTGGCGAACCAATCCTGTGGCACCTGGCGCTCCGCAATCACGGCCCGGCCATGCTTGAACTCGCCAACCGATGGAGCCGGAGCGGACGGCGCGGTGAACTCGGCAGGATGCAGGATGCCTTCTCGCCGCTGGGCCTCACCCGCCGCGCTTATCGGCTGGGCCATGCGAACGCGGCCCAGAACATGGCGATGACCTGGTTCAACATCGGCGACATGGCCGGATACCGCCTCTGGCTTCGCCGCGCCGCGCAACAGGGCGACGCCACCAGCGCGAAGGAGGCACGCCGCTTTGAACCCCGAATGCCCCACACCCTGGCCCGCCGCCTCCGCCGCCTCCGCCCAACCCGCCGCGACGGTACCTAACACAACCTTTCCTCCCCCCTTGCGGGGGAGGATAGCGAAGCTTGCCGCAACCGCGGCTAGCGCAGCTTGGAGAGGGGGAACGCTACCGCCAACTTCGCTCGGGCTGAGCCTAACCCCCTCACATCCCCACCAGTACCTTCTTCTCCTCGGCGTTCAGGAAATCCGCCGCGCTTGCCGCTGCCCATAATTCGTATCGCTCCTCGGCCAGCACGCTCACCCGGTTCTCGTCCACCCACGCCGTCGCGCCCGGCCACCATCCCTTCAGCCCTTCTGCGATGCCGCCCAGGATGGTCGTCACCACGGGCAGCACCGCCTGTCGCCACAGCGCCCGGTTCGCCTCGCGGTAACTGGCATAGGCATTGTCGCCGGGCAGGCCCAGCAGCATCGGCGGCACCCCGAATGCCAGCGCGATTTCCCGCGCCGCCGCGGCCTTCAGGCCGACGAAATCCATGTCTGCGGGCGACAGGCTCAGCGCCTGCCATTTCAGGCCGCCTTCCAGCAGCATCGGACGGCCCGCATTGGCCGCGCCCTGGAACGCCGCCTCCATCTCGGCCTTCAGCCGGTCGAACTGCACCGGCGTCATCGTCGCCCCGTCGCCGGGATCGTACACCAGCGCGCCGGATGGCCGCGCCGCATTGTCCAGCAGCGCCTTGTTCCACCGGGTCGCCGCATTGTGGATCGCCACCGCCCCCGCCGCCGCGCCCAGGCACCCCAGCCCCAGATGATCGTCCAGCGGGCTGAACTGCTTGATGTGGATGACCTGCGGCCGCCCGCTCCCGTCCCCGGCGCTGAGCCGCTGGCTGCGACCATTGACGGTGTAGCAATAGGCGGCGGGCCAGCCCTGTGCATCCGCCTCCACGCTCACCCGTTCGGGGCGCAGCGCATACAGCTCGCGCGCCATGCCGCCCTCGTCGGTCATCACCTGAATGAAGGCATTGCCATGCATCAACAGGTGCGACGTCGCCGTCTCGATCAGGTCCTGCGCAGCGGACCGCGCCTGGATCAGCGCCAGCAGTTCCGGCGGATCAGACGCCATCGGCGCGCTGGCAGCGCTCGTTGCGATCATCCGCACCGCCCGCTGGGCAATCGGATTGGCCAGGAACGCATCGCGCACCTGCGCCTCATAGGATGCGGGCCATTCCCCGATCACGCCGCGCGCACCGCCCTGTACCAGAAACGGCCGCGCAGAACCCCGCCCGGCCGCAGCCTTGCGCCCGAAGATCTTCATAACCTGATGCTCCTTGATGAGAATGCGCGCACCCTTCCCTCTCCCCTTGCGGGGGGTTCGGGGTCGTCCATGCCCCCGGCATGGACTGAACAGCGCGGGGCGCTGTTCACCCCGAACCGGTTGCGAAGACTTGGCGGCTCAGCCGCTTAGTCGTAGCTGGGTGAGGGGTGACGGCCTGCTCGGAGCTACATTTAGCCCCTTTTTGAACCGTTTTTGTTCTTTTTTCACTTGTGCCGTCTTTTTGGCTGTGTCAGCGTTGTGGTGCTCGAACGGGAAACAGAGTTCGGATCGATTCTCTAAGTGCTAGGCTGCATACCCAGCAATGGTTTCAGCGGATGCCTTCATGGCGGTCAGTTCGCGCAAACGAGTTCGGGTGATACCATTGGCAGAAGGAGAAGAGCGATGTTCGCTCCGGTCCCTGTTGCCCATGAAGGCAAGTCCTTGTGGGCGTGGTATCATTTGGATGCACAGTGCCGACCGATTGCACGGTCTGCCGGACTGTTTGCCTCACGGCAGGAAGCACGGCGGGACTATTTCATTCGGTTTGCAACGTCGCTCATCTGATACCGGCCGGGCGGGTGAACAACCCGTCCGGTTCGGTAATCGGAAATCTGGGTGCGCGAAGTTAGGCCCGCTACACCCGCGCCATGCTGATTCGTCCCGCTACGCCCGCCGACGCGGCCGCCATCGCCGCCATCATCCTGCCCGTCATCCGCGACGGGGCGACCTACGCCCTCGATCCCGGCATGGGAGAGGCGGCGGCCCTTGCCTGGTGGCTCGGCGATGACCACGAACCCTTCGTCGCCATCGATGCCGGCCGCGTCGTCGGCACCTATTATCTGCGCGCCAATCAGGCAGGCGGCGGCGCCCATGTCGCCAATTGCGGCTACATGACCGCTGGCGACGCAACCGGACGCGGCTTCGCCCGCGCCATGGCGGAACATTCCTTCGCCCATGCCCGCGCGCGCGGCTTCACCGCCATGCAGTATAATTTCGTGGTCAGCACCAACGACCGTGCCGTTCGCCTCTGGCAATCCTTGGGCTTTGCCATTGTCGGTCGCCTGCCCGGTGCGTTCATCCATCCGCGGCACGGCCCGGTTGATGCCTATGTCATGCACCGGACGCTTTAGGCGAAAAAGCTACCCCCGCCGCCGCCCGAACCAGATCACGTGCCGCGGCCCCTTGCCGTTCTCCCGCGCGCGTACGGCCACTTCCTCGACGGCCAGCCCCGCCTCGCCCATCCGCCGTCGGAACGCGGCATCCGGCGCCGCTGACCACACCGCCAGCACCCCGCCGGGCCTGAGCGCCGCGACGCTCGCCGCCAGTCCGCCTGCGGAATACAGTCCGTCATTGCCCGGCCGGGTCAACCCGTCCGGCCCATTGTCCACGTCCAGCAGGATCGCGTCATACGCGCCGCGCCCCTCGCGGATCGCTGCCCCGACATCGCCGATGCGCACGCTCACCCGCCGATCGTCCAGGCACCCGGCGGTCAGGTCCGCCATCGGCCCGCGCGCCCACTCGATGATCTTGGGCACCAGCTCCGCCACCACCACCTGCGCATCGCCGGGCAGCACGGCCAGCGCCGCGCGCAGCGTGAACCCCATGCCATATCCGCCGATCAGCAGCCGGGGCGCCCGCGCCTTCAACCGCTCGACCGTTATCGTCGCCAGCGCCGCCTCGGACCCGCTCATCCGGCTGTTCATCAGCTCGTTGCGTTCCAGCACGATCATGAAATCCGCGCCCCGCCGCACCAGCCGCAGCGGCTCGCCCCCCGGCACCTCCGCCGTATCCAGATGCTCGCGCGGGATCATGCCCCCGCCCCTAGCGCGCCCTGCCCCCTCACGCCAGCACCCGCAGCGCCGCCTGTCCCCGCCCGCGCAGCATCAATTCGCTCATCGCCCACACCAGCGCATCCGCCCGGTCCGGCGATCGCCCCGGCCCGCGATAGTCCCCGGCGGGGAACAGGCCGCACAATTCGTCCTCCAGTGCGGGGAACGCGCCCGCATGGCGCACCCGCCCGGCGGCATAGAGCGCGGCGACCGGCTCGGCCCGCGCCACCTTGCCCCGGCTCGCGCGCACCTGCTTCACCACCAGGCCCAGCCCGGCCCCTGCCAGCACCGCCTTCACCATGTCGCCGCCCATATTCACCTCGGCCACCACGCATTCGGCGTTCCACCGCGCGGCACAGTCCGCCACCGCACTGGCCCAGCCTTCGGGCGACCGGCCGGCAACGCTTGCATCGGCCAGCACATGGCCAATGCCATCCTCGCCCAGGCCGACGGCCACGATCCCGCACGCATCGCCATCGGCCGTGGCGGGCGGATCGACGCCGATGACGACGCGGACCATCTCCGGCACCGCGTCCGCCGCGATCCGCGCGCCTTCGATCCCCGCCCGGTGCCACAGCGCGCCTGCCAGGTCGTCGATGATCTCCCCGTCCAGCTCCTGCCGCCCCAGCGCGGTCCCGCCATAATCCGCCATCATCGCCGCGACGAACCCGTCCGGCAGGTGCGGATTGTCCCGCGTCGCCCCCCGCGTCTCCACCGTGTCCCGCGCGCTCAGGATGCGTTTCAGCAGCGGGATCGGCCGCGGCGTCGTCGTCACCACCGCGCGCGGATGATCGCCGATGCGCAGCCCCATCATCAGATTGTCCCACGCCGTGCTTCCCCGCGGCCATTTGGCCAGCTCGTCGCACCATGCCGCGCCGTGCTCCGGTCCGCGCAGAGTCTCTCCTGCCGCCGCCGAATAGCATTGCGCCACCGCGCCCGATGCAAAGGTCAGCTGCCCCAGCGTGGATCGCCAGCGATGCTTCTCCCCCGGCCGCGCCAGCGCAAGGATGCCGCTCGGCCCCTCCACCATCACCTGCCGCGCATCGTGCAGGCTCGCCGCGACCAGCGCGATCCGCGCCTCCCCGTCGCGCCGCGCCACCTCGCTCACCCATTCCGCCCCGGCGCGCGTCTTGCCGAACCCGCGCCCGGCCCGGATCACCCACACGCGCCAGTCGCCCGGCGGCGCCAGTTGCCCGGCATGGGCCCATAGCGGCCAGCGATGCAGCAGCTCCTGTCGGTCCCCTGTCGTCATTCTGGCCAGCAGTGCGGCCTGTTCATCCGGCGAACGGGCGTTCAGTGCGTCGATCGCCTCGTTCATCCGCCTGTCTCCACCAACGGATCGGCGCGCCTCGCCGGCAACTTCTTCAGCAATTTCAGGATCGCGGCGTCGGTCCGCTCGGCGGATGCAGCATAATCGCGATCGGGATGGCCCCGCCACCGCCCCTCACGCGCCAGGCTGCGATGATGGTTCAACAGGCGCTGGGCCTGGTCGAATGACACGATCACGGCTTCGCCCTCCGGCACCGGCACACTATCCTCAGCCGCCCGCACCGCCTTCATTGCAGCGGCCAGCATCGCCGCCTCCAGCCGGTCGTAACCGATCGCCAGCGCCCGATCCCATTCGGCGGCAAACTCCGGCTCGCGATATCGCGTGCGATAGACCGTTGAGCTGGACACGCCGGACTTGCCGACAGCGGCAGTGACATTGGCGGTCTCGGCCAGGTGCGTCAGGAACCGCTTGCGCTGCGCCGCGCTGAACGCCCGGCCGCTTGGCCGCCGCTTTTGCACCCGCCCCTGCCGGTTGGTCCCGACGATCAGATCCCCCATGCCAGCCTCCTGCCCCGCCTCCGACCCAAAGCGAACGGGCCGGACAGCGCCCCCGCGCCCCGGCCCGTCACCCCCTTGCAAACCCCGCCCCGTCCGGACGCGATTCGTCATCCTGTCAAAGGGATTAGCCTGATCGTCACGCTGTAGGACAGCATAAAATAACCCATCCGGTTATTATTTCGCCTTACCCTCGTAATAGACGGGGCCAAGCGCATCGATCACCGCCACGGCATCGATCGCATCGGCCTGCTGCGCGCCGTCATCCAGCGGCCGGATGTCCAGCTCGGTCTTGTATCCCACCAGCGTCCGGTTCTGCTCGATGCCGTACTGGGTCTGCGTCATGTACCGCTGATAATCCCTGCGCGCCGCGATGTGGAACCGGTTCTTGCCCGCCTCCCGCGTCACCTCCGCCGCGCGCAACAGCACCATTTCCTGCACCATCGGGCCGGATGTGGTGTTGCCGTTGAACGTCACATTGATCGTGCCGTCGGGATTGGGGGTCGAGCGGAACCCGGCGGTGCGGTCGATCCCGCCCAGCAACGTGGTGCCGAACGACAGCGCCGCCCCCACTGCCGCGCCCAGGATGTTGGGCCGCGACTTTTCGTAATCGATCAGGTTGCGGCTGGTTTCCGGGCTGATCAGCAGATCGCGAGCCATGGCGGTCAGGCTGATCGAGCTGCGCTCTGCGGGGACCAGCGCGGTCAGCTCCGGCGCCCCCGCCGGGTTCTTCTCCCGCGCGGTGCGATAGGCGCCGAACAGCTCCTCGGTCATCGGCGTCGATCGCCAGCCATTGCCCGCCAGCGTGCGCGCCGCATCGGTCAACCGCCCTTCGGCCACCGCAATCCGCGCCTCGACCAGCAGCGCGGCCGGCTCCAGCTGATTGGTGCGCACCGCATCGGTCAGCAGCGCGACCAGCGGATTGACCGCGGGCTTCTTCGCCTCGTCAGCCGCGGCCGCTCCGGCGGTAGCGGCCACCGGCATCAACGCGGCCTCCGGCTTGGCGGCGGGCTTTGGCGGGCTTGCCGCATCCAGCGCGCTGCGCGCCGCCGCGACCCATGCCCGCGCCGCATCCGGCTTGCCTGTCGCGGCCAGCGCATAGGCAGTGTTCATCGCCTCGTTCACCGGGGCGCCCCATTGCGCCAGCATCCGGCCCGCATCCATCTTGCCGTTCAGCACCAGCTGCATCGGGATTTCGGTGGGGATCGTCACCTTGGGCACGCCCGCCGCCGCCGCCACGCTGGCCAGGTCGGCGAGCTGGCCGGACAGCTTGCCGGTCAGGTCGCGCACATTGGGGTCGATCCTGGACAGGTTTGCCCAGATCGCGCCGTCGCGCTTTTCCGCCGTGGCGGTGCGGATCAGCGCGGCGGCCTGCTGGATCGGCAGGGCATAGGGCCGCTTGGCCGCCACGCCTTCGGCCAGGGTCAGCGCCGCTGCCCGGTCGCCCTTCTCGTTCATCGCAATGGCACGCAGCAGGTCGATCGACAGTCCCATGCTGCGATCAAAAAAGAAATCGCCCTTGTGCGGTGCGGCCGCCGCCTCTGCCGCATCCAGATCGGTCAGGGCCGCCGCGGCATCGCCTGCCTCCAGCCGCGCTGCCGCCCGCGCCCGCAACAAATGCGCCCGGCGCAGCGTCTGCTTGGGCAACAGGTTCTTGCTCTCCAGCGCGCGGGTGCACGCCGCGATCACCTGTGCCGAACTGTCCGCAGCGCGAAAGCGAAAGGCGGAAATGGTCGCCTGCCCGCGCATCCCGTCATCGCTGTTCTTGGGTTTGCGAAGGCCGTCGCAATCGGCGAAATCCTCCGACACCCCTGCATAAGCGGGCGCACAAACGCCCATCGCCATGGCGATCACGCCCGCCGCACCGATCCTTGCAACCATGAATGCCCCCTCAGGCGAACCTGACCCCTCCACGCTTTCCCGTTGAAAGCGTTGGGATAATCCTATGCCGGCCCGTGCCGGATGCAATCGGAATCATGCGGGAACGGCGCCCTTTCGGGCACCCTATGGGTTCAGATAGGACAGGGTCAGAAACGCCAGGAACACGCCCAGCCCCAGTCCGTACAGGCTCGGCACGACGCGCAGCGCCAGGCGCACGCTGTTCCGCTGCGGTTTGATCCCCTGACACATCTGCGTGATGTCGGTCTTGCCCTGCAACGCCAACAGGCCGGAAAGGGCGACGGGCAATGCGCCTGCCGCCATCTGCCACGGCTCGATCCGCGCCCCGAACACGGTTTCGCCAGGGTCAGGATGCCGCCCAGCGTCGCCACGCTGACCGACACCATGCTCTTGAAGTAATCATAGGCGAGCCCCGGGTCGGCCAGGCCACAGCGCGACGCGGCGTCATCGCGCATCGGCGTCACTTCGCTGGTGGCGACACTTGGCAACTTGTCGGTCATGGCCACCCCCGGTTCGGCTCGATCCCCGGCGGGAACGATAGCGGGCGTGCGGCGGGGCACAAGCCGACGTCGGGCATCGACGCCCGGCCCGGCTGGCTGGCTCAGTTGCCGATCCCCGCCAGTTCCTCCAGCATCCCGGTATAATTGCCGGTCTGCGCGGCGATGTCGGACAGCCATTGATCGCGGGTCTGTTCCACGATGGCGGCATCGCGCACGCTCATCTGGTGCGGACGGGGGATATCGCGGAAACTGCCGCTCACGACCTCGCGCAGCGCCCGTTGCCGCTGGCCGAACGCCAATACGGCTGCACGCGCCGCCGCGATCCGCTCCGGCGTCGGCTGCTGCCGCGCCTCGCCCAGCGCCCGGCGCGCGGGCATCAGCAGGTCCGGGCCATCCAACCGCAGCGCCTGCCACTTTGCCCGCGCCTCGGCCAGCCGTGCGGCGACCATCGCATTGTCCGGCACGCCCTTGTCGGTGAAACAATCGGCAAAACGCTGGCCCAGCTCCGTGTCGGCCGGCGCACATTCATATTTGTCGAGCGCCAGCATCATCATGGCGCTGGCATAGGCGGCGGCGGGCGGCGGCGTGCTGGCGCATCCCCATGTCGCATGGGCATCCGGGCTGGCGGCGATCATCCCGCTCCAGCAATGGCTGACGACATCGGGGCGGGAATCGGGCTTCGGGTCGCGCCACGGGGCGAATGCCGGGCCTTGCAGCCGGGCGACCGCATCCCATTCCGTCTGGCTCACCCGCTTCGCCTCGCTGGTCCAGCCGCGATGGACGATGCGGATGGTCATGCGCCCGTCGCGGTGCCGCTCCATCTCCACGCCGGGAATGGGCATCATGCCATAGGGATCGCTGGGCAGCACGCGGCGCACGTCGCGCCCGGCAAAGCGCATCTCGGCCATTGGCACGAACCCGCGCTCGGCCATGCGCCGCTCGGCATAGCGCGCATTGTCGCGATCGACCTTTGCGGCCGTGGCGGCGGGATCGGGCGCGGTCTGCGCCGCGACGGGGGCGGCGATCGCCGCGATGGACAGGACGGGGAACAGGACCGGACGGATACGCAACATCGCCTCGCCTTTCGACTGGGATGGGGCAAGGCTATTCGATGGCGCCCGGTCCTGCCACCGGCTTGCGACGAACCGCCTCAGCCCTCGCGGACCATCCATCCCTTCCAGAACCGCTTGCTCGGCCGGATCAGGATCACGGCCACGCCCGCCATCGCGATCAGGCCGCCGATCACCATCTGCAGGCTGACCGGATCGTTGGTGATCCACGCGCCCATCATCACCGCGAATACCGGCGTCAACAGGGTCAGCGGCGCGACCAGGTTCGCATCATGCCGCCGCAGCACCCAGAAATAGGCGGTATGGGCGACCACCGACACCAGCAGCGCCGATGTCGCGATGGCGGCCCAGAACCGCCATCCCGCCGCCGCGCCCGCCGCTGCCTGTCCCTGCTCGAACACCATGCTGGCCAGGGTCAGTCCGATACCTGTCGAAACCCCCGCCCATGCCTGCAGCTTGACCGCGCCGACCTCGACCCGCTTCATCATCACCGATCCCAGCGCGCCGACGACCGCACCGGCCAGCACGAACAGCAGCCCTGTCGACGCGCTCAGCGTCTGCGGCTCGGCCAGCGCGGTCACCACGCCGGCAAAGGCCAGCGCAATGCCCAGCGCGCGCCGCCACCCGACCTGCTCGTCCAGCATCACGATCGCCAACAGCACGGTCAGCGGCGCGGCCAGCAGGCTGACGATGGCGACCGCCGACGGCGCTGCGGTCATCAGCCCCACCATCGACAGGCCGAAACTCCCTCCGCTCATCGACAGCGCGATCAGGATCACCCGCCCGAACGGCCGGGGCAGCGGGAACAGCCATGGCGACAGCGCCGCGGCAATGATGAACCCCCGGATCCCCGCCGCCCAGAATGGCGGCACGCCCAGCGTCGCCACGATGAACTTCGAAATGATGATATTCCCCGCCCAAAACAGGTTGATCACCAGCATCAGGGCAAGGGTCGCGGGTGGCACCGCCGGTCAGTCCAGACCGGCCAGCACGGCGTCCCAGGCATCGGCCTCCTGCGGCCGTTCGGCGGTGCGCGTCATCGCCGTCACCCGCGCGGTGGTCAGGTCGATTTCGGCCACGCCCTCCCATTCGAACGTCGCATTGCCCGCGATGGTGATGGTCGCATCCGCCGCCGCCCGGTCCGTCATCGCGCGGACGAACCCGCCGCGATTAGCGACCCGGATCCACGCGCCCGCCGCGACCCTGCCGGTCAGCACCGCGGCCAGCACCGACGCCGCCATCGCGCTGCCGCAACTGTCGGTCAGGCCGACGCCCCGCTCATAGGTGCGCACATAGATCGCGTCAGCGCCATCGACCCGCACGAAACTGACGTTGCAGCGGGCCGGCAGGATGTCGGGCGCCGCCTCTGCCCAATCGCCCAGCGCGATCAGCTCGTCCCCGTCGATCGCATCGACGAACGCGACCAGATGCGGGTTGGGCATCGCCACGGCGGTAAAGGCGCGCGCGCTCGGCACGCCCGGCACCGGCTGATCGACCGGCCCGTCCATCGCGACCTTCAGCCCGATGGCCGCCGCGCCAACGCCCGCCGGCACCGCCTCGGTCCGCACCGTCGCCACGCCCGCCGCCATGTCCGGCTCGCTCGCCGCGCCCGCCACGCTGGTCTTCAGCCGCACCTCGGCGGCGGTCAGCCCCGTCACCTCGAACCCCAGCCGCGCCGTACAGCGCAGGCCGTTCAGGCATGTCTCCGCCTCGCTGCCATCGGGGTTCAGCATCCGCATCCCGAACGGCTGCCCGCCCGCAGGGCCGGTCAGGATCAGCAACCCGTCGCCCCCCACCGGCCCGGCCCGGTCGGCCAGCGCCCGCGCGATGGCGGCCCATTCGCCATCGTCCAGCGCCAGTGCCCGCCCGTCGACCAGCGGGAAGTCGTTGCCCGATCCCTGGCATTTGATGAACGCGATCCGCATGGCCGCCCCATGCGCGCGCACCGCGGGTGCCGCAACTATTTTTGCGCTCGGCGGGCATGGCCGCTTCCGCCCGGCGCTCCTGCCCGCTAACACCCGCCGCGATGCTCCGCTCGCTTTACAACTGGATGCTGGCCAAGGCCGCGCACCCGCACGCCGAACGCTGGCTGTTCCTGTTCTCGTTCATTGAATCGAGCTTTTTCCCCATCCCGCCGCATCCGCTGCTCGGGCTGATGTGCCTTGCCGATCCGAAACGCGCCGTCCGCTTCGGTGTCGTGTGCACCATCGCCTCGGTGCTGGGCGGGCTGCTCGGCTATGGCATCGGCTATTTCGCCTATGACGCCTTTGGCGATCAGCTGCTGGCCGCGCTCGGCCTGGCCGACAAGTTTCCGGTCGCCGCCTGTTACCTGCGCGAATACGGGGCACAGCTGATCATCATCAAGGGCGCGACGCCAATCCCGTTCAAACTGGTCACGATCACCGCCGGCTTCATTCAGATGAACCTGTTCACGTTCCTGTGGGCCAGCGTGCTGTCGCGCGGGTTTCAGTTCGTGCTGGTCGGCGTGCTGTTCCGGCTGTTCGGCGCCTGGGCAAAGCAGTTTATCGAAAAATATCTGGGCCTGCTCTCGATCGCCTTTGTCGTGCTGGTCATCGGCGGTTTCCTGCTGGTCAGCCAGATCGGCCATGGCGACAAACCCTCCGATCAATGCACGGCGGCGGCAACGGTCGCCGCCCGCTGACCGCTCACCCCAGCCGGTAGTGATCCGCCAGCCGGTCGAGCGCGATGCCCAGCACCAGCTTGCCTGACCGCGCCGGCCATCCCATCGCCTGTTCCGCGCCCGCCAGCCGCTCGTCGGCGCACACCACGCGCCACAGGATGTCGGACAGGCCCGGCCCCGTCGCCGCCATCGCCGCATCGAACCGGCGCTTGGCGTCGATCTGCGCCATGCTCGCATCCACCCCCCGTGGCGGCCCCCGCCGGCCACCGGATGCCGGTGCGGCGGTCCAGCGCATCGTCACGCCGGGGGCCAGCGCGGCCCGCTCGTAATCAGAGCGCAGCCGCTCGCCCGCCTCGTTCTGCCGGGGGTTCAGGTGCCCACGCGCAAACAGCCACGACAGCGCCGATTCGCCCAGGTTCACCTGCACCCCGCGCTGCCCGCGCTGCGGCGGGGCGGATCCGATGCGGTCATCGGAAAAACTGCGTTCCACGATCATTCGGCTCATCCCGGCCTCCGTTGCTGCTGCCCGAATCGGCTTGCCATGACGACGGGGCTGTAGGACAGTCGCCAAACCGCATTGGTTCGCTTGAGGGGGCGAAACACGCATGATTACCGCTATCCGGGAGGTTCGCCGGGCAAAGGGGCTGACCCTTGAAGATGTCGCCCGACGCTGCAACCCGCCGACCACGGCCCAGACCATCGGGCGTCTGGAAACCGGCACCCGCACCGTTTCGGTCAACTGGCTCAACCGCATCGCCGCCGCGTTGGAGGTGGATGCCGCCGATCTGGTCCACCTGCCCGCGCGCGCCGACATGCCCGTCGTGGCGGTGCTAGAGGCGGGCGGGGCCAGTGCACCGCGCCGCCCCGCATCGGTCGTACCGCCGCATGGCGCACCCGGCATGGTCGCCGTCACCGTCGCGGTGGGCGTCGGCGATTACCGGGCTGGCGACGAAATCTGGTGCGACAGGCTCGACCCGGATCAGTTCGGGCGCGCGCTCAACCGCGACGTGCTTGTCCCCCGCCCCGCCGGCCGCTTCATCTTCGCCCGCCTGATCGGGCGAGAGGGCGCACGCGCCGATCAGCCGGGCAAGCTGCAACTCCTCCCGCACGGCGCCGCCGGCCGGCAACAGGTGGTCACCGATCCCCCCTGGATCGCCTGCGCCAAACGGCTGGTCCGGGCACTTTAAGCATCAGGTCCTCCCTTCAGGGCAGGGGCTGGGGCGGGGCGGCCGGTTTCGCAACATCCGATCCGACACCGCCATTGGCCCCGCGCCCGCGCATCTGCTAGCATCCCGCCATGCCGCTTTCCGCCGTCGCCTCCGCCCGCGAAATCCTGACCCGCCTGCACGATGTCATGGCCTCGCGCAGCGCGGCTCAGGCCAAGCTCAATTCGGTGGTCGGCATCATTGGAGAGGCGCTGGATAGCGAGGTTTGCTCCATCTATCTGCTGCGCGAAGGGGTGCTGGAACTCTTCGCCACCCGCGGTCTGGCGCAGGAGGCGGTGCACGTGACCAAACTCGCGCTGGGCGAGGGGCTGGTCGGCAGCATCGCGCGCAACGTCGAAACGCTGAACCTGGATGAGGCGGCGATCCATCCCGATTTCGCCTATCGCCCCGAAACGGGCGAGGAAAAATTCCACAGCTTTGCCGGCGTGCCGATCATCCGCCGCGAACGCGCGGTCGGCGTGCTGGCCGTGCAGCATGTCGAAAGCCGCCGCTATGATGATGTGGAGATCGAGGCGCTGCAGACCGTCGGCATGGTCTTGTCCGAACTCATCGCCAATGCCGGGCTGATCGACAATGCCAGCAGCGATACCAGCCGCCCGCAATCGACCGCGGTGGACCGGGTGCCGGGCTTCAAGCTGGTCGAGGGGATGGCGGCGGGCGTTGCCGTGTTCCATCAGCCGCGCATCGTCATCGAACATACCGTGGCAGAGGATACCGAGGCGGAGCGTCACCGCGTCTATGCCGCGTTCGACAAGATGCGCGAACAGATCGACCGCATGGCCAGCCAGGCCGAATTCGGCGTCGATGGCGAGCATCAGGAGGTGCTCGAGACGTACAAGATGTTCGCCTATGACGAGGGGTGGTCCCGCCGGATCAACGAGGCGATCGAAAGCGGCCTGACCGCAGAGGCCGCGATCGAACGGGTGCAACAGCGCACGCGCCAGCGGATGCGCCAGATCGACGATCCCCTGCTGCGCGACCGGATGCACGATCTTGAGGACTTGTCCAACCGCCTCATCCGCATCGTGTCGGGTCAGCTTGGCACGGCGGCGCAGCTTGGCCTCCGGCACGATTCCATCCTGATCGCGCGCAATCTGGGTCCGGCCGAACTGCTCGAATATGACCGGCGGCGGCTGAAGGGCGTGATCCTTGAGGAAGGATCGCTGACCGCGCACGTCACCATCGTCGCCCGCGCGATGGGCGTGCCCATGCTGGGCCGCGTGCGCGACGTGCGCCGCCTGATCGCGGAGGGCGACCGGCTGCTCCTCGACACCGCGACGGAACAGGTGATCATCCGGCCATCGGCGGCGATGGACGAGGCGTTCGACACACGCCTTGCCCAGACGCAGCAGCGGCGCGCCGTCTTTGCCGCGCTTCGCCATGTCGAACCCGTCACCCGCTGCGGCACGCGCATCCATGTCAACATCAATGCCGGCCTGCGCGACGACATCGCCGCGCTCGACCTGACCGGTGCGGACGGCATCGGCCTGTTCCGTACCGAGTTCCAGTTTCTCGTGTCCGCCACCCTGCCCCAGCGCGAACGGCAACAGCGGCTCTACCGCGATGTGCTCGATGCGGCGGGCGACCGTCCGGTCGTGTTCCGCACCGTCGATATCGGCGGGGACAAGGCGCTGCCTTATCTCAACCATGACGAGGAGGGGGATGAGGAAAACCCCGCCATGGGCTGGCGCGCGCTGCGGCTTGCGCTGGAGCGCGAAGGGCTGATGAAGGCGCAGGCCCGCGCCCTCCTGGAGGCGGCGGCCGGGCGTCAGCTGAACGTCATGTTCCCGATGGTTTCCGAACCCTGGGAGTTTGAAGAGGCGCGCACCCTGTTCGAGGCGCAGCGCGAATGGCTGGCCGCGCGCGGCAAGAAACTGCCCGTCGACATCCGCTACGGCGCGATGCTGGAGGTGCCGGCGCTGGCCGACGTGCTCGACATGCTGATGCCCCGGCTCGACTTCCTGTCGATCGGCACCAACGACCTGACGCAATTCCTGTTCGCCGCCGATCGCGCGCACCCGAAACTGGCCGTGCGCTATGACTGGATGAGCCCCGCCATCGCCCGCTTCCTGCGCCGGGTACAGCGAACGCTGCACGGCACTGGCAAGCCGCTGGCCGTGTGCGGCGAAATGGGCGGCCGCACGCTTGAGGCGATGATGCTGATCGGCCTAGGCATCGACCGGCTATCCATCACGCCCGCCGCGGTCGGGCCGATCAAGGCGATGGTCCGTTCGCTCGATCGGACGGCGCTGGCTGCGCATCTCGAAACGCTGCTGGTCAACCCGCCGCGGTCCTTGCGCGAGCCGTTGCTCGACTGGGCGCGCGAAAATGGCGTCGAACTGGCGTGACCGGGCTTGTATTTGCCTGAACCGGCGTTGACAGCACGGTCATGGTCGCCAAAACCCAACGCTAAGCGGCGGCAGTAAACGGGACGCACGACCGGCGCGAAAGAGAGAAGCAGGACATGGCCGAAACCCCAGCCGGCACCCCACAGAATAAGGCCGAACCGGCCACCGTTGGCGATCGGTTGCGCACCGCGCGGGAGGCCGCGGGCCTCGATCTTGCCGAAATCGCCGCCCGCACCCGCATTCCGCAGAGGCATCTGGAGGCGATCGAGCAATCGGATTTCTCTGCCCTGCCTTCCCCCACCTACGCCTATGGCTTCGTCAAGGCCTATGCCCGGTCGGTCGGGCTTGACGAGGTGGGGCTGGCCCGCACCTTGCGCAGCACCCTGTCCGGTGCGCCGGCCCGCGAACCAACGATCAGCATGGGCGAGATCGAGGAACCAAGCCGTCTGCCCAGCCCGGCAATGACCATCGGCCTGATCATCGGTTTCCTCGTTCTGATCATCGCGGCGGGCCTGTATTATGGCGGGGCGATGCTGCGCGGCGGCGATAGCGCCGAAACGACCAGCGTCGCCGACGAACTCGGCGTCAAGCCCGCCGCGAGCGTCCCCATCCCCGCCGCCGCCCCTGCGGCTGCCCCGCCGGCCACGGACGGCCCCGTCGTCCTGACGGCAAAGGGCGAGGTATGGCTGCGGGTCTATGACGCCGCCAACCAGACGCTCGTCCTGCGCACCTTTCAGGCGGGTGAGCGGTTCGAGGTGCCGGCCAACGCCAATCGCCCGATGATCAACACCGGTCGGCCGGACCTGATCGACGTCACGGTCGGCGGACGGCCCGTTCCGGCCCTCGGCACGGCAGAGCGCGCGATCAAGGATGTGGAAATCAGCGGTGCCGCGCTGCTTGCCCGCGCCGCCGGAACGCCCGCTGCCGCCCCGGCTTCTGCCCCCGCCACGCCCGCCCAGCCGCGCACGACCGGCCGGACCAGCCGCCCGGCCCAGCCCGCTGGCACGGCTGCCGCCACCCCCGCGCCGGCATCGCCGACACCCGCCGCGACCGAAACCGTGGAGCCGGTACCCGGCGGCGAGTGACGTCATGCCGCCGCTGCGCCATTGCAGCGGGCCGATCCTCCGCCTAGACCATCGGGGACAGGGAATGGCGACGCCCTTTTGGGGCGACAGGAACCGATAGGGGATGACAGGAATGCGTTTTGCGGTTCGCTTGGCGATGCTGGGCACCTCCATGCTGGTGATGACGACCACCGCTCAGGGCCAGACGGTCGAGGTCCGCGTCGAACGGCTGGAGCGCGACATGCGCACCGTTCAGAACAAGCTTGGCCTGCCCGTCGCCCCCGGCGGCGCGCTTCAGCCACAGATTACCGCCCCTGTCGTCGAACAGGGCGCGCCCGGCACCCCGCTGGACAGCCCCGTCGCCATCATCGAACAGCGGGTGAACGCGCTTGAGGGACAGGTTCAGACCCTGACCGGTCAGGTCGAGCAGACCCAGTACAAGCTGCGCCAGATGGAAGAGGCGTTCAACGCCTACAAGCTGTCAACCAATGCCCGCCTCAAGGTGCTGGAGGATGCGGCGACCTCGACCGGTGCGCCGCTGGGCGGCGACCCCGGCACAGCCGCGCTCCCGCCCGTCACCCGCACCACCCCCGCGCCTGCCGCCAGCGCGGCGACAACGCCCGCGCGCGGCCCCGGTGCCGGCAATGGCGTGCTGGGTCAGTCGCGCCCCTCCGGCCCGGCACCCGCCGCCACTGCGCCGGCCACGCGTCCGGCCCCGGCCAGCGGCGCCCGCGCCGAACAGCTCGCGGCCATCGAACGCCCGGCCAGCGGCGATGCGGCCGAGGACCTCTATGTCTACGGCTTCCGCCTGTGGCAGGCCAAGCTCTATCCAGAGGCACGCGCCCCGCTTGCCGAAGTGGTCGCGAAATATCCGAAGCACCGCCGTGCCAGCTTTGCCCAGAACCTGCTCGGCCGCGCCTGGCTGGACGAGGGCAAGAATGCCGAGGCGGCAAAGGCGTTTTACGACAGCTACATCAAGCTGCCCGATGGCGAGCGCGCCGCCGACAGCCTGTTCTACCTGTCTCAGGCGCTGCAGAAGCTGAAGGCCGCGCCCGCCGAACAGTGCAAGGTCTATAAGGCGCTGGAACTCGACTATCCCGGCAAGCTGTCGTTGGATCAGCAGGCAGTCGTCGACCGGGGCAAGGCCGCCGCAAAGTGCAGCTGACGGCGTAAATCCGCCGCCGGATCCCGTCCCCAACCCTTTCTTGGTTTTGCCCGCCCGGTCTGGCATCATGCCTCAGCGACGCTCGCGCGCCGAGCGGGGGGAGGCATGAATGGCCGAACGCAAGACGCAGATCGTGGTCGTGGGCGGCGGGGCCGGGGGGCTGGAACTGGTTCGCCGACTGGGCGCGCGATACGGGCGCAAGCGGCACGACATCATCCTCATCGACCGCAACCTCACCCATATCTGGAAACCGCTGCTGCACGAGGTGGCGGCCGGATCGCTCGACGCCAATCTGGACGAGGTCGGCTATGGCGGTCATGCCGTCCGCTGGGGCTATCGCTTCTTTCACGGCAGCATCGAAAGCGTCGATCGCGCGGCGCGCACGCTGACCACCGCGCCCCTGATGGATGAACAGGGGCAGGAAGTGATCGGCCGCCACACCATCCGCTATGACTATCTGGTCCTGGCGATGGGCGGCATTTCCAACGATTTCGGCGTCCCCGGCGTGCGCGAACACGCCATGTTCCTTGAGGATCGGCCCCAGGCGGACCGGTTTCGCCAGCGGCTGCTCAACGCCTGCCTTCGCACCAATCACGCGCATCAGACCGGCGATCCCGATGCGCGGGTGCGCGTCGCCATTGTCGGCGGCGGCGCGACCGGCGTCGAACTGGCGGCCGAACTCTACAATGCGGCAAAGGCGCTGCGCCATTACGGGCTGGAGGTGTTCGACGAAACCAAACTGGAAGTGACGCTGGTCGAAGCGGGTCCCCGCATCCTTCCCGCGCTGGACGAACCGCTGGCCGCCACCGCGAAACAGGAACTGGTCAATCTGGGCGTGCGCGTCCTCGACAACACGCAGGTGACAGCGCTTGAGGCGAAGGCCGTCCTGACCCGCTCGGGCGAACGGGTCGATGCCGACCTCATCGTCTGGGCCGCCGGGGTCAAGGGCGCGGACGAACTGCGCACGCTGGGCGATCTGGAACTGACCCGCTCAAACCAGATCGTCGTTCGCCCGACCCTGCAATCCAGCGTCGATGACCGCGTCTATGCGCTGGGCGATTGCGCCTCCTGCCTGTTGCCGGGGCGCGAACGCCCGGTGCCGCCGCGCGCGCAATCCGCGCATCAGATGGCCAGCCGGGTCTTCGCCAACCTGATTCGTGCCCAGGAAGGCAGGCCGCTCAAGGACTTTATCTACAACGACCATGGCTCGCTCGTCTCGCTCAGCCGCTTTTCCACCGTGGGCAGCCTGATGGGCAATCTGGTCGGCGGACGGATGTTCGTCGAAGGATGGATTGCCCGCACCGTCTATATGTCGCTCTACCGGATGCACCTCATTGCCATCCATGGCTGGTGGCGCGGCATCGCCCTCATCGTCATCGGCCATGTCAACCAGATCGTCCGGCCTAAACTGAAGCTGCATTGACGGGCGTGGATGCGTATTCGGAACGCCGCCATCCTTGCACGAACGATCAATCCGCGGTCGCCGCCCCTTCCGCGCCAGCTTCCCGGAACTCCATGATCTTGTCCAGATTGCCCTCGATGCACTGAGCCAGCGCCAGCACCTTTTCCGCCACGTCGCGGCCCATGGGCGACAACCGGTAATCGACGTGCGGCGGCACCACCTGATGGGCGATGCGCTCGATCAGGCCATCCCGCTCCAGCAGGCGAAGCGATTGGGTCAGCATCCGTTCGGACACGCCGCCGATCCGGCGACGCAGGCTGCTGAAGCGCAGCGTGCCGTCCAGCAACGCGATCAGCACCAGGCCGCCCCATCGGCTGGTCACATGGTTCAGCACCAGCCGCGAACCGCATCGTTCGTTCAGCACATCGGGCACGAATTGCATGGGGCAGGACCCTTTATCGGCATACTTACAAAAATGTCGGTACTTACGTTTTATTTGTGTCCAACTATCTGGCGGGGTCAATCGCAAATGAAGGAGCCGACCCCATGACAATCGCCATCACCGGTGCCAGCGGACAGCTGGGCCGTGCCGCCATCGACCTGCTCAAGTCGCGTGCAGCCGGCACCCCGATCGTCGCGCTGGCACGCGATCCTGCCAAGGTCGCGGACCTGGCGGTCGAATCGCGCGCGTTCGATTACACGCATGCGCCGGACGCGCTGGCACCCGCACTGGCGGGCGTCGAAACGCTGGTCCTCATCTCTTCCAGCGATTTCAACGACCGGGTCGGCCAGCACCGCAATGTGATCGACGCGGCGGTTGCTGCCGGGGTCGGCCGGATCGTCTATACGTCCATCCTCAAGGCAGATGTCTCGCCACTGCTGATTGCGCAGGATCACCGCGCGACCGAAGCGCTGATTGCCGCATCGGGCCTGTCCGCCACGGTGCTGCGCAACGGCTGGTACACCGAAAACTGGACCGGCACGCTGGGCGCCGCGCTGGAGGCAGGGGCGCTGATCGGCGCCGCCGGGGCCGCGCGGTTCACGCCCGCCACCCGCCGCGACTATGCCGAAGCGGTCGCCATCGTCGCGGCCGATGCGGGCCATGGCGGCGCAACCTATGAGCTTGGCGGTGATGAGGCGTTCACCCTGTCCGACCTTGCCGCCGAAGTCGCCCGTCAGACCGGCAAGGCTTTCCCGTACAACGACCTGCCGCCACAGGTGTATCAGGGCATCCTCGAAAGCTTTGGCCTGCCCGCCGGGTTCGCCGCGATGCTCGTGGATGTCGATGTAAAGGCCCCCGACGGATGGCTGGAGGACGAAAGCGGCACGCTTGCCCGCCTGCTTGGCCGCCCCACCGCCTCCCTCAGCAGCGCGGTCGCGGCGGCCCTCGGCTGATCCTTCGCGGCCCGTGTGCGGACAGCCATCAACCGGCTGTCCGCGCAACCATCCGGAGGGCGCAGACAACCCGCGCTTGACCCGCCCCCGCCCGCGCGCAATCCCCTGTCCATGCCGTCTGCCCCGCCATCGGACCTGGTCGCTCGCTTTCATGGCCATGCGCTGACGCTGCTGCCCCATCCCCCCGCCGCCGCCGCGCCGCTTGCCCTGGCGGTGTCGGGCGGGGCGGACAGCATGGCCATGCTGGCGCTTGCCCATGCCGCCTTTCCCGATGCAGTCATCGCCGCCACGGTCGATCACGGCCTGCGTACCGGCTCGGCGGATGAGGCGCAGATGGTGGCGGATCATTGCACCGCGCTGGGCGTGCCCCATGAAATCCTTGCCCTGACCGGCCTTGCCCGCGGCCCGGCGGTTCAGGAACGGGCACGCACCGCGCGCTATGCCGCGCTTGGCGAATGGGCCGCCCGCCACTGCGCGCTGGCGCTGGCGACCGCACATCAGGCGGACGATCAGGCGGAAACGATGCTGATGCGCGCCGCCCGCGGCGTCGGCCTTACCGGGATGCGCGGCATCCCGGCCATCGGCATGGCACAGGGCCTCGCCGTGATCCGCCCGCTGCTCGGCTGGACACGGGCCGATCTGCGCGCGCTCTGCTTTGCTCACGCCATCCCGTTTGCCGACGATCCCGGCAATGCCGACCCCGCCTATGAACGGGTGCGCGTCCGCGCGATGCTGGGGCAGCAGGCGTGGCTCGACCCCCGGATGCTGGCGCGCACTGCCGACCGGCTGGCACAGGCGGATGGCGCGCTCGACTGGGTGGCCGAACGCCTATGGACGGAACGCGCCAGCGCCGGGCCGGACGGGGCCGTCACCCTTGCGGCGGGCGATCTGCCGCGCGATCTCGCCCGGCGGCTGGTTCGCCGTGCGATCCAGCGGGTGCGCGCCGATGCCGGTATCGATTCGCCGGGCTTTGCCGATAGCGCCGATATCGAACCGCTGCTCGATGCGCTGACCGGCGGCGGCGGGGCCAGCCATGGCGGCGTCATGGCGCGCGCGAATGGCGAAAACTGGCAGTTCCGCCCCGCTCCGCCGCGTCGATTACCCTGATCGACACTGTTCCATTGCTATTAAGGGTCGCTGGCCTATCTTGGTGTTGGAAAGGTGTCTGTTTCATGAGCGACAACGAAAAGCCTACCGGTTCCGGCAACAATGGCGGCGGCAACAATCCCTGGATGAAAAGCCTGGCGATCTGGGTGGGCATCCTGGCGGCGCTGGCGCTGTTCGTCACCCTGCTGGACGGCACGCGCAGCGGCCAGGCCGCGGGCGCTGATCTGCCCTATTCGGCGTTCCTTGACCGGGTCGAACAGGGACAGGTGAAAACCGTCAACATCTCCGGCGAAGTCATCACGGGCGATCTGGCCGATGGTAATCGCTATCGCACCTATGCGGTGCCGGATCCCAACCTCACCGACACGCTGCGCAAGGCAGGCGTGACCATCAATGGTCAGCCGCAGGAGCGCACGTCGATCTGGCAGGTACTGCTCATTCAGTCGCTGCCGTTCGTCCTGTTCCTGGGCATCGCGTTCTTCGTGGTGCGCCAGATGCAGAAGAACGCCGGTGGCGGCGGCGCGATGGGCTTTGGCAAATCGCGCGCCAAGATGCTGACGCAAAAGGAAGGTCGCGTGACCTTTGACGACGTGGCTGGCATCGACGAAGCGCGTGAGGAGCTTCAGGAAATCGTCGAGTTCCTGAAGGATCCGACCAAGTTCGCCCGGCTGGGCGGCAAGATTCCGAAGGGTGCGCTGCTCGTCGGTTCGCCCGGCACCGGCAAGACGCTGCTCGCCCGCGCCATTGCGGGTGAGGCTGGCGTGCCGTTCTTCACCATCTCCGGCTCGGACTTTGTCGAAATGTTCGTCGGCGTCGGCGCAAGCCGCGTCCGCGACATGTTCGAACAGGCAAAGAAGAGCGCGCCCTGCATCGTCTTCATCGACGAAATCGACGCGGTCGGCCGCCATCGCGGTGCCGGCCTTGGCAACGGCAATGACGAGCGTGAGCAGACGCTCAACCAGCTGCTCGTCGAAATGGACGGGTTCGAGGCGAATGAAGGCATCATCATCATCGCTGCGACCAACCGTCCGGACGTGCTCGATCCCGCGCTGCTCCGTCCCGGCCGTTTCGACCGTCAGGTCGTGGTGCCGCGCCCGGATATCGAAGGCCGCGTGAAGATCCTTCAGGTCCATATGAAAAAGGTGCCGCTGGCCCCCGATGTCGATGCGCGCACCATCGCGCGCGGCACGCCGGGCTTCTCCGGTGCCGATCTCGCAAACCTCGTCAACGAGGCCGCGCTGACCGCCGCACGCAAGGGCAAGCGCCTGGTTGCGATGCAGGAGTTCGAGGAGGCGAAGGACAAGGTGATGATGGGTGCGGAACGCCGCTCCATGGTCATGACCGACGATGAAAAGCGGATGACCGCCTATCACGAGGCGGGCCATGCCATCGTCTCCGTCCACGAACCGGCGTCGGATCCGATCCACAAGGCGACGATCATCCCGCGCGGTCGTGCGCTGGGCATGGTGATGCGCCTGCCGGAACGCGACAGCTACAGCTACCACCGCGACAAGATGTACGCGAACCTCTCCGTAGCCATGGGCGGCCGCGTGGCCGAGGAAATCATCTTCGGCTATGACAAGGTATCGTCCGGCGCATCCGGCGACATTCAATATGCCACGGGCCTGGCCCGCGACATGGTGACGCGCTGGGGTATGTCGGACAAGGTCGGCCCGGTCGAATATGCACAGCCAGAGGGCGAGAGCTTCCTTGGCTATTCGTCCAGCCAGCCGGTGCGGATGTCCAACCAGACGCAGCAGCTGATCGACGCGGAAATCAAGTCGATCGTCGAGGGCGGCCTGGATCGTGCCAAGCACATCCTGACCACGCATATCGACCAGCTGCACAAGCTGGCCGAGGCGCTGCTGGAATTCGAAACCCTGTCGGGGGACGAGATCAAGCAGCTGCTCGACGGCGGCACGATCGACAAGGGCGGCGTTGCGGTGTCCGGCTCCAGCTCGGTTCCCGCTGGCGGCAGCGCGATCCCGAAGATCCGGCGGCCAAAGGGGCCGTTCGGCACCCCCTCGCCCCAGGGCGCGTGACCATCCGGTCACCGGCCGCAAGGCATTGAGCGATTTGGCCCGTCAGACCCGGTTCTGGCGGGCCTTTTCGTGGATCAGCACCAGCGCGGGACGCTGGCGCCCGGCCGCCTGGCCAACCCCTCCTCGATCAGCACGGCCCCGATCGACACGCCCTGCCGCATCACGATATGGCGCTCGGCTCCCCGCTTGCCCTTGCCGAGCGACTGCGGGGAAATGACGAACGGCCCATCATTCAAGAGCGACGCCAGCCGCGCCAACGAGCGCGCGCCAATGATCGCTTCTTCCTGACACGCCGGCAGGCGCGGATTGGGCACCTCTGCATCGGCCAGTTCCACGATGCGGTTGTTCCAGCGGAACTGCGCGCCGTCGATCACGCACTGCGTCACCCCGGACGAGCATCGCCGAAATCCCGAAACGCCCCGCGCGGCACCCTGTTGCGGCGCGATGCCACCGCGCGCCTCGCTCGCGGCTACCCGTTCAACGGCCGCATCCCAGCGCGGCGTGGCAACAGGCGCCGCCGCGTCCTGGCGCTGCTCCGTCCGCCGGCCAGTGTCTCGCTGCTTCGGGCCGAGCATCCCGCCGGACCGGGGGCGCTTCGTCCCCTGGCCTGCATCCGCCAACCCCTTGCCTGCGCCCTTGCCGGCCGGGGCCGCGCCCAGCATCGGGCCACGCCCGTCATCGCGGGCAAAGGCATCTGTGCTGGCCCCGACCACCTGTCGTTCCGCCGGCCATGCCATCCACACCAGACCGGCGATCAATCCCATGCCGCCCATCGACAGCATGATCCACTGGCGGATCTTCTGCGCCTGTTCCTCCTGCTTGCGGGCAAGCAGCTGCGGCGAGCCATCGTCGTCGGAACGAAAGGCGTAAAGCGGGTCCTGAAATTGACGCTGCCTGGCCATCATGACCGGAAACGCTAGCCGGAACCGGCTAATTTCCCGTTAACCGCACCCGCCCATGTTCAGCCGACGCGATTGGCGACCAGATCGTCGACCACCGCCGGATCGGCCAGGGTCGATGTATCGCCCAGCGACGACACATCGCCCTCCGCAATCTTGCGCAGGATGCGGCGCATGATCTTGCCACTGCGCGTCTTGGGCAGGCCGGGGGCGAACTGGATCGCGTCGGGCGTGGCAATCGGTCCGATTTCGTTGCGCACCCATTTGATCAGATCGCTGCGCAGCGCCTCGTCCGCCTCGACCCGCGCGTTCAGCGTGACATAGGCATAGATACCCTGCCCCTTCACCTCATGGGGAAATCCGACGACAGCCGCCTCCGCCACCTTCGGGTGCAGGACCAGCGCGCTTTCGACTTCCGCCGTCCCCATGCGGTGGCCGGACACGTTGATCACGTCATCCACCCGCCCGGTGATCCAGTAATAGCCATCCTCGTCCCGGCGGCACCCGTCGCCTGTGAAATATTTGCCGGGATAGGTGGTGAAATAGGTCTGGAAAAACCGGTCATGGTCTCCCCAAACGGTGCGCATCTGCCCCGGCCAGCTGCGCGCGATGACCAGATTGCCCTCGGTCGCGCCGTCCAGCACCCGGCCCTCGGCATCGACCAGCTGCGGCTCCACCCCCGGCAATGGCCGGGTGGCCGAACCGGGCTTCAGGTCGGTTGCCCCCGGCAGCGGCGCGATCATCGCCCCGCCCGTTTCGGTCTGCCACCAGGTGTCGATGATCGGGCACCGTCCCTCGCCCGCGACATCGTGATACCAGCGCCATGCCTCGGGATTGATCGGCTCCCCCACCGTGCCCAGCAGGCGCAGCGAGGCACGGCTCGTCGCCTTCACATAATCATCGCCATCCTTCATCAGCGCGCGCAGCGCCGTCGGTGCGGTGAACAGCGTCTGCACCTGATGCCGGTCGACAACCTGCCAGATGCGGCTGGCATCGGGCCAGTTCGGCACGCCTTCGAACATCACGGTCGTCGCGCCATTGGCCAGCGGGCCATACAGGATATAGCTGTGCCCAGTGACCCAGCCGATGTCGGCGGCGCACCAGAACACCTCGCCCGGCCGGTAATCGAAACACAGCTCATGCGTCAGGCTGGCCCACAGCAGATATCCGCCCGAACTGTGCAGCACGCCCTTGGGCTTGCCCGTCGATCCGCTGGTGTAGAGGATGAACAGCGGGTCTTCCGCGCCCATCGGCTCCGGCTTGCATTCGGCGGGAACGCCCGCCGCGGCCTCATGGTACCAGACATCCCGGCCCTCGGTCATCGCAACCTCGCCGCCGGTTGCACGGATCACGATCACGCGTTCCAGCACCGGCGCGCGCGATGCGGCGGCATCGACATTGGCCTTCAGCGGTACGCGCTTGCCGCCCCGGCATCCCTGATCGGCGGTGATGACGACGCGGCTGTCGCAATCGGTGATGCGTCCGGCCAGCGCATCGGGCGAAAAGCCGCCGAACACCACCGAATGAATCGCCCCGATGCGCGCGCACGCCAGCACCGCGAACGCCGCCTCCGGGATCATCGGCAGGTAAATGGTGACGCGGTCGCCCTTCTGGACGCCCTGGGCCTTCAGCACATTGGCAAAGCGGCACACCTCTGCGTGCAGTTCGCGATAGGTGATGCGGCGCGGCTCGGCGGCCGGATCGTCCGGTTCCCAGATGATCGCCACGCTGTCGCCGCGCGTCGACAGATGCCGGTCGATGCAATTCGCCGCGACGTTCAGCTTGCCGTCGGCAAACCACTGGATGTGGAAATCGGCCTCATCGAACGACCAGTCCCCGGCGATTTCCGGCCGCTTGATCCAGTCCAGCCGCCGCGCCTGTTCCAGCCAGAAACTGCCCGGATCGGCCAGCGCCCGCCCGTACAGCCGCTCATATCCTGCCGCATCGACGCGCGCCTTGCGACGCCATTCGTCTGGCACGGGATAGAGTGCGGCATCGGCCATTCTTGCTCTCCTTGGTCCGGTCGCGCGCTGTTTCCCCGCTGGCGATGGTCTTTGCAAGCACCTTCGGCACCGAAAGGCGGTATTGCGTGACAGCATCGCCGGTTCGATGGATGCTGCGATCCGAAACGGTCGCGATACATTTTGCGACACAAATGCCTTGGACTTGGGTGTCGGCTCGCTCGTATGCGCTTGGGGGATGTTGGTGAGACGATTCCTGTTCACGCTGGCCGTCGCCGCGCCGCTGGGCGCCTGTTCGGTCGGTCCGCAATACCGCCCGGCCAGCGGGGCCGCGCTTGGCCTGCCGGATGGCTATTCGGTCGGCACCGCGCCTGCCGCCACGCCGGTCGATCTGACGCAATGGTGGACGCAGTTTGACGATCCGTTGCTGACCGAACTGGTCGGCAGCGCGGCCACCACCAATCTGGACGTGGCCCAGTCGCTGACCCGCCTGCGTCAGGCGCGCGAACAGCTTGTCACCTCGCGCGCCGCATTGTTGCCCAGCGTTTCCGCATCCGGCAGCGGATCGCGCAACGAACCGCTGGTCGGCGGCACGCGCACCACCACGCTGCCCGATGGCACGATCATCGAATCAGGCGGCGGCAGCACCAATTTCTCGGTCGGCGGCGATGCGCGCTATCAGATCGACCTGTTCGGCGGAAACGCGGCCAATGTCCGGGCAACGCTCGCCCAATATCAGGCGTCGGGCTATGACCTGGCCGGCGTGCTGATCGCGGTGCAGGGCGAAATCGCCCGCAATTACGTGCAGGCCCGGCTGGCCCAGCTGCAACTGGCCAATGCCCGCGAATCGCTGGGCATCCAGGACGAAAATCTGGAGATTGCGGGCTTTCGGGTCCAGGCCGGCCTTGTTTCTTCGCTGGATGTCGAACAGGCACGGATTTCGCGTGCCCAGACCGCAGCCTCGATCCCGCAGATCGAGGCGTCGTACAACGCCGCCGTCAGCCGGCTTGGCGTGCTGACCGGGCAGGCGCCTGGCGCGCTGAAAAGCCGGATGGAGGCGGTTCGCCCGATCCCCACCGGCCCGGCCCGGATCGCGGCGGGCATCCCCGCCGATACGCTTCGCCAGCGGCCCGATGTCCGTTCGGCCGAACGCAACCTTGCCGCCGCAACGGCCCAGATCGGCGTGGCGCGGGCTCAGCTGTTCCCCGCGCTGTCGATCGGCGGCACCATCGACAGCAACGCCAATGCGATCGGATCGCTGTTCAATGTGGTCAACGGCCGCCTGTTCAGCAGCATCGCCCAGACGATCTTTGACGGCGGCCGCCTGCGCGCACAGGCGCGGTCGGCAGAGGCGGCGGCGGACGGCGCATTCCTCGCCTATAAATCCAGCGTGCTGGTCGCGCTGGAGGATATCGAGAACGCGATTGTCGCGCTTGATTCGGCCAACCGGCGCGAGGCGGAGTTTCAGCAGGCGCTGACCGCATCGACCAACGCCGCGATCCTCGCCCGCAGCCAGTATCGCGCAGGCCTCACCGATTTCACCACGCTGAACCAGACCGAAAACAGCCTGCTCAGCGCCGCAAACAGCCTGGCCCAGGCGCGCGCGGACAAGGCGACCGCCCTTGTCCAGCTGTACGGCGCGCTCGGCGGCGGCTGGAACCCCGACACCCCGGTACAGGCGATCGACACCGCGACGCCTGCCGCCCAAACCCGGAACGACTGATGGCAAATCCGACCACGCCCGATCTCGACAGCTTTCTCGGTGCCGATCGCAAGCCCGGCTGGCGCCGCGTGCTGGACAAACCGTGGATCAAATGGCCGCTGATCGTCATCGGCGTCATCCTGCTGGGCATCGCCGGGACAAAGGCGATGCAGGGGGATCAGGGCCCGCAATACACCACCGCCGATGTGCGGCAGGGCGATTTTCAGGTGACGGTATCGGCCACCGGCAAACTGGCCCCGACCAATCAGGTGACGGTCGGGTCGCAGCTGTCGGGCCTGGTCACCGAAGTCGTCGTGGACGTGAACGACCGGGTGACGGCGGGCCAGGCGCTGGCGCTGATCGATCCGGAACAGCTGGATGACCAGATCAAGCAGGGTCAGGCACAGCTTGCCGCCAATCAGGCACAGGTTGCGCAGGCGCGCGCCACCCTGACCGAAAGCCAGGCGACGCTCGCCCGGTTTGAGGAAGTGAGCCGCCTGTCGCAGGGCCGCGTGCCCGCCAAGACCGAACTGGATACCGCGCGCGCTGCCGTTGCCCGCGCCGCCGCCGCGCTGCGCGTGGCAGAGGCCAATGTCGTCGCCGCCCGCGCCCAGCTGTCCAGCAGCCAGACCCAGCGCGAGCGCGCCGTCATCCGCAGCCCCGTCAACGGCGTCGTTCTGGCGCGTCAGGTCGATCCGGGTCAGACCGTCGCCGCATCGTTCAACACCCCCACCCTGTTCGTCATCGCCGAAGATCTCAGCGCCATGAAGCTGGAAGTCGCCATCGACGAGGCGGATGTGGGCGAGGTGAAGGAAGGGCAGCGCGCGACCTTTGCCGTCGATGCCTTCCCCGGCGAACGCTTCCCGGCAACGATCACGCGCGTCGATGTCGGCTCCAACCTGTCCGCGCAGGAAGCGGCCAGCGGCAGCACGACCAGCACGACGACCACCGCCAATCAGGTTGTCTCCTATGCCGCTGTGCTGACCGTCGCCAATGCCAGGCAGCGGCTGCGCCCGGGCATGACCGCAACCGCCGAAATCGTGACGAACGAGGCATCGAACGTCCTGCTGGTTCCAAATGCCGCGCTCCGCTTCACGCCGCAGACGGCCGATGCCCAGGCGGCGGCGGGTCAGGCGGGCGGCGGTGTTGCCGGTGCGCTGGTGCCGCGCGGGCGGCGCTTTGGCGGCAATACCGCCGAAAAAAGCGCGACGATCGGTCGCGGCTCGCAACAGACGGTCTATGTGCTTGGCCAGGACGGCAAGCCGCAGGCGATCCAGATCACGACCGGCGACACCAATGGTCAGGTGACCCAGGTGACCGGCGGCGGCCTTCGCCCCGGGATGAAGGTGATCGTCGGCCAATTGGCCAGCGGGCAGCAATCGGCCGCATCGGGCGGCAGCGGCCAGCGTCAGGGCGGCGGGGCCGGCGGCGCGGGCGGCGCAGGCGGGGGCCAGCGTCAGGGCGGCGGGGGCCAGCGTGGCCAGTAATCCCCCCGCCCCGATGGCCGATCCCATCATCCGCCTGCGCGGCGTGACCAAGACCTATGGCGTCGGCCCGACGGCGTTTCAGGCGCTGAAGGGCGTGGATCTCGACATTGCGCAGGGCGATTTCGTCGCCGTCATGGGACCGTCGGGATCGGGCAAATCGACGACGATGAACATGCTCGGCTGCCTGGACGTGCCGTCCAGCGGCGAGTTTCTGTTCAAGGGCGTGCATGTCGAACAGCTCGACCGGGATCAGCGGGCACTGCTGCGCCGCAAATATCTGGGCTTCGTGTTTCAGGGCTTCAATCTGCTCGCCCGCACCAGCGCGCTTGAAAATGTCGAGCTGCCTCTGCTGTATCGCGGCGATGACCGGAAAAGCCGCCGCGATGCCGGCATGGCCGCGCTGGAACAGGTCGGCCTCACCAACTGGTGGAAAAACACCCCCGCCGAACTGTCCGGCGGTCAGCAACAGCGCGTTGCCATCGCCCGCGCCATCGTGACCAATCCCGACGTGCTGCTGGCTGACGAGCCGACCGGCAACCTCGACAGCGAACGCTCGGTCGAAATCATGGAACTGCTCAGCCGGCTGAACCGCGAACGCGGCATCACCGTGCTGATGGTGACGCACGAACCCGACATGGCCGCCTTCGCCCGCACCATCGTTCACTTCAAGGACGGGCTGGTGGAACGGATCGAAAGCGGCCGCGTGGCGGGGGCAGAGGTCGCGCACTGATGCTGGGCACCACCTTCACCCTCGCCGTCCGCTCAATCCTGCGGCACAAGCTGCGCTCGTTCCTGACGACGCTCGGCATCATCATCGGCGTCGCCGCCGTCGTGACGATGGTGACGCTGGGCAAGGCGACGACGGTTGCCGTGCAGCAACAGATCGCCTCGCTCGGCACCAACATCCTTCAGGTGCGGCCGGGCCAGGGCTTTGGCCGGGGCGGCGGCGGCCCCCGCCCGCCGGAGTTCGAGGATCAGGACGTCGATGCCATCCGCGATCAGGTGGCGGGGGTTGCCGCCATCGCGCCCACGGCACAGACCAGCGCCACCGCCATCTACAACGGCGCCAATTGGTCGACGCAGATCAACGGCACGACCAACGCCTTTTTCAGCATCCAGCCATGGAAACTGGCCGATGGCCGCCTGTTCAGCCCCGCGGAGGAACAGGCGGGCAAGGCGGTTTGCATCATCGGCAACACCGTCGTGACCAACCTGTTTCGCGGTGGCGGTGCGGTGGGCAGTCGCATCCGGCTGGGCAATGTCTCGTGCGACGTGATCGCGACGCTACAGGCACGCGGTCAGGCCGGGTTCGGCGGCGATCAGGACAATGTCGTCATCATGCCGATCAAGACGGTGCAGCGCCGCTTCACCGGCAACCGGGACATTGCGGCAATCCTGGTCGGCACCGACGCGAACTACCAAACCGCGACCGTCCAGTCGGCGCTCAGCGACCTGCTGCGCGAACGCCGGCGGATCCAGCCGGGTCAGGACGATAATTTCTTCATCTTCGACAGCCGCCAGTTCACCGATACCTTCACTCAGACGACGCAGCTGCTGACCACCATCGTCACGGCGGTGGCGGCGATCAGTCTGGTTGTCGGCGGCATCGGCATCATGAACATCATGCTGGTCAGCGTGACGGAACGGACGCGCGAAATCGGCATCCGCCTCGCCATCGGCGCGGTCGGGCGAGAGGTGCTGACCCAGTTTCTGGTCGAGGCGATCGTGCTGTCGATGCTGGGCGGGATCATGGGCTTGGTGCTGGCACAGCTGGCGATCGGCATCATCGCGCCGCTGGCCAAACTCCCATGGCTGTTCGATCCGGCGATCAACATCGGCGCCTTTGCGATCTCGGCGATTATCGGCGTGGTGTTCGGCTATTTCCCCGCACGGCGCGCTGCATCGCTGAACCCGATCGACGCGCTTCGCCACGAATAGCGGTCAAGGCGCGGACAGCCGGGCCAGCGCCTCGGGCGTGTCCACATCCACCAATGTGGCGGGCGGCGCGGTCACCAGCGCCGCATCGGCCAGCAATGCCCGCCCGCCGCGATCGCCGGACAGCCGGGTCAGCGCCGCGAAATGCGGACGGGTGAACAGGGCGGGCGGCATCGGCCCGCCCGGCCCCGCCATGGCGGCCATCCCGCGTTCGTCCAGCACGCTGAACAGCGCCTCGACCTGCGCCGCCGTCACGCGCGGCATATCGGCCAGCGCGATGACCACCGCCTCTGCCCCCAGCGTGTCCGCTTCTGCCACGCCGATCGCCAGCGACCGCCCCTGCCCCGCCGCCGGCTCGGGATTGGGAACGCATCGCCATCCGGGCAGCACGGGCACCGGATGCCCCGTTACCGCGATCCGCCAGCCAAAGGGCATGGCACCCAGCCGGTCGGCAGCGTGCCGGATCAGCGGCCTGCCCTCCAGCATCGCGGTCAGCTTGTCCGCCGCGCCGAACCGCTGCGACAATCCCGCCGCCAACAGGATCAGCGCGCTGTTCGCGATGCGGGGATCAGGCACCGGCACGCCAGGCACGCACCATGCCCGCCGCGACCGACAGCGCGATTTCGGACGGGCCGATGGCGCCGATATCCAGCCCCGCCGGCCCCTGAATCCGGGCCAGCTGCGCCGCGTCCAGCCCCGCCGCGTCCAGCCGCTCCAGCCGCGCCGCATGGCTCCTGCGCGATCCCAGCGCCGCGACATAGCCGGTTTCCGCCCTCAGTGCCGCGATCAGCGCCGGGTCGTCGATCTTGGGATCATGGCTCAGCGTCACGACCGCGCTGGCCGCATCCGGGCGCAGCTCGGCCAGCGCCTCGTCCGGCCAGCGATCGTCCAGCACGACGCCGGGAAACCGCTCCGCCGTCAGGAACCGGCCGCGCGGATCGATGACCCGCACCGCCACGTCCAGTTCGCGCGCAATCCCGGTCAGCGCCTGCGCGATCTGTACCGCGCCGATGACGAACAACCGGCGTGGCGGGTCATAGCGATTGGCAAAGCCGCCCGGTTCGGCCGCCGCTTCCTCCCGGCTGATGCCGGATTCAAGGTCGGTGACAATCGTGATCGATCGCCCGGCCGCCCGCGCGGCCTCGATTCGCGGGAACAGGTCGGGCGGAAACCCGCTGTCCGATACCGGCTGCACCAGCACCTCGATCTCTCCGCCACAGGGCAGGCCGACCTCCCATGCCGCAGCATCAGCGACGCCATAGCGGCGCAGCTGCGCCCGCCCGGTCTGCATCACCTCGCCCGCCAGCGTCAGGATATCCGCCTCCACACAGCCGCCCGAAACCGAACCGGCAAAGCGGCCATCGGCATGAACGATCAGCTGACTGCCGCGTGGCCGCGGCGCCGAACCCCAGGTGGAGATAACCGTGGCCAGCGCACAGGGCTGGCCCGCCCAGCCAAGGGCCGCATCGATCACGCGGTCATGATCGGCCATCATCGCTCCATCCTGTCATAATTGACGGCTATCCGCTGGGCGGCTCGACGAGAAGGGGAAAGATTTGACGATGCGCACCGCCATGATCCTGTTCGCCCTGCTGGCATCGGCCTGTGCGATGGGACAGGATGCCGCCATGTCGAGCCCTGCGCCCCTCACCGCCGACCACACCGCCGCCGCCCGCCCCATCGTCATCGCACATCGCGGCGCCAGTGGCGACCGGCCCGAACACACGCTTGCCGCCTATGATCTGGCCATTGATCAGGGCGCGGATTTTATCGAACCCGATCTGGTGCCGACCCGGGACGGACATCTGGTTGCGCGGCACGAAAACAACATCACCGACACTACCGATGTTGCCGCGCATCCCGAATTTGCCGCGCGGAAAAAGACAAAGACCATCGACGGAGAGACGCAGACCGGCTGGTTTACCGAGGATTTCACGCTGGCCGAACTCAGGACGCTGCGCGCGAATGAGCGCCTGCCGCAACTGCGCCCGGCCAACACCCGCTATGACGGGCAGTTTGCCGTTCCGACGATCGAGGAAGTGATCGCGCTGGCCAAACGGCGTTCGGCCGAAACGGGGCGCACCATCGGCATCTATCCCGAAACCAAGCACCCCACCTATTTCCGCGCCATCGGCCTGCCGCTGGAGGAAAAACTGGTCGCCGCGCTTCAGGCGGCGGGCTGGAACCGGGCCGATGCGCCGGTTTTCATTCAGTCGTTCGAGGTCGACAATCTGAAACGGCTGCATACGCTGACCCCCGTCCCGCTCATTCAGCTGATGGCGTCAACCGGTGGCCCGGCCGATGGCGCCGCGACCAGCTATGCCGCGATGGCGACGCCCGATGGCCTGCGCGCCATTGCCGCCTATGCCGCCGGAATCGGCCCGGAGAAGGCGATGATCCAGCCCGGAGACGGTCCCGCGACGACGCTGGTCGCCGATGCACACGCCGCCGGACTGAAACTCCATCCCTGGACCTTCCGTGCCGAAAGCTATTTCCTGCCGCCCTCGCTCAAGGTCGGCGGTCCGGCCGATCGCGGGCATCTGGACCGGGAAGTGCGCCGTTTTCTGGACCTTGGCGTGGACGGTGTTTTCAGCGATCATCCCGGCATCGCCGTCGCCGCCCGCGACCGCCCGTCGGAGTAATCGCCATGCGGCTTGCCGCCAGTCTCGCCCCCCTGCTCGTCCTGCCGCTGGTGACCGGCTGCATCGTCAAGACCGCCGCCGATATCGTCACCGCACCGGTGCGTGCCGGCGCTCAGGTCGTCGACTGGACCACGACCAGCCAGGACGAGGCCGACCGCAATTACGGCCGCGAAATGCGCAAGCGCGAAGCACGCGAGGGCAAGGAACGCCGCGCCTGGGAAAAGGCGTGCCGGAAACGGCCCGACGAATGTCGCCCCTATGACGGCTATGTCGCCAGCCGGCCGGACTGACCCCGGCTAAGCGGCGGGTTCAGGCCAGCCCCTCGGCCACCGCGCGCAGCACCGCGGCGCGGCACTGGACCAGCAAATGGCTGGATCGCACCTCGACCGCGCGGCAATTCGGATCATCGGCAGTCACGCAGTTCATCCCCTGAACGAAACCGTCGCTGCGGCTCCAGATCGCCGTGGATGGCACCGGCAACGGCCGCACCGCCTCGGCCAGCCGGTCGCGCACCTGCGGATCGTCGATCTTTTCCCCGGCCAGCAGTTCATAGACGCGCCAGACATTCGTCGCCCGCCCCGGCCCGGCGAAGGGGGAGCTGATCGTCACCACGCGGGACACCAGATCGGGCCGCCGATGCGCGACGAGCCGCGACAGGATGCCGCCCAGGCTGGTGCCGACCAGCGCGACCTTCTGTCCGCCCGCCGCCGCCGACATCGCCTCAACCCGGCCGATCAGCCGGCCCAGATCGGCGCCGACCGTCGGCACGCCGCGATTGACGCCAAGCCCCCATCCCTCCGCCCGATAGCCCAGCCGCAGCAGATAGCGTTTCAGGATGGTGCTCGACGCATCATTGTTGGCCAGGCCGGGCAGCAACATGACGGGGCGGCCGCGCCCCACCCGATCCATGGGCAAGGATCGCCAGCGCACCGCCAGTTCGGTCAGGCCGATCAGCGCGCGTGCCGGCTCGACGGCGAACAACAGGGCGGGGGGCGGCGTGTCGATGCTCATGGCAACTGCGCTACCACGGTCCAGGTGAACGGCGTCCAACGCCCCACCCGAACGCCCGCAGCGCGCAGCGCCTCCCCCACCCAGGCGTTACAGGTATGGACCGCGGAATATCGGCCGCGCCCGTCAAAGAAACTGTCCGACCGGAAATGCCCCGGCCGCCCCGCCCCGCCCGGCTGCGCCCAGCCGGCACGGATGAACATGGCCAGCCGCCGATATTCCTCCGGGCGCAGCGTGACGGCGCGCACCGACGGGCCGGGGACCGGGCGGGGCAGGTGCTGGACATGGATGACGGTCGCATCGCTGCCGATGGCGGCGTTCAGGATGGTGCCAATGCGCACATCGGCCCAGGTCGGCGTATCCTGATAAAAACCGCGCTCGCCCCATCCGATGGCCAGCCAGCCATGCCCGGCCATCCTCGGATCGCGCAGCGCCGCTGCCGGGGCCAGCGGCCGCCAGTCGATCCCGGCTGCAACCTTGGGCACCACGATCCCGGCATGAACGCCATTATCCTCGATATAGATGGTGATGCCGTCGTCCGGCGGCTGCCAGCCGGCATTGGCCGGGATCATGCCGCCGATCGTCCCGGCGATGACATACAGCACGACCAGCGCGGGAATCGCGGCGATGGCCAGGATCAGGCGGCGGATGCGGGCACGGTTTCGGGTCATCCGCTGGCTATGCTATAGCAACGTCATGGTTGATGAAACGCACGTTCTTGATCGTCCGCCGGCCGGGGCAAATCCCGACTGGACGATCCCGCAGGATTGGGAATCCTTCACCCCCGCGGAACATGCGGTGTGGGATACGCTGTATGAGCGGCAGATGAAGCTGCTGCCCGGCCGGGCCAGTGCCGCATTCCTGCGCGGACTGGACGCGCTGCGCCTGTCCGAACGCGGCATTCCGAATTTCGAGGAATTGTCCGACCGGCTTGAGGCGCTGACCGGATGGCGGGTCGTCGCCGTGCCGGGGCTGGTGCCCGACGACGTGTTCTTCGACCACATGGCGAATCGCCGCTTCGTCGCCGGCAATTTCATCCGCCGCCCGGACCAGCTCGATTATCTTCAGGAACCGGACGTGTTCCACGACGTGTTCGGCCATGTGCCGATGCTCGCCGATCCGGTGTTCGCCGATTATCTTGCCGCCTATGGCCGGGGCGGGCTGCGCGCGCTCAAGCTTGGCGCACTCAAGCAGCTGGCGCGGCTTTACTGGTACACGGTCGAATTCGGCCTGATCGAGGAAGCGGACGGCCTTCGCATCTATGGCTCCGGCATCGTGTCCAGCTCGGCCGAAAGCGTGTTCGCGCTGGATAGCGACAGCCCCAACCGCATCCGGTTCGACATGAAACGGGTGATGCGCACCGATTACCGGATCGACGATTTCCAGCAGAGCTATTTCGTCATCCCCAGTTTTGACGAACTGCTGCGCCAGACCGTCGAAACCGATTTCGCCCCGCTTTATGACGAAATCCTGCCCCTGCCATCGCATCCGGTGGACGCGATCGTTGCGGGCGACGACGTCCTCACCCGCGGGACACAGGCCTACGCGCTCAGCAAGGCGTAACCGGCCGGATCACCAGCTTCCGAAACCGGGCGCCGGGCTGGGCACCCTTGGCCCCGGCCGGGTGGTCCGGTCCGCCCCGAACCGGTGGCGGCGGACCAGGCGCAGCGTCGGCCACTGGCCCCGGTCGATCCGTCCGGCCAGCCGCATCCCCTGCCGCCGATAGGCGCGGATCACCGCCTCTGCCTGCGTATCCAGCAGCCCCGCCAGGATCAGCGTCCCGCCCGGCGCAACCGCGGCGCACAGCGTCGGGGCCAGGTCGATCAGCGGCCCGGCCAGGATGTTGGCGATGGCCAGGTCATAGGGCGCGCGGGCGATCAGCATGGGATGCTCCAGCCCCGGCGCGACGGCCAGCGCCAGCGTCCCCTTGCCCCGGCCCAGCGCCACGCCATTGGCCAGCGCATTGTCGCGCGTCACCTCGATCGACATGGGGTCGATGTCCGATGCGGTCGCCTGCGCCGTCGGCCACAGGTGCATCGCGGCAAAGGCGAGCAGGCCGGTGCCCGTTCCCACATCCACCACATGCCGGAACCGCGCGCCCGCCCGCTTCAGATCGTCCAGCATCATCAGGCAGCCACTGGTCGTCTCGTGCGTGCCCGTGCCGAACGCGAGGCCCGCCGGGATCATGAACGGCACGGCGCCCGCCGGCACATTGCCCTTGTTGGTGTCGGTGTGGACATAGAACCGGCCGGCCTGCACCGGCTCGATGCCCGACTGGCTCATCGTCACCCAGTCGGCATCGTCCAGCCGCTCCAGCACCGGCTTTGCCCCGGCCGCGCTTGGGGCCATCGCCAGGACGGCGGCAATCGCCGCCTTGTCGGGCTTGCCCTCGAAATACGCCTCGATCCGCCAGCTGTCGGGATCGTCCTCAACCGATTCGCTGGTCATCAGCACCGGCGTCGGCTCCAGCATGGCCAGCGCGCCCAGATCGGCGTCAATCGCCTCTGCCTCGGCACGGGTACAGGGCAGCGTCAGTTTCCAGCTTTCAGCGGACATAGCTGGCTCCGTTCACGTCCAGCACCGCGCCGGTCATGCTGGCGGGCGCTTCCAGCGCGCAGAACCGCGCCATCGTCGCCACCTCGTCCGGCATCGCCACCCGGCCCAGCGGAATGTCGGCCAACAGCTTGTCGCCGCCCCGGCTGGCCAGATACTCCTCGGCCATCCCCGTCATCGTAAATCCGGGGCAGATGGAAAAGGCCAGGATGCCCTGTGCGGCATAGGCGCGGGCGATCGTCTTGGTCATCGCGACCATGCCCGCCTTTGACGCGGCATAATGCCAGTGCGCGGGGCTGTCGCCGCGATGGGCGGCCCGGCTGGCGATGTTGACGATGCGCCCGCCGCTTTCCCGGCCCTGCCAGTGCAGTACGGCCAGACGGGACAGTTCGGCTGCTGCGGTCAGGTTGATCCGCATGGTCCGCTCCCACCCCGCCAGCCATTCGGCGTCGGAGCTGTCGATCGGCGTCGCCTCGAACACCCCGGCATTGTTGATCAGGACATCGATCCGTCCGTCCAGCGCATCCAGCGCCCGCTGCCACAGCGATGGTGCCGCGACGGGCTGGTTGAAATCGGTGGCCAGCGGCCCCGTCGTCGCCTGTGTGGCAAGCCGGATACCCGGTGCATCAAGGGTCGCGGCAATCGCCGCGCCGATACCCCTGCTGGCACCGGTTAAAAGGATATGGACAGTCATGCCCGGTCGATACCGGCTGGACGACGCGCGCGAAAGCCCGGTTCAGCGGTTGACGCTGTCGGAAAACCGCTCCGCCGCTTCCTTCAGGTCGACCAGCCGGTCGTCGACATGGCCGAAATCCCGTTCCAGCTGGTCCATCTCGCTTGCGACGCTTTCGGTATCTTCGCGGATGGCGGCGATGGTGGAAGACATGGAATCGGCGGCCAGCGCGGTTTCATCGACGGCGGCGGTGATCGCGGTCACGGTCTGCGCCTGCACTTCCATCGCGCTGCGGATGCGATCTGCGCTTTGCTGAACCTCGGTCACCGTCGACCGGATCGACACGTTGGTTTCCACCGTAGATCGCGTCGCCGACTGGATCGCCGCGATCTTGGCCGCAATGTCGTCCGTCGCCCGTGCCGTCTGGTTGGCCAGGCTCTTCACCTCCTGCGCCACCACCGCAAAGCCCCGACCGGCATCGCCCGCCCGCGCCGCCTCGATCGTCGCGTTCAGCGCCAGCAAATTGGTCTGGCTGGCAATGTCGCGGATCAGGCCGAGGATCGATTCGATCGACTTGGCATGGTCGGACAGCATCTCGCTCATCTCAACCGCCTCGCCCGCCTGACCGCTCGCCCGCGTCGCAATGTCCGCCGCCGCCTCAACCTCCGCCCGCGCATCCTCGATCGCCCGGATCAGGCCAGCCGCCGTCTGCGCCGCCTCCCGCATCGCCACCGCAGACTGCTCCGCCGCCGCCGCAACCTCCGACGCCTTGCCCAGCATCCCGCGCGCAGATGCGGAAACGGAATGGGCCTGCGCCCGGCTCCGGTTGCCAAGTCCGGATGTGCCGTCGATCAGTTCGGCGATGCTGTCACGGAACCGGCGCGCATCCTCGCGCCGGGCAGCATCGGTCTGGGTCGCGTCGCGCTCGCCCAGATGGCCGGCCATGATGTTTGCCTCGATCAGCGCCATGCGCTGCACGACCTCCGCCAGCCACCGCATCCGGGCCTTGTCGTCGCCGATCTGCTCTTCGATGATCTGCAGCGTCAGCCCGTGGGCATAGGCCAACGCGGCAAGCAGGGCCTGAAGCGGCATTTTTGCGCGGTGCGAATCGGCGGCATAGCGCCGCGCCGTCTGGACCCATTCGTCACCCAGCGGATCGACATATTTGACCAGCGCATAACGGGCTGAAACCATTACGGCTTCGGCCGTTCGCTGTTCGTCATAATAACCGCGAATGCCCTCGGCTGCGGGTAGCGACAGGTAATGGCGCCAGAAACTCTGGCCAAGCTCGATCGAGCGATCGCCGATCAGCTCGCCGACCTCGCGCGCTCCGGCGACCAGCCTGCCGTCCCAGTCATAGGCGCGCAGGCGATCCGCAACGGATCGCTCGTCCCGTGCCCATTGCCCGACCCTTGCGGATTTTGCAGCCGCCATTTCCCCTCCCCCAACCGCTCTTTATGCGGCAACCTTTGCCACGAATTCTCCGGCTCCGGTCTTCAGCGAACCGAGTTCGCTCTCCAGCACGGCAAAACCCTGACCGACGCGCTCGATGTCGCTTGCGACGCTTTCGGTATCTTCGCGGATGGCGGCGATGGTGGAGGACATCGAGTCGGCGGCCAGCGCGGTTTCATCGACGGCGGCGGTGATCGCGGTCACGGTCTGTGCCTGCACTTCCATCGCGCTGCGGATGCGGTCCGCGCTCTGCTGAACCTCGGTCACCGTCGACCGGATCGACACATTGGTTTCCACCGTCGATCGCGTCGCCGACTGAATCGCCGCGATCTTGGCCGCAATGTCGTCCGTCGCTCGTGCCGTCTGGTTGGCCAGGCTCTTCACCTCCTGCGCCACCACCGCAAAGCCCCGACCGGCATCGCCCGCCCGCGCCGCCTCGATCGTCGCGTTCAGCGCCAGCAAATTGGTCTGGCTGGCAATGTCGCGGATCAGGCCGAGGATCGATTCGATCGACTTGGCATGGTCGGACAGCATCTCGCTCATCTCAACCGCCTCGCCCGCCTGACCGCTCGCCCGCGTCGCAATGTCCGCCGCCGCCTCAACCTCCGCCCGCGCATCCTCGATCGCCCGGATCAGGCCAGCCGCCGTCTGCGCCGCCTCCCGCATCGCCACTGCAGACTGCTCCGCCGCCGCCGCTACCTCCGATGCCTTGCCCAGCATCCCGCGCGCGGAAGACGATGTTTGCGACGCCTGTGCACGCAGGCTGTGGCCTTCATGGCTGGCCCGCTCGACAGTCGAGCCGATGCTGTTGCGGAAATCCGCGGCCAGCCGCTCGCGGCTCACCTGTGCGCTGTACGCGCGATAGCCGGTGTAGATTTCGACGGTGATGTCGCTTTCCAGCGCGGACAGCCGCATCAGCGTGTCGACATGGCGAACCAGATCGGGATCGCCTGCCGGCATCTTCCGCATCAGCACTTCCAGCGCGGTGCGGTCGCTTGCCGAAATCATCGACAGCAGCGCCATCGGCGGCACACCCGCGCCATAGGCGGCGGCAACGGATCGCTCGATCGATTCGATCCAGTCGCGCCGTTCGGTATTCAGGAACCGGTCGCGCAGGAATGCGACGCCCAGGTCGATCATCTTTTCGGTCTCATGCGTCGCCCAGACCCGCTGGTCGGCAAAACAACGCAGCCATTGCAGCCAATATGCCTCTGAAATTGCACGGATATCCGCTTCAAGCACCGCCCAGACGGCCCGCGCGTTGTCGATCAGCACATGGTCGGTATCGAACACCCGCAGCCGGGCCTCCAAATCGACCATGGCCGAAATGCTGCCTGGCGTGGGCAGATCGGTTGCGCTGGATGATACGGTCACGTGATCCCTTTCGGCTCCCTTGCAAGACGGAATTTCCGCTCGGCCCGGTGATACCGGCGCAGGAGTTAAAGGCTGGTTAGTCATGGAACGGCGTCATTCGGCTTGAAACCTGCGCGCGCGGCCGTAGATAGGCAACGCAGCATTCAGGGGAACCCAATTGGCTACCGCGCGCCCGAAAAATCGACCGCTTTCACCGCATCTGAGCATCTGGAAATGGGGACCGCACATGCTGGTTTCCATTTTGCACCGCGTCACCGGGTCGGGCATGGCGCTGGTCGGCCTGGCGCTGCTGGTCTGGTTTCTGGCGGCGCTGGCGGGCGGCGAGGAAAGCTATGCCGCGTTCCGCGACGTGTTCACCTATCAAAGCGGCGCGCTGAACGCGCTTGGCTATCTGCTCGGCATCGGCCTGACGGTCAGCCTGTTCCAGCATATCGGCACGGGCGTCCGTCACTGGGTGCTCGACGTCGGCGCCGGCTATGAACTGCGCGGCAACAAGCGCGGCGCTCTGCTGACGATGGTCTGGTCGATCGGCGGAACGGTGCTGTTCTGGGCTTATCTGACGCACGCCCAGTGGCTGCCGCTGATTTCGGGGAAGTAAGATATGGGTACGGGAAGCAGCATCGGCCGCGTGCGCGGTCTTGGATCCGCCAAGGAAGGCGCGCACCATTGGTGGCATCAACGCCTGACTTCGGCGTCCAACCTGTTCCTGATGGTCTGGCTGCTGGCATCGCTTGCCATCCTGCCGGACTTCGGCTTTGCCCGGCTGACGGAATGGCTGGCCTCGCCCTGGGCGGCGGTGCCGATGTTCCTGCTGGTGCTCAGCCTGTTCTATCACGCCCGGCTTGGGCTGCAGGTCGTGATTGAAGACTATCAGAAGGACGAGACGCGGATCGTCTACCTTGTCCTTCTGAACGCCGCGGTGTTTGTCGGAGGGGCCATCGCCTTGTTTTCCATCGCGAAAATCGCATTCACGGGAAGCGCAGACTGATGACCGACAGTTACAAGATCATTGACCACACCTATGACGTCGTCGTGGTCGGCGCGGGCGGATCGGGCCTGCGCGCAACGATGGGCGCGGCCGAGGCGGGCCTCAAGACCGCCTGCGTGACCAAGGTGTTTCCGACGCGCAGCCACACCGTCGCCGCACAGGGCGGGATCGCCGCCAGCCTGGGCAACAACACGCCCGACCACTGGTCGTGGCACATGTACGACACCGTCAAGGGTTCGGACTGGCTGGGCGATCAGGACGCGATCGAATATCTGTGCCGCGAGGCACCCCAGGCGGTGTACGAGCTGGAGCATGCCGGCGTGCCGTTCAGCCGGAACGAGGACGGGACGATCTATCAGCGCCCGTTCGGCGGCCATATGCAGAACATGGGTGCCGGCCCGCCGGTGCAGCGCACCGCCGCCGCCGCCGACCGTACCGGCCATGCGATGCTGCACGCGCTCTATCAGCAGTCGCTGAAGTACGACGCGGACTTCTACATCGAATATTTCGCGCTCGACCTGATCATGGAAAACGGCACGTGCCGGGGCGTCATCGCCCTGTGCATGGAGGATGGCAGCATCCACCGTTTCCGTGCCCATGCCGTCGTGCTGGCCACCGGCGGTGGCGGCCGCGTGTATCAGTCGGCGACCTCGGCGCACACCTGCACCGGCGATGGCAACGCCATGGTGCTGCGGGCCGGCCTGCCGCTTCAGGACATGGAGTTCGTCCAGTTCCACCCGACCGGCATCTACGGCGCCGGCGTGCTGATTACCGAAGGCGCGCGCGGTGAGGGCGGCTATCTGACCAATGCAGAGGGCGAACGCTTCATGGAGCGGTACGCACCCTCGGCCAAGGACCTCGCGTCGCGCGACGTCGTGTCGCGGTCGATGGCCATGGAAATCCGGGAAGGACGCGGCGTCGGCAAGGAATCCGACCATATCTTCCTGCACCTGAACCATATCGACCCCAAGGTGCTGGCCGAGCGGCTGCCCGGCATCACCGAAACCGGCAAGATCTTTGCCGGCGTCGATCTGACGCGCCAGCCGCTGCCGGTGGTGCCGACCGTCCACTACAATATGGGCGGTATTCCGACCAACTATCATGGCGAGGTCGTCCATCTGAAGGACGGCAACCCGGACACGGTCGTCCCCGGCCTGTTCGCGGTGGGCGAGGCGGCGTGCGTGTCCGTCCACGGCGCGAACCGTCTTGGTTCCAATTCGCTGATCGACCTGGTCGTGTTCGGCCGCGCTGCGGGCCTGCGGCTCAAGGAGCTGCTCAAGCCCAACGCCCCGCACAACCCGCTGCCGCAGGATTCGGCCGAGCTGGCGATCGGCCGCCTCGACCATTTCCGCCACGCATCGGGCGGCACGCCGACGGCAAAGCTGCGCGGCGACATGCAAAAGGCGATGCAGAAGCACGCCGCCGTGTTCCGCGACAGCGCCCTGCTGGCGGAAGGCGTGACCAAGATGGACGCGCTCTATCAGGGCATGGCCGATGTGAACGTGTCGGATCGCTCGCTGATCTGGAACACCGACCTCATCGAAACGCTGGAGCTGGACAATCTGATCGGCCAGGCGGTCGTCACTATCCGTTCGGCCGAAAACCGCAAGGAAAGCCGCGGCGCGCACATGCACGAGGATTTCCCGGAGCGCGATGACGCCAACTGGATGAAGCACACCATCGCCACCTTCGACGGCTGGGGTGGCAAGGGCGGCAAGTGCGAAATCGACTACCGCCCGGTGCACGACTACACCCTGACGGACGAAATCGACTATATCGAGCCGAAGAAGCGGGTGTACTGATCCGCGGCGCGGCGGCGGCTCAGGCTGCCGCCGCCACCTGCGCCTTGGACCCCATGGCCTCTGCCGCGATCGTCAGGCTGCGTTTGCGCGCTGACTGGTCATAGATCGCGCTGGTCAGGATCAGTTCGTCCACGCCCGTCCGGTCGATGAACGCCCGCATCTGCCGGGCAACCGTGTCCGGTCCGCCAATCGCGCTGGCGCTCAGCACGCCGTCCAGCATCGCCCGCGCCTGCGGCGGCAGGCTGTCGCGATAGCCGGGGACCGGCCGCTTCAGCTTACCGGGATTGCCGGTGCGCAGCGCGACGAAGCTCTGCTCCATCGACGATGCCAGCAACGCGCCCTCCGCATCGCTTTCCCCGGCAAACAGGTTGAACCCCGCCATGGCATGGGGCGCGTCCAGCTGGGCGCTCGGCCGGAAATCGCGGCGGTACAGATACAGCGCCTCTTCCAGCATCTGCGGCGCGAAATGGCTGGCAAAGGCATAGGGCAGGCCCAGCGCGGCGGCGAGCTGAGCGCCATAGGTGCTGGACCCCAGGATATAGATCGGCACATCCGCCCCCGCACCCGGCGTCGCGCGGATGCCGGTGCTGCCATCATCGGCGAAATAACGCTGCAACTCGATCACATCGCGCGGGAAACCGTCGGGATCGGCCGTCAGCGTGCGGCGCAGCGCCTGCATCACCCGCTGATCGCTGCCCGGCGCCCGGCCCAGGCCAAGGTCGATCCGGCCGGGATGAAGCGCGGCCAGCGTGCCGAACTGTTCGGCGATCACCAGCGGCGCGTGATTGGGCAGCATGATGCCGCCCGCACCCACCCGGATGGTCCGGGTCGCGGCGGCGACATGGCCGATGACGATGGCGGCGGCACCGCCCGCAACCCCAGCCATCCCGTGATGCTCCGCCACCCAGTATCGGTGAAAGCCCAGCGTTTCGGCATGAGCGGCAATGGCGGCAGCATCGGCCAGCGCGTCGGCGACGCCCGCGCCCTCACGGACGGGGACCAGGTCCAGGAACGATAATCGGGTCATGCCTGCCAAGATAGGAACGACTGCCCCGATTTCCAAAGGCACCTGCCCTTTCAGCCCCCTTGACGCCCCGGTTCCGTGGGGGAAAGCTGGCGACTCATGGGGCATCCACGGATCAGGCGCTGGTCGACAGCCGGGGCGACGCTGCTTGCGGCGGTGTTTGCCGGTTCCGCTGCGCCCGGCCCGCAGGCGGGCTATACCCCGCCCGTCCATACCGGCCTTGCCCAGCAAGGCGTTGCCGCCGCCTCGCCGCAACAGCTTCAATCGATGGCCGATGCCGGGCTGGCCATGGAACGCGCACGACCCGCCGGATGGGCGCTCACTGAATCGCGGCGTCTGGCCGCCGGGGTCGATGCGCTGAAACCGCAGCGGCCCGGCGTGGTCGATGCCTATGTCCTCGTCGCCGGGATGGACAGCGATCCCGTGTTCGGGCGGGAGGCGAGAGAGGCCGCCCGCGTCCTTGAACGCCGGTATCAGGCGCAGGGACGCACGATCCTGCTGGCGGGAACCGACGGCACCGGCCCGTCCACCCTGCCCATGGGGTCGCCCGCCAATATCGAATCGGCACTGTCCGCGATCGCCGCGCGGATGGACCGCAAGGAGGATGTGCTGATCCTCTATACCACCAGCCACGGCGCACCCTGGGGCATTGTCTATCATGACGGGGACAGCGGTTTCGGCGCGATTTCGCCGTTTCGCCTGTGGTCCACGCTGGACACGCTGGAAATCGACCGGGCGATGGTGATGATCAGCGCCTGTTATTCGGGCGTGTTCATCCCCCTTCTGTCCAAATCGACGCGCGTGATCGCCACGGCGGCATCCTCGCGGCGGCCCAGCTTTGGCTGTGCGGCGGAAAATGACTGGACCTTCTTCGGCGATGCGCTGGTCAACCGCGCCCTGCGCAAGCCGCAGCCCTTTGCCGATGCCGCTGCAGAGGCGCAGGGCCTGGTCGCCGGATGGGAAAAGACCGCCGGGGTGGAATCCAGCGAGCCGCAGCTCTTCGTCGGCGAAGATGCCCGGACTTGGCTGACGGCGCTGGATGCCCGCGCGCCCCGGCTGGCGGGCAAGCCGGTGGGCCGCCCCGCCATGGCGATGCTCGATCAGTCCGCGCTTGCGGGCCGCTGACCCCCCGCGCATTTATTCGCCCGATCGCGAACCGGCGGGGAACCCTGCCCGCCACCGCCCGTTCGGCGCGCATGAACCAGTCCCCACATCCCTATCCGCTGTTCGCCCGACCTCATGTCGAGCTTGCCGGCCCCGTCGATCACGCGATGTTCGACCGCTTCCGGCAACAGGTCGATGCAGCGCCCGGCGACGGCCCGATCATCCTGTCGCTGTCAACCCTGGGCGGCGATCCGGAGGTCGCGCGCCTGATGGGGGACGAGGTGCGGATGCTGCGCGACTATACCGGGCGCGAATTGCTGTTTCTGGGCAAGGTCGCGGTCTATTCCGCCGGGGCCACGTTCATGGCGGCCTTTCCTGCGGACAAGCGGTTCCTGACGCGCGGCACGCGAATCATGATTCACGAACGCATCCTGTCAAAGACGGTCGAGCTCAGCGGCCCGCTCAAAACCTGTATCGCCAGCCTGAAGGCGGCCCTGCACGAAATCGAACATTCCATCCGGATCGAGGAGGAAGGGTTCGCCGATCTGGTCGCCGGCACGCGCATCGACCTTGACGACCTGAAAGCCCGCGCCCCGGAAAACTGGTATATCGAGGCAGAGCAGGCCCGCGATCTGGGCTTGGTGCTGGACGTCATTTGATACCGACTGTTCGATTCAATCCCGTCCCATGATCGCAAATTTCGTTTCTGCTGCATTTGCGAGCCCGGCCCGCCTGTTGTAACGCGTGCGGGTCTTGACTGGCGGCGTGCGCTCGCCAGATCGGTACAAACAGCAACGGGAAGTGACCATGGCCGAATTCGCCCTGCCAAAGAACAGCAAGATCAAGAACGAGGGCAAGGTTCACAAAGCGCCGCAAGGCGCCGCCCGCACCAAGCAGTTCAAGATCTATCGCTACGATCCGGACAGCGGTCAGAACCCGCGTTATGACACGTTCGAGGTCGACCTGGACGATTGCGGCCCGATGGTTCTGGACGCGCTCATCAAGATCAAGGGCGAGGTGGATCCCACCCTCACCTTCCGCCGCTCCTGCCGTGAGGGGATTTGCGGTTCCTGCTCGATGAACATCGATGGCAAGAACGCGCTGGCCTGCACCACGGCGATTGAGGATATCAAGGGCGCGATCCGCATCACGCCGCTGCCGCACATGGACGTGATCAAGGACCTGGTGCCCGATTTCACGCATTTCTATGCGCAATATGCCTCGATCAAGCCCTGGCTGCAGACGGTGACGCCGCCGCCCTCGGGCAAGGAACGGCTTCAGTCGCCGGAGGATCGCGCCAAGCTGGACGGCCTGTACGAGTGCATCCTGTGCGCCTGCTGCTCGACCAGCTGCCCCAGCTATTGGTGGAACAGCGACCGGTTCCTCGGCCCGGCCATCCTGCTTCAGGCCTATCGCTGGCTGGCGGACAGCCGCGACGAAATGACCGGCGAGCGGCTGGACGAGCTGGAAGATCCCTTCCGCCTCTATCGCTGCCACACGATCATGAACTGCGCCAATGTCTGCCCCAAGGGGCTGAACCCGGCCCGGGCCATTGGCGAGATCAAGAAGATGCAGGTCGAGCGCGTTCTCTGACGCGCGCCATGCCTGAACGGAATGGATGGGGACCGCGCTGATGAGCGCGGTCCTTTCCGCGTATCGCGCCCTAATTGCGGGTGGCGAACTGCGCCCGGACGCCACTCAGGCCGCGGCTGCGGAGCGGCTGGCCGAACTGGCCACGGCGCTGGAGGCGGTGCCGAAACGCGGATCGACCCTGTGGAAACTGCTCGGCCGCCTGCCCGATCCGCCGCGCGGCGTCTATCTGTGGGGCGATGTCGGGCGCGGCAAATCCATGCTGATGGACCTGTTCTTTCAGCATCTGGATATCCGGCGAAAGCGCCGCGTGCATTTCCATGCCTTTATGCAGGAGGTGCATCACCGCCTGCACATCGCCCGCGGCAGTCAGGTGCCCGACCCCATTCAGCCGGTCGCCGCCACCATGTCGGAAGAGGTGCGGCTGCTCGCCTTTGACGAGATGATCGTCAACAATCCCGCCGATGCCGCCGTCCTGTCGCGGCTGTTCACGGCGATGTTCGATCGCGGCGTCACTATCGTGGCAACGTCCAACCGCGCGCCGACCGACCTGTACAAGGACGGGATCAACCGGTCGCTGTTCCTGCCGTTCATCGACCTCATTCAGCAGAAATGCGATGTGGTCGCGCTGAACGGTCCGGTGGATTACCGGCTGGACCGGCTGGGCCGCATCGACACCTGGCTGGTGCCGAACGGGCCGGAGGCGACGGCCGCGCTTTCGGCCGCCTTTTTCCGCCTGACCGACTATCCGGTCGAGGACCGGGCGAAAGTGCCGGTCGAGGAACTGGACGTGGGCGGCGGCCGCATGCTCCACGTGCCCAAATCGCTTAAGGGCGTTGCGGTATTCAGCTTCAAACGGCTGTGCGGCGAAGCGCGCGGCGCAGCGGATTATCTGGCGGTCGCCCGCCGGTTCCACACCGTCATCCTGGTCGGCATCCCGCGCCTTGGCCCGGAAAACCGCAACGAGGCGGCGCGCTTCGTCACGCTGATCGACGCGCTGTACGAACACAAGGTCAAGCTGCTGGCCGCCGCCGACGCCGCGCCCGAGGACCTGTATGCCACGGGCGATGGCCGGTTCGAATTTCAGCGCACGGTCAGCCGCCTCAACGAAATGCGCAGCTTCGACTATCTGGCCAAGGGGCACGGCGCGGACTGAGCCTGCGCCGACGATCCGGTCAGCGCACGCCTTCGAACACGAATTTCTGCACGCGGCGGCCGGTATTCACCTCGGTCGCATAGATATTGCCCTGCGAATCCGTGTCGATGCTGTGCAGCCAGATGAACTCGCCCGCCTGCCGCCCGTTGCGGCCGATCGCGCCGAGCACCTGATGCGTTTCGCGCAGCAGGATCCAGATGCGGCCGTTCATCATGTCGGCGACATACAGATATTTCTCGTCCGGGCTCATCGCGATGTCGGTCACGGTCCGCGTGCCGCCGGTTTCCGGCGCGATCACCAGGTCGCGGACGAACTCGAAGTTGCCGGCGCGCTTGCGGTACAGCTGCGCCCGGTTGTTGCGCCGGTCGCAGACATAATAATGGTCGTCCTTCGTCTTGACGATGCAATGCACGATGTCGCCAAAGCTTCTGGACGCCGGATTGGCCCCGCCATCGCCGGTGCTGGTCGCCTGGCTCTGATCGAAATTGCCGGCACGGGCCGGGCCGGTTGCGGGACCGCCATAGGCACCGAACGCTGCCGTGTTCCGGTTGGTCCGGCTGTCGAACCCGATGATCCGCTTGTTCTTGTACCCGTCGGCGATCAGCAGCTCGCCATCCTCGTGAAACACGTCCGCCGGATTGCCGAATGTCGTGAGGTCCGCATTGCCGCCGGTCTGCTCGCGCCGGCCATAGGCGCGGATGAACTTGCCATCGGCGGTAAAGTTCAGCACCGCATGGTCGCCATCGCCATTGCCGCCGAACCACACCGTCTTTGCCGTGTCGACATAAACGCCGTGAATGCTTTTCGGCCACTGGTTCACCCCGTCCAGCACCGGGCCGGTATCGGGCAGGCCCCATCCGGCCAGATACGCGCCCTCCCGGCTGAACCGGACGACCGTGGGTGCCGGCTTGCAGCAGACGGCAATCGGCGGGGTCTGTGCGGCGCCCGTGTCGGTCGGGCCAAGCGAATGGGGGCGGTGGACGACCCACACATCGTCATCGCCATCGACGGCAACGCCCGAAACCTGCCCCAGCATCAGGTCGGCAGGCAGCGTCGGCCAGGCGGCGTCGACGCGGAACCGGGGCATCGGCACGCCCTTTGCCACCACCACGGTTTCCACTTGGGCCAGGGCGGGCGGGCGAACCCGCGGCGCCGGATCGGCCGCCAGCGCCGCCGCCCCGATTCCCGCAACCATCATGCCCGCACTCAGCAACCCGGCCCGAATCCGCTTCATCCGATCTGTGCTCCCATGGGAAAGAGAGCCGCAGCGTGCCAGAGCGCCTAACGCTTGTCACGCCCGCCCTTTGCCCGCCAAAAGTGCTTATTGCACATTATTCGCATATGCAAAGATTTCCCGGATTTTCATGATTCTTTAGTTGCCCCGGCTTATGGATCGGCTTAATGCCCACCCGTTTCCGCGGGTCGTGGAGAGTGCCCGCATGGCCCAGAAAGGGAGACCCATGGCTCGCAAGAAGATCGCGTTGATCGGCGCCGGCAATATCGGCGGCACCCTAGCCCACCTCGCAGCACTGAAGGGCCTTGGCGACATCGTCCTGTTCGACGTTGCCGAGGGTATTCCGCAGGGCAAGGCGCTTGACCTATCGCAGTGCGGCCCGGTCGAAGGGTTCGACGCCTCGATCACCGGATCGAACGATTACAAGGATATCGCGGGCGCGGACGTCATCATCGTCACCGCCGGCGTCGCCCGCAAGCCGGGGATGAGCCGCGACGACCTGCTCGGCATCAATCTCAAGGTGATGAAGGCAGTCGGCGAAGGCATTGCCGCCAATGCGCCCGACGCGTTCGTCATCTGCATCACCAACCCGCTCGACGCGATGGTCTGGGCGCTGCGCGAATTTTCGGGCCTGCCGCACAGCAAGGTCGTCGGCATGGCCGGCGTGCTGGATTCGGCCCGCTTCAGCCATTTCCTGGCCGAAGAGTTCAAGGTGTCGGTCAAGGACGTGAACAGCTTCGTGCTGGGCGGCCATGGCGACACGATGGTGCCCGTCCTCGAATATTCGACGGTCAGCGGCATCCCGGTCAGCGACCTGATTGCCATGGGCTTTTCGACCAAAGAACGGATCGACGCGATCGTGCAGCGCACCCGTTCGGGCGGCGGCGAGATCGTCGGCCTGCTCAAGACCGGTTCGGCCTATTATGCGCCCGCCACCAGCGGCATCGCGATGGCCGAGGCGTATCTGTATGACCAGAAGCGCGTCCTGCCCGCCGCGGCGCACCTGACCGGCCAGTATGGCGTCGACGACCTGTATGTCGGCGTGCCCGTCATCATCGGCGCGGGCGGCGTTGAAAAGGTGATCGAAATCAACCTGACGGACGAGGCCAAGGCGAACCTTCAGGTCAGCGTCGACGCGGTCAAGGAACTGCTGGTCGCGTGCAAGGCGATCGACGAGAGCCTGGCCTGAAATTAGCGCTGCCCCGGCCATTGCCGGGGAACAAGGGAGCGAAGACTAGATGAGCATCCTCGTCGACAAGAATACCAAGGTCATCACCCAGGGGATGACCGGCAAGACCGGCACCTTCCATACCAAGGCGGCGCTGGATTACGGCACGCAGATGGTCGGCGGCGTGACGCCCGGCAAGGGCGGCACGATCCATGAGGAACTGGGCCTGCCCAATTTCGACACCGTGGCCGAAGCGGTGGCAAAGACCGGCGCAACCGCGTCCGTCATCTATGTGCCGCCGCCCTTCGCCGCCGATTCGATCCTGGAGGCGATCGACGCCGAAGTGCCGCTGATCGTCGCGATCACCGAAGGCATCCCGGTGCTCGACATGGTCCGCGTCAAGCGCGCGCTGTCGGGGTCGAAGTCGCGGCTGATCGGCCCGAACTGCCCCGGCGTGCTGACGCCCGGCGAATGCAAGATCGGCATCATGCCCGGTTCGATCTTTTCCAAGGGGTCGGTCGGCGTTGTTTCCCGGTCGGGCACGCTTACCTATGAAGCGGTGTTCCAGACGACCAATGCGGGCCTGGGTCAGACGACCGCGGTCGGCATCGGCGGCGATCCGGTGAACGGCACCAACTTCATCGACGTGCTGGAACTGTTCCTGGCGGATGATGCGACCGAATCCATCATCATGATCGGCGAAATCGGCGGCAGCGCCGAGGAAGAAGCGGCGCAGTTCCTGAAGGACGAGGCAAAGCGCGGCCGCAAGAAGCCGATGGTCGGCTTCATCGCCGGCCGCACCGCCCCTCCGGGTCGCCGCATGGGCCATGCCGGTGCGATCGTGTCCGGCGGGCAAGGCGGCGCAGAGGACAAGATCGCCGCGATGGAAAGCGCCGGCATCCGCGTCTCGCCCAGCCCCTCGCTGCTCGGCGAAACGCTGGTCGAGGTGCTGAAGGGGTGAACCCTTAACCCTTCTCCCGCTGGCGGGAGAAGGATACGGAACCTTGGCGCCGCAAGCGCTTAGGTGCAGTTGGATGAGGGTGGCCTTCGCCTCAGCAAGGAAAGCCCACCCTCACCCAGCTTCGACTAAGCCCGGATCAGGTCCGGGCCAAGTCTGCGCAACCCTCTCCCGCCAGCGGGAGAGGGATGGAGGTTGTCATGGGTTACGAAGGTCTGGATTTCGATGCCGTCGCCGGGGTCAGCCCCGCGTTCGTCGAATCGCTCTACGCCAAATATCGGCAGGATCCCGGCTCGGTCGAACCGGGCTGGCAGGCCTGGTTCGACGGGCTGGAGGGCGCGGTGTCCGGGCCAAGCTGGCAGCGCAAGGGCTGGCCGCTGACCGAAACCGATGCGCTGACCGCCGGTCTCGACCCCACCCAGATGGAGGCCGCGCCCAAGCCCGCACGGCCCGGCGCCCCGGCCAAGGCCGCGCCCGCCGCGGCTCCCTCGGCGGAGCAGATCGCGCAGGCCGCGGGCGATTCGATCCGCGCGATGATGCTGATCCGCACCTATCGCGTGCGCGGGCACCTGGCCGCCAATCTCGATCCGCTCGGCCTGTCCAACCGCGAGCTGCCGGACGACCTGAAAACCGAATATCACGGCTTTCCCGACAGCGAGATTGACCGCCCCGTCTATCTGGGCGGCGCGCTGGGGCTGCAGACCGCGACGGTCCGCGAACTGGTCGATATCCTGCGCCGCAATTATTGCGGCAATGTCGGCCTGGAATACATGCACATCGCCGATGTGGAGGAGCGCCGTTTCCTTCAGGACCGGATCGAGGGTCAGGACAAGGCGATCGACTTCACGCCAGAGGGCAAGAAGGCAATCCTGTCCAAGGTGATCGAGGCCGAGCAGTGGGAAAAATTCCTCGGCAAGAAATATGTCGGCACCAAGCGGTTCGGCCTGGATGGCGGCGAAGCGATGATCCCTGCGATGGAAGCCATCATCAAATATGGCGGCCAGATGGGCGTGCGCGAAATCGTGTACGGCATGGCCCATCGCGGCCGGCTGAACATGCTCGCCAATGTGATGGGCAAGCCCTATCGCGTGATCTTCCACGAATTTGCCGGCGGATCGGCCAACCCCGATGAAATCGGCGGTTCGGGCGACGTCAAATATCACCTGGGGTCCAGCACCGACCGCGAATTTGACGGCACCACCGTCCATATGTCGCTGGTGGCCAACCCCTCGCACCTGGAAGCGGTCGATCCCGTCGTGCTGGGCAAGGTGCGCGCGCTTCAGACGATGCGCGGCGACCTTGAGGCGCATGAGCAGGTGCTGCCCGTGCTGATCCATGGCGATGCGGCGTTCGCTGGCCAGGGGATCGTTTGGGAATGCCTCGGCTTTTCCGGCATCCGTGGCTACAACACCGGTGGCTGCGTCCACTTCATCATCAACAATCAGGTTGGCTTCACCACCTCGCCGCAATTCGCCCGTTCCTCGCCCTATCCGTCGGACGTGGCAAAGGGGGTTCAGGCGCCGATCCTGCACGTCAATGGCGATGATCCGGAAGCGGTGACCTTTGCCTGCAAGATGGCGATCGAGTTCCGGCAGAAGTTCCACCGCGACATCGTCATCGACATGTGGTGCTATCGCCGCTTCGGCCATAACGAGGGCGACGAGCCGAGCTTCACCCAGCCGCTGATGTACGCAAAGATCCGCCAGCATCCGCCGGTCAGCGACGTCTATGGCCAGAAACTGTCGAGCCAGGGCGTGATCGACGCCAGCTTTGTCGAGGGCAAGGTGAAGCAGTTCACCGACCTGCTCGAAGACGAGTTCAAGGCCGGTGCCAATTACAAGCCGAACAAGGCGGACTGGTTCGCCGGGCGCTGGTCCGGCCTGTCCGCGCCTGCCGACCCCGAAAGCGCGCGCCGCGCCGTGGATACCGGCATCGATCGCAAGCTGTTCGACAGCCTGGGCCGCACGCTGACCGAGGTTCCGGCCAGCATTCAGATTCACAAGACGCTGACCCGCGTCCTCGATGCCAAGCGGCAGATGTTCGCCAGCGGTGAGGGCTTTGACTGGGCGACCGGCGAGGCGCTGGCGTTCGGCTCGCTGCTGTCCGAGGGGTTCGGGGTCCGCCTGTCGGGTCAGGATTCCGGGCGCGGCACCTTCAGCCAGCGGCACGCCGTCTGGGTCGATCAGACCGACGAGCACAAATACGTGCCGCTGATGGAAATCCCGCACGGCAGTTTCGAGGTGCTGGACAGCCCGCTGTCCGAATATGGCGTGCTCGGCTTCGAATATGGCTATGCGCTGGCCGACCCCAAGACGCTGGTGTTGTGGGAGGCGCAGTTCGGCGATTTCGCCAATGGTGCGCAGATCATGATCGATCAGTTCATCGCCGCGGGCGAGATCAAGTGGCTGCGCGCCAACGGCCTCGTCATGCTGCTGCCCCATGGCTATGAGGGTCAGGGGCCGGAACACAGCTCCGCCCGGCCGGAACGCTTCCTGCAACTGTGCGCTCAGGACAATATGCAGGTCGCGAACGTGACCACACCCGCCAATTATTTCCACCTGCTGCGCCGCCAGATGCGCCGCAATTTCCGCAAGCCGCTGGTGCTGATGACGCCGAAATCGCTGCTGCGGCACAAGATGGCGGTTTCGAAAACGCAGGACTTCCTGGACGACACGCATTTCATGCGCATCCTGTCCGATCCCAACGGGCCGGCCGATGCCGATGTGAAGCGGCTGGTGCTGTGCACGGGCAAGGTCGCCTATGACCTGATGGAAGCGCGTGACGCGGCAGAGGACAAGCACACGGCCATCGTCCGCATCGAACAGCTCTATCCCTTCCCCGGCGATCCGCTGACCGTGCGGCTGAAGCGGATGGCGAACCTTGAAGAGGTCGTCTGGGCGCAGGAAGAGCCGAAGAACAACGGCTACTGGTTCTTTGTCGAACCGCTGATCGAACAGTGCCTGATCGATGCCGGCGTCAAGCCCCAGCGGCCGCGCTATGCCGGCCGTGCGGGCGCCGCATCGCCCGCGACGGGCCTGATGAAGCGGCACCAGCTGGAGCAGGGCGCGCTGATCGCCGATGCGCTGGGCCATAATGTACGCGAAGAAGTCCGCCGGACGCGGAAGGGATAAGAAACGATGGCAACCGAAGTCAAAGTGCCCGTTCTGGGCGAATCGATCACTGAAGCGACCATCGGCGAATGGCTGAAACAGCCGGGCGATGCCGTCGCCGCTGACGAGCCGATCGCAAGCCTCGAAACCGACAAGGTGTCGGTCGAGGTGCCCGCCCCCGCCGCCGGGGTGATGGGCGAACATATGGCCAAGGTGGGCGACACGGTTCAGGTCGGCGCGGTCATCGCGATGATCGACGCTGGCGGCGCCGCTGCGGCCCCGGCCGCCCCCAAGGCGGAGGCGGCACCTGCGGCTCCGGCGGCTCCCGCTGCCCCTGCCGCTCCGGCTGCGCCTGCCGCTCCCGCCGCGTCGGCCCCGGCGCTCGACGCTGCGGCCCTGTCTCCGGCGGTGCGCCGTGCGGTGCTGGAACTCGGCGTCGATCCGTCCTCGATCAAGGGCACGGGCCGCGACGGCCGCATCACCAAGGAAGATGTCGAGGCCGCTGCTGCCGGCAAGTCGGCCGCGCCCGCCCCGGCGGCGCCCGCTCCCGCCGCAGCATCCGCGCCGGTCGCCAGCGAAAGCGCGCCGGGTCGCCGGGAAGAGCGGGTCCGCATGACCCGCCTGCGCCAGACCGTCGCCAAGCGGCTGAAAGAGGCGCAGGACACTGCCGCCCTCCTCACCACCTTCAACGATGTCGACATGACCGCGGTCATCGAGGCGCGGGCCAAGTACAAGGACCTGTTCGAGAAAAAGCACGGCGTCCGCCTCGGCTTCATGGGCTTTTTCGTGAAGGCCGCGTGCCAGGCGCTGAAGGACATTCCCGGCGTCAATGCGCAGATCCAGGGTGATGAAATCGTCTATCACGACTATGCCGACATCTCGGTCGCGGTTTCCGCGCCGCAGGGTCTGGTCGTGCCGGTGATCCGCAATGCCGAAAGCCTGACCGTCGCTGGCATCGAAAAGACGATCGGCGATTTCGGCAAGCGCGCCAAGGACGGCACGCTCAAGATGGACGAGATGAAGGGCGGCACCTTCACCATCTCGAACGGCGGTGTGTTCGGCTCGCTGATGTCGACGCCCATCATCAACCCGCCGCAGAGCGCAGTGCTGGGCCTGCACCGGATCGAGGACCGCCCCGTAGTGCGCGACGGCCAGGTCGTGGTGCGCCCGATGATGTATCTGGCGCTGTCGTACGACCACCGCCTGATCGACGGCCGCGAGGCGGTGACGTTCCTGGTCGCGATCAAGAACGCGATCGAGGACCCGACCCGGCTGCTGATCGACCTGTAATTTCGCCAAACCGCCCCCATGTTGCCGGGGGCGAATGGAGCAGAACATGGCTGAATATGACTATGACGTCCTGGTGATCGGTGCCGGTCCCGGCGGGTACGTCGCTGCGATCCGCGCGGCGCAACTGGGGCTGAAGACCGCGTGCGCGGAAAGCCGCGAGACGCTGGGCGGCACCTGCCTCAATGTCGGCTGCATCCCGTCCAAGGCGCTGCTCCACGCATCCGAGCTGTTCGAGGAAGCGGCCGGCGGCAAGCTGGCCAAGCTGGGCGTCAAGTTCGACAAGGTGAGCCTCGACCTCGACGCCATGCACGCGCAGCGGCTGGATGCGGTGAAGGGCCTGACCGGCGGCATCGAGTTTCTGTTCAAGAAGAACAAGGTCACCTGGCTCAAGGGCCGCGCCGCGTTCACCGACGCCCACACCGTCACCGTCGGCGATCAGACGGTCAGCGCGAAGCACATCGTCATTGCCACCGGTTCCTCCGTCACCCCGCTGCCCGGCGTCGAGGTGGACCAGCAGGTCGTGGTCGATTCCACCGGCGCACTCGAACTGCCCAAGGTGCCTGAGCATCTCGTCGTCATCGGCGGCGGCGTCATCGGCCTTGAACTCGGCAGCGTGTGGAAGCGGCTGGGCGCAAAGGTGACCGTGGTCGAATATCTCGACCAGATCCTTCCAGGCTTCGACGGCGATGTGCGCAAGGAATCGCTGAAGCTGTTCAAGAAGCAGGGCATCGAATTCAAGACCGGCACCAAGGTAACCGGTGTTGCGGTGGATGGCGGCAAGGCGACCGTCACGATCGAACCGGCCAAGGGCGGCGATGCCGAAACCCTGACCGCCGACACGGTGCTTGTCGCCATCGGCCGCCGGCCCAACACCGACGGCCTGTCGCTCGACAAGGCGGGCCTGTCGGTCAACCAGCGTGGCCAGATCGAGGTCGATCACAGCTTCAAGACCGCCGTCGACGGCATCTGGGCGATCGGCGACGTCGTCCCCGGCCCCATGCTCGCCCACAAGGCAGAGGATGAGGGGATCGCGGTTGCCGAAAACATCGCCGGTCTGCACGGTATCGTGAACCATGATCTGATCCCGTCGGTCGTCTACACCATGCCCGAAATCGCGGGCATCGGCCTGACCGAGGAAGCGGCCAAGGAAAAGGGCGAGGTCAAGGTCGGCAAGTTCCCGATGGCCGGCAACAGCCGCGCCAAGACCAACCACGAGCCGGACGGCTTCGTAAAGGTCATCGCGGATGCCAAGACGGACAAGGTGCTGGGCGTGTGGATCATCACCTCGGTCGCGGGCACCATGATCGCTCAGGCGACGCAGGCGATGGAGTTTGGTGCGACGAGCGAGGATATCGCACTGACCTGCCACGCCCACCCCACGCATCCGGAGGCGCTGAAGGAAGCGGCGATGGCCGTGATGGGCAAGCCGATCCACATCTGATCCGCGTCGGCGAAGGGATCAGCCCTGCTGATCCCGGGCGCACAAGACGCGGACGGCATGGGCTTTGCCCGTGCCGTCCGGCCGGATAATCGAATTGCCATGATCACCGACCGCGCCGCGCTTGAATCCCGCTGGCTGGCGCTGACCCGCCAAGACCTTCCCGGCATTGCCAGTGCACGTCGCTGGCCGATCCGCGCCGATCATTGCTTTCAGCGCGTGCTGCTCGATCATGCGGCAGGCGGCGTCTGGTACGATCACATCGCTGGCCGCCCGGCCTATGCCCATGCGGATGCCGCCCTGCTCGCCCGCGCCGTGGCGCTGGGGGAGGCGGTGCTGGCCGGCACCGCCGACTTGCCCGCGCTGAACCGACAGTCCATCGCATGGCGACGCAGTCGCAAGCAGGAAGCGGCAGGCTGACCCGGCAAAGCCGTCCTGACCGGCTCGGCTGATCGCGCTCGCTTGTCGCTTCATCGCAATCGTTCATTTGCAGGCAACCCTCGGCCGCCTGATGCGCTCACTGCGCAACAACCGGACAAACAGGGGATAATCCCATGCAGCGCAAGAATTTGGCGCTGACGGGCGCGGCCATCGGTGTGGCTGCGGCTGTCGGCGGGCTATTGGCCATCGGCAGCCGCACGCGGAGCGGCACAGGATCGCATGATGACGCGCCCGGCCGAACGGCCCGGCGCAAGCCTTCGGACGACAAACGGGTCACCGGCAAGACGGTCCTGATCGCAAAGCCATCGCGCAGCGAACTTTACGATTTCTGGCGAGATTTCAGCAACCTGCCGCTGGTCATGGAAAATCTGGAAGCCGTCGAGCGGATCGACGATGAACGCAGTGGGTGGCGGATCAAGGCGCCGGGCGGCGGTACGGTCAGCGTGGAAACCATCGTCGCACAGGACCGGCTGGGCGAACTGATCGCGTGGCGCTCCACCGAAGCGTCAGAGATCGAAACCGAGGGCCGCGTTACCTTCCGCGATGCCCCGGCCAATCGCGGCACCTATGTCGAACTGGTCATCGCCTATCAGCCGCCGCTCGGGGTGGTCGGACAGGCTGTGGCCAGCCTGCTCCAGCGCGAACCGGCGATCCAGTCGCGCCGCGACCTGCGGCGGTTCAAGATGCTGATGGAAACCGGTGAGGTTGCCACCGCCAGGAACCGCCTTGATCATGAGGAGACGGTCTGATGCGCGCCCTTTGCTTTCACGGAACCAAGAATGTCAGCGTCGACACGGTTCCGGACCCCATGATCGTCAATCCCCGCGATGCGATCATCAAGGTGACAAGTACGGCGATCTGCGGATCCGACCTGCACCTGTTCGACGGCGTGATCCCCGGCACCCGGCCGGGCGACATTCTGGGCCACGAATTCATGGGCATCGTCGAAGAAACTGGCCCAGGCTCGACATTGAAGCGCGGCCAGCGCGTGGTGGTGCCGTTCACCATCTCCTGCGGCAGCTGCTATTTCTGCGGCAAGCAGCAATTCAGCGCCTGCGACAATTCCAATCCGGTCGAAACCCAGGAAATGGGCGAAACCATCTACGGCTATCCGATGACCGGGATCTTCGGTTATTCGCACCTGACCGGCGGCTATCCGGGCGGACAGGCGGAATATGTCCGTGTCCCGTTCAGCGATGTCGGACCCATCGTTATCGAGGATGACGGGCTGGACGACGACAGGGTGCTTTTCCTGTCCGACATCCTTCCCACCGGCTGGATGGCGGCGGAAAACGCCGCGATCGAGCCGGGCGATACCGTTGCCGTCTGGGGCGCGGGACCGGTCGGCCTGTTTGCCGCTCAAAGTGCCCGCATCATGGGTGCGGAACGCGTCATCGTAATCGATCATTATCCCCGCCGGCTCGAACTGGCGCGCGGCCTTGGCTGCGACATCATCAACTTCCGCGAAACCCGTGTGCGCGAAGCACTTGCCGAGATGACCGGCGGCGTTGGGCCGGATGCGGTGATCGACGCGGTCGGGATGGAGGCGCACGGCTTCGCCATCGACAACATGATCGATATCGCCAAACAGACCATCGGTATCGGGGCGGACCGGACCTCGGCGTTGAAACAGGCGATCCTGTCGGTACGCAAGGGCGGACGGATTTCGGTCCCTGGCGTCTATGGCGGCCTGACCGACAAGTTCCCGATCGGCGCGGTGATGGAAAAGGGCGTCACGCTCAGGACCGGTCAGACCCATGTGCAGAAATATATGGGCGACCTGCTGGCGATGATCTCGGATGGAGTGATCGACACGACCTTCCTGATCTCGCACCGCCTGCCGCTCGAACAGGCAGCGGACGGCTATCGCCATTTCCGCGACGAACAGAATGAATATACCAAGATCGTGCTCAAGCCGGGGATGGCGGCATGATCCGGCAGAAACCCCTGAACCAGCAGGTCATGGTCATCACCGGCGCGTCGTCCGGCATCGGCCTGGCCACCGCACGCATGGCATCCTCGGCTGGCGCGAAGGTGCTCTTGGTGGCGCGCAACGACGATGCGCTGGCACAGGCCGTGGCGGATATCCGTCAGGCGGGCGGCACCGCCGACCATCTGGCGGTGGATGTTGCCGATGCAGACGCAGCGCAAAGGATCTCCGCCAAGGCGTTGGCATCGCTTGGCCCGATCGACACCTGGGTCAACAATGCGGCCGTCGCTTTGTTCGCCCGGCTGGATCAGACCACGCTGGACGAACAGCGCCGGGTGTTCGACGTCGGCTATTTCGCCACTGTCGCTGCATCGCTGCATGCGGTCGAACAGATGAAGGCGACCGGCGGCGGCACGCTGATCAATGTCGGATCGGTCCTGTCCGAACGCGCCGCCCCGCTGCAGGGCGCCTATTCCGCCATGAAGCACGCAGTTCTGGGCTTTACGGAGGCGCTGCGCAGCGAGTTGCAACAGGAAGGGGCGCCAATCCAGGTCACCCTGATCAAGCCCCACGGCATCGACACGCCCTATCCCGAACACGCCCGCAACCGGCTGGGCAAACCGGCCCAGATCCCGCCGCCCTTGTACAGCGCCGATCTGGTGGCAAAGGCCATCTGCTTTGCCGCTGCCAATCCCCGCCGCGAATTGCTGGTCGGCGGGGCCGGCATGTCGGCCACCATCGTCGGCAATCTGGTGCCCGGCCTGTCGGACTGGCCGATCGCCAAGCTGTTCGGCCGATGGAACCAGACCACGGATCAGCCGCCGGAACCGGGTACTTCGGATAACCTGTTCGAACCGCGCAGCGACGGGCGCGTGGCGTCCAATCAGCGGCGCTTCGTCCGGCAATCCAGCCTGGCGCTAGCCGCACAGCTCCACCCGGCGCGTATCGCGGGCGGGGCACTGGTTGCTGGCGGCCTTGCCTATTGGATGCTCCGCGGTCGGATGCACCGGACCGGCGACTGACGACAAGACCATCTGTCCTGCTCTTGTTGTCCGACAGCGGATGGGCGACAGTCGCGCGGAATGGACGCTTCGCCAACTAAAGCCGCAGGGATGCCGGAACGCACGCCGTCCCGGCCGCTGCGGGTCGTGGTCGCGGGTGGCACGGGCACGATAGGCAGGGCCACCGTGGCCGAACTCGTGATGCGCGGCCACCGGGTCCTGTGCCTGACCCGTCCGGATCGACCGTCATCGTCAGGCTTGCCGGCGGGCATCGACACTTGTCGCTTCGATCCAGTCGGCCCGGATGACAATCATCGGCCATGGCTTGAAGGCGGTGCTGTGGACGCCGTCATCTCCTGCATGGCGTCGCGCAGCGGCGTTCCGGCGGATGCCTGGGCGGTCGATCACGCCGCCAATCTCGCACTGCTGACCGCAGCCCAACGGGCGGGCGCGGCGCACTTCGTCCTGCTGTCCGCCATCTGCGTTCAGCGGCCCCTGCTCGCCTTTCAGCATGCCAAGCTGGCGTTCGAGGCGGAGCTGATGGCATCCGGCCTTGCCTGGTCCATCGTCCGGCCCACCGCCTTTTTCAAATCCCTGTCGGGCCAGATCGGCCGGGTGCTGGCGGGCAAGCCGTTCCTGCTGTTCGGGGACGGCACGCTGACGGCGTGCAAGCCGATCAGCGACCGGGATCTTGCGCGCTACCTTGTCGACTGTCTCAGCAATCCCGACCGGACGAATCGCCTCCTGCCGATCGGCGGCCCCGGCCCGGCCCGGACGCCGCGCGATCAGGGCATGGCCCTGTTCGACCTGTTGGGCATGCCGCCCCGTTTCCGTTCGGTCCCGCCCGGCCTGCTTTCCGCCATCGCATCCGGGCTTGGCATGGCGGGCCGGATGTTCCCCGCGCTCGCCGCAAAGGCGGAACTGGCGCGCATCGGCCATTATTATGCGACGCAATCCATGCTGGTGCTGAATCCGCAAACCGGCCGTTATGACGCCGATGCAACGCCGGAAACGGGCACCGATACGCTCATCGACCATTACCGTTCGATCATCGAAGGACGCGCCAGCGCAGACCGCGGCGACCATGCTGTGTTCTGATTGCTGATGCGGCGCGGCAATCGCCGCGAAACGCTGGAGCGGGCGAAGGGATTCGAACCCTCGACCCCAACCTTGGCAAGGTCGGCATCACCAGTTTTTGGCGCTATCTCCGTTCATGCCGTTCCCGGATTTCTGCCATTCTTCAAATACCAGTGTTTTAGCCGTTTTCGAGGTTTACCGATCTTTTTGAGCGTTCCCAGTGGGGATTCAGTGGGGCGAAATCCGCACCGCATTACGCACCATCTCAAAATTCCCCACTCGATTCCCCACTGGAATTGATGCTAGGCGGCTTGCAATGCAACCGGGAAGGGTTTGGACATGGCAGGAGTTAAGCGCCCAATCGGTCGGCCAGGTCGATATGCGAAATATGAGGCTTTGGAAGCGTCACTCCCCGACGTGATGACCAAGCGCCCGGTCTATTGCGACGGGATCGGGCTTTTCCGGGGTGCAAAGTCCTTCACAGTCTGGATCAAGGTCCGGCTCCCTCACGGGGGCAGCTATAACAACCGCTCAGTGCCTCCCGGCGGCTCCATCGAGCATAAGGCGGGCAACAGGGCATCATGGACGTGGCAACAGCTTGAAGCCGAACGGGACCGCCTACAGGGCTTGGCGGATCGGAATGAGCCGCTGGAACAAGCACAGGTCGAAACCTTCGCGGCCTATGCGGCTGCATGGCTGGAACGACGCAAGCCGACGCTCAAAGGCTACGGGATCAGCAACGGCCACGTGAAATCTGCGCTCAATCCAACATTCGGAAAGATTGCTTTGAATGCGATCACGGTGGCGGACGTGAACCGCTGGATTGGAAAGCAAAGTGCCACACTCGCCCCTGCTACCGTCAAACGGCAACTGAACACCTTCAATTCGATAATGAATGAAGCGGTGAAAGAGGGCTTGATAGCCGCAAATCCATCGCAGCACGCCAAGCGGGTCAAGGCGGGTGAAGAGCGACAGCGGTTTGTGACCGAACAGGAATGGCAAGTCATTCTGCAAACTTGCGACCGGATCGAACAGGAGCAAGAAGAGCGGCGCGAATTGATGCCACATGAGAAACGTGGCTGGCTGAGGCACTTCGTCGCTTGGGCATACAACTCCGGCATGCGCCGTTCGGAAATCTTGGCGCTGGAATGGGACAATGTGCGGGAGGTGGATGCAGATCATACCGTTGTCGAAGTGCTGAACTCGAAAAACGGCAAGTCTCGCTACGTCACCTGCACGGCAGAAATGCGGAGTATCCTGACGGCGCTAAAAGCATTGCCTCGGGAGGACGGCGATAACCGGCTATTCCCCGTGTCACTGACGACACTCAAACGCGCTCTCACTTCGCTATGGAAAGCAACTGGACTGGGGGACGTGCGCTTGCATGACCTTCGCCGCAGCCATGCGACAATCTTGATCGGACGAGGCGTAGATGTTCGCACAGTCGCTGGGCGCCTTGGCCATACCGGCACCGCCATGCTTGCGAAGCATTATGCAGTCGATCGCGGCGACAAGGAGGCGGCCGGAATTTTCTCGCAGCTTTAACCATTAATGTTTCTGGACTCCATTTGAACGTCAGTTATGCGTGGATGAACCAGTCACATGATCAGGCGATAAGCGGCTCTATGTCGCGGGACACTTGATCTGCCGAATGCTGACATGGGTATTTGGAAGGCGTTAACCGGGCGTCCGTTGGTAAGGGTCCCTTATTGGCAGGGACCTGAAGCGACCCGGCTAAACTAACCGTCACCTTAAAAAGACGGAAAGTGAAGCCTCCTATGAACATGACACCTGAATTCTATGCCGACAAAGACATCGCCAAAATCCTGAACATGTCCCCCGAATGGGTAAGGGGACAGCGCCATCGGCGCAAGCATGGCCTGCCCTGCATTCTCGATCTTGAACCCCGCTATATCGGTGCCTGCCCGCGTTATTCCCGCGACGACGTGGAAGCGTTCGTGGCGGCTCTTAAGGGGTGATAGTCATGGATGCCGTCGATCACGGGCTACGCCCCGTTGGCCATCCGCAGAATGCGGTCCAAGAAGATAAAGCAGCGCAGATCCTCGAACCCGGCCGGGGGGTGTTTTTCGATCCATATTTGGAACTCCGACATCCGGAGGGCAGTGCATTTGCCGAGCACATCCTGTGCGAGCTGGATCGCCTCAAACCGCCTAAGCGAAAAAGGTCGCTCAAGAACGAGGAAAACCATTCTCGCCGCATATGCGCCATCCTGGCCAACGGCATCCTAGCGCACTTCTACCGTCACAACGGCGCGGTACTGTTTTTCCGTAAGGCGGATGCAAGGCAGTATGTCGATTGCCCATCGTGGATGCAGCATGGCTCGCTTGGGAGGGGTGTCGATGCTCTGGTCGATGCGGGAATGCTTGTTTCCATCAAAGGCAAGGCAATGCCCGGAAACGGGAAGCGTCCTGGCTGGGCATCATCCTATGCCCCCACCGACAAGCTGATCGAAACCGCCGAGCAATTCGGTGTTTCAAGCGATACTGTGTGCCACCGCCTTCCGGCTGATCAACTCGTCCGATTGTATGGCCCAAAACCAGCAAGGAAGTATGATTGGCAGGAAAGAAAACTGGTCCAAGCTGGCAAGGCGGAGGCGATCCCCTTTAATGATACCGTTGAAACAACCGATTGGCGTGATTGTCTGAAAGTGATCAATGCCCATTATCGGCAGCAACGCATCGGCCTTGCATTACCGCCTGGCGGCATGGACGATTTGGTTGAAAAGCTGAACCAAGATCGAGGAAATCAGGGTCCGCCCTATAGACTGCCAGAGCTGATCCGAACGGACCTGTATCGACGGTTCAATAATGGCAACCGGGATGATCCTCGGTTTGACGAAGGGGGTCGGCTGTTTGGCGCATGGTGGATGTACATCCCCTCAGCCTTGCGAACGTCGATCACGATTGAGGGTCGGCCAACGATTGAGCTGGATTACGGGGAGTGCTTTCCCCGGATGCTGTATCACCAGCAGGGGCTGGAGGTCGAAGCCCCGTATTTCATTCCAGAGATTGCCCAGTACGAAGCAGATGGTTTGATGCCGGCAGGCTCCAGCCGCAAATGCGCAAAATGGCTGTTTAACCTGTTGATCAACGGCAAGGGAAGGGCGGATTTAGCCGAGGTACCCCCTGACGTCGTTCTCCCAATCGGCGTGAAGCCGTCAGATATCCTGCCGTTCTTGGAAGCCAAGCATCAGCCCATTGCCGCCTCTTTCAACACAGGAGCCGGGTTCCGGTTGATGCGATTGGAGTCAGACATTGCCCTTGAAATCGTCTGGTCAGCCATTGTGGAGGGGTGGACCATCCTCCCCATCCACGACTCATTCATCACAACAGCAGACAAGGAAGAGAGGCTGAGGGATTTGATGATTGGATGTTATCAACAACAGCTGGGTTTCATGCCGGTGCTTAACAAGGTTTAGCATCGCACCCAAAGCTAAGGGGTATAGACCCCCACCCCTGAACCCTTTCTAGGAACTCATAACGATCCATATGCCTTGTTGGCGAGTTTCCGCAGCTCGTCGGCAAGCAGTTGCTGGGCGTCAGCCATTCCCATCCGATACATTTGCTCTTGCTCGCTTTCAGATGGACGGCTGGCGCTCATGGCTGCCAACTGCGCAGTACGGTCGGCAAGACGCGTAAGGGTTTTGGCATACATTTCGGTTGCCTCAACCTCGATGACAGCCTGCATCTCATCATCGTGCGCTTCTTCATCAACGCTTGAAGCATCCCCATTCGGTGCACCGTTGTTGGGGTTGGCGATGCGAAAGGTGCCGTTACGAAGAGCCTGAGCCGCTCGTGTTGCCCCAAAGCTGTTTGCGGCATTCCACATGCAGAGCACCCCCGGTACCAGCGCCCACCACCAGGAGGGGGCAAGGAACCAGACAACTCCCGCTGTTATTAGCCATCCCCAAAAGGCGCTGGCATTGCGATTGGCTGCACGGTCAAAATCGGCTGCCGTAGCAGATCGGGTATCCACCATCGCGTTCCTCACCGTTGCCATTCCCTTCAGGCAAGCATGCATGAAGCTGATGCAAAACCGTCAGGAGCTATGGGACATGGGCATTCGTCAGTATCCAACTCGATAAAGCCAAAAACTAAATGAGGTATAAATGCCCGTGGACTGATAGTCCGCCGATCAGGCCTATCCTCGACGATGGACGAGGATGCGATCCTGCTGGAATTAGGCAACCGGATTAGGACACAACGGAAAGCTATCGGCTTGACCCAAGAGGCTCTTGCCTTGGCTGCTGGCGTGGATCGCTCATATTATGGCGCAGTCGAGCGAGGGGAACGCAACGTGACCTTCACAGTTCTGTGTCGCCTCTGCATCGCTCTTCGGTGCGACGTGGCTAAGCTGACGAGCAAGCTACCCGAGCGGCAATAGAATGTCGCCCTGCAAGGGTATTCATTTTAAAGCGTTCTTAGCGTTATTTGACTGTCCGGCACCAACTATCCAGATCGATGGCTTTTGCGTCTGTACGCGCAGCTATGGGCAAAATGGCGCTAATCGGAATGCAAATTGCCTCATTTACGAAAACGCAAAACACAATCGCCCATGGCAAATGTCATTACCCCATCAGTATCGTCCGCAGGCTCGATGACCTCGACTTCACCCAACTCCCATATGCCGACATATGATTTCCGTCGGCGGATGCCGTCTGGTCCGGGCGGATGGCTCGTAGTGACAATGGCGCGTCTCTGGGATCGCAATTCAGCAATAAAGCCCGGCCATGCCGTATGGCCATTGACGCGATCATCAACGTAGACGCCCCGCACAATCCGATGCTGATGAATGCATGGAATTTTTTCACCGTCCCATTCAGCAAACCAAGAACCGGGATGGCCTTTTGGGAGACGCATCTTTTACACCATAGGATCAAAAGAATGATTGCTGTTTATCGGCGTATGCTTGGCAACCCTCAATAAAACTCTGGCTCTTGCCGCCGCATTGATCGGGATCGGTTATTCCCTTTTGCTCGGCCCATTCATAGCCAGCGCGATGCCCACTACAATCTTGGGTACACCGTCGCCCCGCAAAGCTCGCAGCAGGCGCGTCATCATCTTCGTCGCTGTCCCCATCTTCCGCGTAGCGTTCATCATCAACGGGCTCATCGCTTGTCGCCCTAGCCTCCAATCTCGCCTGGAGATCATGCCGGGCCATATCATCGAAGCGGCATTATGCAGCAAATGCACCAATGCATAGATGACTGTCATCCCTCGCGGTGGCGGCTTTCATCGTTTGCGCTTTAGGTGTTAATTACGGGGCCTTGCATTTCTGCAACGGCGACGTGCGGGCCTTTGCTTCCAAACCGGATCAGGGCTCGAATGAAATCATCTCCGTCAATTCCGTAGCCCGAGTATTTAACCACGAGAACGACGCGGAACTCTCCCAAGCCCTCGTGGACATAAGCTGCTTCTTTCTCCCAAGATCCTTGTGGCGCTATGTGAGCACGCTGAATGTGGCCCGGGGCCATATCCCTGCCGACAGCAATTTCGGCATCCGGGATAGACCATCGGTCTTGGGTATTCGGACAATAGCACCAACTGAACGCGACTCTAATTTTGCTAGCGGGGGTCTGCCCAAAGTTTTTCAATATTACGCATATTTCTGCGATAGAGGGGCTAGCCTCTTCTGGCTCGATTTTCTCGATTTGAACGTAAGGACGAAGCTGCCTACCACTGGTCTCTACCGCGATCCTATTCGATTCGCGCATCTCCTTCGTGGCGTCTCCGGTGTCTTTCACCGCTTCACGAGTAAGCTTGATTTGCTCGTAAAGCAGGATAGTCCCGATCGCTGTTACGGCAGTGCCGGCGAACGAGACAACAACAACCCAGAACGACCAGACTGCCGACGCCTCTTGTGCAGCCAAGTCACGCCGTTCGGTCTCTGTGGCTTCCTTGGGATCGGGATTGGATATGTAGCTTTCCGCAAGCGCCGGGATGCCCGCTCGGTTACGGTCGATCTGATCGGTTTGCTGTCGGCTACTATTGGCGCGCTCTTCGTTGTAGCGGCGCTCCTCGCTAGCGTTCAGCCCTAGTCCAGCAAGTGCTAAGCATCCCCCAATCGCAAAGACGATGCCCCAATCGCTTCTACACATTGGACAAGAAACACCGCTGTAAATTTACCCCGACTTATGTTGTTCCTGATATTCGGCTCAGAGTCCATCACGCCTAAGCTTATCAGACGTTCTGCGAGCTGCGTTGGCCGGAAACGGATGGCGAAGCGGTTTGCCCCAAAGTGCGGCTGTGTCGAAATTTACAACATCATGTCGGGCCGCCGCTTCAAATGCGTTGGCTGTCACCACCAGTTCAGCGTCACCAGCGGCACCATCTTTGCGAGCCGCAAGCTGTCGTTCACCGATCTGCTCGCCGCCATCGTGATCTTTGTGAACGGCGCTAAGGGCGTTTCCGCGCTCCAGGTGAGCCGCGATCTGGACGTGCAATACAAGACTGCGTTAGTCCTCTCGCACAAGCTGCGCGAAGCGATGGCACTGGAAATGGCCAACCGCCAGCTTAACGGCACGGTGGAAATCGACGGCGCATATTTCGGCGGTTACGTGAAGCCGGAGAACGCCAAGGCCGACCGCAAGGATCGCCGCCTAGTCGCCAACCGCACCGGTAAGCGCCAGTTCGTTGTCATCATGCGCGATCATGTTGGCACGCTCGCCACCATCCATGCCGACGAAGGCACCGGTTGGGATGCTCTCCACGCCGGTTGGAAGACGGAGCGCGTCAATCACTCGGTCCAGTTCATGGACAAGGGCGTCTGCACCAATCAGGCGGAAAGCTATTTCAGCCGCCTTCGGCGCATGGAAGTGGGAACGCGCCACCATATCGCGGGGCCGTGTCTGTTTGCTTATGCCGGTGAAGCGTCATGGCGCGAGGATAACCGCCGCGTGTCGAACGGTGATCAGGCGATGCTGGTTGGTGCGTCGGCTATGGCTAGCCTGGTGTCGCGCAAGTGGGCGGGGTATTGGCAGCGCACTCTGTAAACTCTCAGTTTACTCGAAAAAAACTTTGCGCAGTAAATCATTGATATAGAACGAATTTTGTAATTCGTCTCCCGCGCCTCTCACATTTCCCGCAAATCCCCATTGACTTTTGCAATGGTTAATGCAATAACAACAAAATCGGCCCAAGCTATACAGCTTGACCGTTTAACAACTTGGTATGGGACGGGTGGTCGAGCGGTCTAAGGCACCCTACTGATAATAGGGCGTACGGAGCTGCAACTCCGTACCGTGGGTTCAAATCCCACCCCGTCCGCCAGGGTACATGGGAGTCAACCGTTGGTGGAATACGATCTAGAGGCTCTGACTTCTTTTGTCAACGAGCAAATCTCGTTTCATAGCCAGCTTACTGAGCAGGCGGCACGTACTGGCGATGATCGCCGGGCGATGCGTCATCAGACCATAATGAAGCGTTACGGCGAACTGATCGGCGTACTAGCTGAGCAGAAAACAAAGCCGACTAAGGCGGCTCAGCGTCTCGCTCTCACATGGGAAGAGGTTCACGACCTACCGCAAGAGCTTTTAAAGGAACTCAGCGTCTCTGACAGCGACAAGCTAGAATTTCAGATAATCAAAACGATAGAGGATCTCGGCGGCGTTGCATCACTCGACCGGCTTCTCGTCGCGCTGTATCGACAGACGGGCGAAATTTATCAGCGCACATGGCTTAACAATCGCCTCTATCGGATGTGCCAGAAGGACATGATTTTTTCCGTACCTGGGCGCAAGGGCGTGTACTCGCTGGAATCCATAGATAAGGAGACGGCGGCAGCACTGGTTTAAGGTCCTAGCCAGCCAACCCGTAACACACTTGCGCAACGAGAGTGTGTTACGGGGCCGCCTAATTTATCTGACAATCTCCCACTGCAACCAAAGCCCGGTTTCCTCAATCGACCGGACCAGCCACGCCTCTCGCTTGTCCCGTAGGACGTGGCCGACGCGCCGGGTCATCACGTTCAATATCCCCGCGTCATGCTCTAGGCCGCGCTGGGCGACGATCTGGGCGGCATTCTCCCGCGTGGATCGCGGACCCTTCGCTACCCGAAGGATCGACAGGACGGCCCGGCTCATCTCCCCTCGCTTGCTCCATGACTTGGGAGGGGTGAATACCTTTGGCAGCACGCTCTCCGCTACGAAGTCAGGGGCGAACAGCCGTAGCGTTTCGTCCAGATGCTCCAGGTCCGCCGATAGCTTGGCTAGGTCCGCGTGGCACCGTGCGATCTGCCCGGTTATCTCAGCGCGCTTCCGTTTCAGCGCCTCTAACGCAATATCGCTCATACGATGACATTAGGAGCAGCGGGCGATCACATCGATCCAGACGTTGGTGCATTTGCTACATAATGCCGCATTCAAGCGATTGCAGCCTCGTTCTTTCGCCATTTGATCAAGGCGTGGCTCAGATTGCTCAGGCGAAGAGCAGGCGGCCAAAATTGTTATGGCCACTGCCGTGAACAAACGGATTATCATTCAATGTCTAGCTTGGGTAAACCTCGCACGATTTTCATCGTCTCCAAGCTGACGGTTATCATGCGCTGAAATAACAGCAACGGATAGGCGGGATCACCTACCGTCTCGATGGCGTAGCGGTTGGCATCGTTGACGATCCCGCTGGCCTTGTCGGTTTTCACACACTGGCGTTCCATCACCCATTCGAGCGCGGGCTTGCCGTTGACCACATAGTCATAGGCTTCCAGCGGAATGCCGGTCATCGTGATATGGGCGTTGTAGATGACCATGGATTTGTCGTGCTTCCCCTGCTTGCCCGCGAACTTCATCTTTTCCACTCGGTAAAACTTTACCGGGTCCGGGATATGGGCCAGCGCCAAGGCACCTTGGGCGATGGTGACGGGGAACGGTTCCACCTCTTCATAATTCACATGCAATGCCGCCAAGGCGCGGCCTGCCTTGGAGAAATGCCAGAAATCGGCAGCGGCCTTCACGCGGGGGATACGCGGCAACTGCTTGGTAAGGTTGTCGGCAAAGCGGGCGCGATAGTCCTCCGAATGCAGCAGGCCATAGACGTAGTAGAACAGGTCTTTCTTACTGATCACCTCCCCCGGATAGGCGGCTTGGAAGTGGGCAAGCCCCTCATCGGTAATGCCATCGCGCCGGACTATGCGGGTTTGGGTCTGCGGCTGCTCAAAGAGGCCGGGTTGGCTGTCGCTCATTCCTCGTCCTCCATCTCGTAGAGGAACATCGGAAAGCACTGACTGCCCTCGATATCCGCCATGTGCAAGCTGGGAATGGCGTTGCTCATCAGCGCCGTGAAGGGCAGCTTCTGGCCCCCGCCCGACGCGCAGATCACCAGATTGCGTTCTTGTTCCTCCGTCAGCGTCGGATATGATTGTGCTGTGCTGTGCTGTGCTGTGCTGTGCTATCCCTGCGTCCGCCTCGTAGAGATATTCGGGAAAGCACTGCGCTCCCCCGTCGGTTTGCAGTTCGGGGATGGCATTGACCATCAACGCAAGTTGCCCCCCTTCAACGGGGCGAGCCTTCACCATAATAGCCTGATTTGTCGCTTCCCGTTCAGGGAAGAGCTTCGGCATTTGATAGATCATGTCATTGAATGTGCGGCTGAAATACAGCCATTGGCGGGTGAAGGGACGATATAGGCTAGGCGTCACGCACGCTTGGTCAAACTCAAAAGTCCTGCCTTTTACCAGCTCGGCTTTGAGGCCACGGTTCCAACTGATTTTGGTGGCGTCTGCGTCAATGAATCCGTCCACCGCTGCTTCACGCGCCTTGCGATCAGCATTGGGGTGCGACTTGTTGAAGCGATCCACTTCGGCGTTGTAGAAGCTGATCATGGCAAGCATGTTTTTTTCAACAGCTTCGCGGCTACCATTGTAGCACCAAGCATCTCTTGCAGTTGCTACGCCTCTCGAAAAATTCGCAAACAGCGCCGTCGCGCCCTTTGTGTCCTTGTCGCCCATTGCGATGAAGGTGTCGAAACTCTTGTCCCGCTGCCCCAGCCAGTCGCCATGGTCATCGGGCTTGATGAACTGCCATTTGCCCGCTTTTGAAATGCCGCCGATGCTGCCGAACCGGGCAACGATATCCAGCTTTTCCTCTCGGGTTAGATAGTCCCCGATATCGTGGAAACGGATTTGCCCATGGTCCGCTGCATCCGGGTTCTTGACCAGCAGAGCGATGGCAACAGGAGTGCGGCTGCCCGAACCAAAAATCTTGCCGCCTTCACGCCGTGAACGCTCCCCGGACGTGCGTTGGTTGCCGCGCAAATGGAAAACATGAATGCTGGCGAACTCCTCCGCCAAACACAGGCGCAACCCGTCAGCGGTGTTAGCATCAAGCCATCCAGCATTCGAGACATAGGCTACGACACCCTTGTCGCCTATGCGGTCACTAGCCCAGCGGATTGCCCTAATATAACTATCATACAGGGCGTTCTTGTTGGTCGCGTCGGATCGGGCCGCATAGGTTGCCCGAATGCGTCCATCCAGCTTGGCATAAGTCAGATTGGCAGCATTGTCGTTCGCGCTGCCCTGCCCAACAGAATAGGGCGGGTTGCCGAATATGACGCGAATATCGAGTTCCTTTTGCCGCGTCCGCCGGTTGCTGTTGTCGGGCATCAGCTTGGCGAGCAAATCCTTGTCCTGCTCATACAGCTGGAATGTGTCGGTCAGGCAGATACCGTCAAAGGGCGTGTACTGCCCGCCGGAAAGGTTGTGATAAACTGCCTCGATGTTGATCGCCGCGATGTAGTAGGCGAGCAGCACAATCTCGTTGGCATGGATTTCATGCCGGTATTTGTGTTCCAGCTCCTCCGGCTTTATCAGCCCGGATTGCAACAGGCGGGTGATGAACGTGCCGGTGCCGGTGAAGGGGTCTAGGATGTGTACTCCCCTGCTGCCCAGCGTCTGCCCGAACTCGGCTTGTAACACCTCATCAACCGAATGAATGATGAAATCGACCACCTCAACCGGGGTGTAAACGATGCCCAGCCGCTCGGTCATCTTCGGAAAGGCGTTGCGGAAAAACTTGTCGTACAGTTCCACAACGATGCGCTGCTTGGCTTCCGAATTGTCGATGCCAGCCGCACGACGTTTTACGGACCCATAGAAGCGTTCTAGGCTATCCGCCTCCTTGTCCAGCCGGTGTTCGTCCAAGGCGCTGAGAACGGCTTCCATCGCCTTTGAGACAGGGTTATTACGGGCGAAACTGTAACCTTCAAACAGGGCATCAAAGACCGGACGCGTGATCAGGTGTTGTGCCAGCATCTCGATCGCTTCGGCCTGGCTGATACTGTCGTTCAGATCGTCCCGGATTTCGGCAAGGAAGCTGTCAAACGCCTCCCGCTCGCTCGTGCCATCCTTAGATACCAGCGCCGTTATGCGGGTAATGTGCGTCTGCGCGATCTTGGCGATATCGCCCGCCCAATCCTCCCAATAATCGCGCCGTCCGCACTTTTTGACGATCTTTGCCATGATAGCGCGGGAGAACTCATCAAAGACGAACGAGTTCTGGCCTTCGACGCTTTCGCGCGGCTTGCTGTCACCGTCCGTCCGCTCTTCATCGTCCCCTGTTGCACCACCGCCCCCGATGCCAGCCACCCCCTTCTTTGCTGACTTGCCAGCGGGTAGTTTGTTGCTGACTGCGATAACCTCGATCTTGCTGCTGATATCCACGCCAAGGTCGGCTTGGTTCAATTGCGCATCGAACCGTTCGTCATGGGAACGAAGCGCATTCAAAATCTGCCAGACGACGCGATAGCGTTCGTTGTCGTTCAGCGCCTCTTCCGGGGACATGCCTGCCGGAACGCCAATCGGCAGGATGACATAACCCATGTTCTTGCCCGGTGCCCGGCGCATAACGCGCCCCACCGACTGCACAACATCAATCTGGCTCTTGCGGGGATGCATAAACAGGATGGCATCGAGGGCAGGAACATCCACCCCTTCGGACAGGCAACGGGCATTGGTCAAAATGCGGCAAATATGGTCGCCATGGGTTTCTTTAAGCCATTCGAGATGCAAGCCGCGTTCCTTGGCCCCCATGGTGCCGTCAACATGGTGCAACTCGCATTCCAGTGGCTCGATATCGCCCAGCGCCTCCCGCCCTTCATCGGACGCCAGATATTCACTGACAACGGCTGCAAACTCACTGCGGATCAGCTTGGAGGAGGCGATATCTTTGCAGAATGCCAAAGCCCGCTGCATCGGCTGCGGATCGGTAAGAAGTTCATCCTTGAGGCCGGATTTGATCAGCGCCTTGTAGCAGCCGATGATCTTGGTAGCGTCGTCCAGCCTCAGCTCGGATGTGCCGTCCGCAAGGCGGGTTTGGACGCCCCCGCTGACCATGGCTTCATCGACGGCCAGGACCAGCACTTTGTAATCGGTCAACAGCTTGTTTTCGACCGCCCAGCCGAACCCTCGCGTGAACAGCGTTTCGCCATACAGCGCCGCATCGTCCATGGATGCCAGTTCCGCAGAAACCTCGCTGGCCTTGCTCTTGACCGAATCGCCAAACACGCGGGGCGTTGCCGTCATGTAGAGGCGCTTCTTGCCAGCTATGAAATCCTGATTGTGAATCTTGACGAAGTTGCTTTCGTCCTCGCCCGCCAGCGTTGCTCCTGTCGTCCGGTGCGCTTCATCGCAGATGATCAGATCGAACTCTGGAAAGCCATGCCGCTTTTGGGCGTCGGAAATGACCTGGATCGACTGATAGGTGGAAAACACCACCGTCATGCGGTCGCCCGCCGGATGGGATGACCGGGACGCCAGCTTGGCCGCATTAGTCGTCGCCGGATAATCAAGATCATGCAAATCGACCTCGGCAACATCATCAGCATCGCGACGCCGCCTGCCTACCTGCACGTCCGAACAAACAGCATAGGACCGCAAGGGGGTCTGACTGTCGATCGTCCATTCCCGGATGGTCTGACTCATCAATGCCAGCGAAGGTACCAGCACCAGCACCGTGCCGCCTTCTCCAACCAAGTCCTCAGCAATCTTCAAGCCGGTAAAGGTCTTACCTGTCCCGCAGGCCATGATCAGCTTGCCACGGTCCGCCTCTGCCAACCCCTCCCGAACCGCCTTCAAAGCATCCCATTGGTGGGGACGCAATTCCTTGGGCGGGGCAACTCGGATTTCATCTCGCTGGAAATAGGCTGCCCAATCAATCGGGCTGGCTTCCAGCCGGTCGATATCAATGGTCGTGACGTTCAAATCGTCCAACAAGGCGGTAGCGTTTCCGCTCCATGGCGCCCCTGTTGTTTCAATGATCAGCCCGCGCGAAAAATGCTTGGTCTGTGCACTACTCAGGAAGCTGTCGATATCGCTCTTCTGGATGCGATAGCCTTCCCGGTAAAATTTGCACTGGATGGCGCAATAGCTGTCCTCGCCCCTGATCTTGGCAACAGCGTCAATCCCGATATCCCTGCCATCGAGCCGATTGAGCTTGGCCCAGTCGCTAAACAACCAACAGTCCTCATATTCCTGCTGCATCCCGGTGTCGTTCTTGATGAACGCAACAGCCAGACGCTCGAAATACGTACCCTTCTCTCGCTCGCTCTTTGATGCAGCCCGATATTGAGCAAGCAATTGCCGAAGGGGAGTTGTCATTGTGTCCCTGTCTCCAGTTTTTTATATTCAGCTAGGCGGCTTGGTTGGCCAGCCATTCTATACCTAGAATGCTCAAGCAATTTTTTGAAAATTTTGTATCATGCGCCAGGCGGGTTTTAAGCGCGAAATGGAAGTTGGGAGTTTACCCCTCCCCCCCCGGTGCTCATCCACAAAGATTGATTGACGCAGATCGAACTGACACGCCTGGCAAAAGAGCTGAAGCCGTCGTTACGTCTCCAAGCGGGCATAAGGCAATTTCAAATCTGGCCAGTGGGGATATGGTGGGGCGTTTTTTTGCAGGGCTCGCCGTCTCGGCGCTAAACCCTTCAAAACGCTGGAGCGGGCGAAGGGATTCGAACCCTCGACCCCAACCTTGGCAAGGTTGTGCTCTACCCCTGAGCTACGCCCGCTCTGGCATTGCGGTCCGGGCAGTGGATGCCGGTGGACCGGGGCAAGGCGCGTGCCACTAGCACCCACCCCACCCCCTTGCAAGCCCCTTTGCCGATTCGTTTTCCGGGCTTGGTTTGGCGGCATGAAAGTCCCAAATAGGGCGTCGTGACATCGGCCCGCATCGCTGGCCGCCCCTTGACCGCCGGCACGCCGGCCGAATGATTGGAGCATCTGCCGTGGCCACGCTGGGAATGAGCCCTGCCGACAAGGAAGCCGTCGAAGCCTTTCGCCGGACCGTCGTCGAACCGTCGATGACCAAATTGGTCATCATCGATTTCTGGGCCGAATGGTGCGGCCCGTGCAAGGCGCTGGCCCCGATCCTGGACAAGGTCGCCGCCGAATATGCCGACAAGGGCGTGGTGCTGGCCAAGATCGACACCGACAAGGATCAGTTCATCGCCGCCCAGTTCCAGATCCGGTCGATCCCCACCATCTATGCGATGTTTCAGGGACAGCTGGTCGCCGACCTGTCGCAGGCGCGCACCGAATCGCAGCTGAAACAGACGCTGGATCAGCTGCTGCGCCAGTTGCCCGTCGATCCGTCCGCCGCCGCGCCGGGCGAGGATGACGGCATGGACGACATCGCCCCGCTGATCGCGATGGGCGACGATGTGCTGGCCGGCGGCGATGCCGCACGCGCGCTGTCGATCTTTGACCAGATTGCCGACATGGCACCCGATGTGGCGGAGGCGCAGGCGGGCCGTCTGCGCGCACTTGTCGCACTGGGCCGGATGGACGATGCGGCGGCCGTGCTCGCCGCGCTGCCCGATGATGCGGCAAAGCTGCCCGGCGTCGATCAGGCGCGGGCCGCCATCACCTTGGCTGCCGAGGCGCAGCCGGTGGACGATCTGTCCGCGCTGAAGGCGCAGGTCGCGGCCAATCCGGACGATCATGCCCTGCGCTATGACCTGGCCGGAGGTCAGATGGCGGCGGGCGACCGCGACGGCGCGGTCGATTCGCTGCTCGCCATCATCACTGCCGAACGCGACTGGAATGACGGCGCGGCGCGGCAGCGGCTGCTCAAGCTGTTCGAGGCGGTGGGGCTGGAGGATCCGTGGGTCTCGGCCCAGCGCCGCCGCCTGTCCGCCGCGCTGTTCGGTTGACCGCGGTGAGCCAGCGCATTTCCATCTTTCCGCTGGGCGGCGCGCTGCTCTTTCCCGGGCTGCACCTGCCGCTGCACATCTTTGAACCGCGCTACCGGGCGATGGTGTCCGACGCGCTGGCCCGCGACCGCCGGATCGGCATGATCCAGCCGCGCGAGGCGGGCGACCGCCCCGCCCTGTTCGATATCGGCTGTGTCGGCCAGATCATCGATGTCGAGGCGATGGAGGATGGCCGCTACGACATCGTGCTTCAGGGCGTGTCCCGCTTTCGCGTGCTGCGCGAACTGGATGTCACCACCCTGTTCCGCCAGGTCGAGGCGGAATTGATCGACGAACCGTCGGACGAGGTGCTCGGCCTTGGCGCGCGCGCCGCGCTTGAGCTGGAATCGCGCCGATTCGCCGATGCTCAGGGCTATGCCGTGGATTGGGATGCGGTCGGCAAGCTGGACGACGTGTCGCTGGTCAACGGCATTGCCCAGATCGCGCCCTTTGACCTTGCCTCCAAACAGGCGATGCTGGAGGCGAATACGCTGGCCGACCGGACCGAACTGATCATCCAGCTGATGCAATTTTATGGCCGCCGCGACGGCGATGACATTGCAACGCTTCAGTGACGATGCGCTGAGCGGACAGAATTAATCATAGGATAGCGCTACCACCCCCGTTGCGCGGTCGCATTGCTTTCGACATGGTGCCGCCAACAACGAATTGGGGAGAGGTTGATCGTGCAGGAAGAACCAGCGGGAGCGCCGCGCCACCACCGCGCCACCCGCAGTGAAAAGCTGGTTATCGCCGCTTCTTCGCTGGGCACCGTGTTCGAATGGTATGATTTCTACCTCTACGGTCTGCTCGCCACGATCATTTCGGCGCAATTCTTTTCGGGCGTCAACGAAACCACCGGTTTCATCCTGGCCCTGGCCGCGTTTGCCGCCGGCTTTGCGGTGCGGCCGTTCGGCGCGCTCGTCTTTGGCCGGATCGGCGACATTGTCGGGCGCAAGAACACGTTTCTGGTGACGATGGGCCTGATGGGCCTGTCCACCTTCGCCGTCGGCCTGTTGCCCAGCTATGCCAGCATCGGCGTGGCCGCCCCGATCATCCTCGTCAGCCTGCGGCTGGTTCAGGGGCTGGCGCTGGGCGGCGAATATGGCGGTGCCGCGACCTATGTGGCGGAACACGCGCCCAACAACAAACGCGGCCTCTACACCAGCTGGATTCAGACGACCGCGACGATGGGCCTGTTCGCCGCGCTGCTCGTCGTCATCGGCCTGCGCACGCTGATGGGGGAGGATGCGTTCCGCGACTGGGGCTGGCGCCTGCCCTTCATCATCTCGATGGCGCTGCTCGCCGTGTCGATCTGGATCCGGCTGCAATTGTCGGAAAGCCCGGTTTTCCAGAAGATGAAGGAAGAAGGCACCACGTCAAAGGCGCCGCTGACCGAAGCGTTCGCCCGCTGGGGCAACCTGAAATGGGTGCTGGTCGCGCTGTTCGGTGCAGTCGCGGGTCAGGCGGTGGTCTGGTACACCGGTCAGTTCTATGCGCTGTTCTTTCTGGAAAAGGTGCTGCGCGTCGATGGCGCGACCGCCAACATCCTGATCGCGGTGGCGCTGGCGATCGGCACGCCCTTCTTCATCTTCTTCGGCTGGCTCAGCGACCGGATCGGGCGAAAGCCGATCATCCTTGCGGGCTGTGCCCTGGCGGCGATCAGCTATTTCCCGCTGTTCGGCGCGCTGATCGGCGCGGCCAACCCGGCGCTGGCCGCGGCTCAGGCCAGCGCACCGGTCACCATCACCGCGAACGCAGCGGAATGTTCGACGCAGTTCGATCCAGTCGGCGGCAACAAGTTCGACAGCACCAGCTGCGACATTGCCAAGGCCTATATCGCCAAGGCGGGGCTGAATTACGCCAATGTCGCCGCCGACCCCGGCACCATCGCCAGCATCGCGGTGGGCGATACCGTCATCGTCGCGCCCGACCCCGCCCGCCTTACCACGGCAGAGGCACGTGCCGCCGGGATCAAGGCGTTCCAGACCCAGGTGAAGAGCGCGCTGGATGCGGCGGGCTATCCCGCCTCGGCCGATCCGGCGGCGATGAACACGCCGCTGGTCATCGCCATCCTGACCGCGCTGGTCCTGCTGGTGACCATGGTCTATGGCCCAATCGCCGCGATGCTGGTCGAATTGTTCCCGACGCGCATCCGCTACACGTCCATGTCGCTGCCCTATCATATCGGCAATGGCTGGTTCGGCGGCTTCCTGCCCACCATCGCCTTTGCAGTGGTGGCGGCGACGGGCAGCGTGGTTGCCGGCCTGTGGTATCCGGTGATCATTGCCAGCGCGACGGTCGTGATCGGCCTTGTCTTCCTGCCAGAGACGAACAGGCGCAGCATCGACGACTAAGCACGAAGGGCGCTTTCCTTCGGCGGTCCCGTGTCTATGCTGCACCGCATGATCCGCGCCGCACTGCTCCTGCTGCTGGCCCTTGCCGCCCCCGTGGCGGCGCAGACGCCGGTTGCCAATCGCGTGGCCGCGCGGCTGGCAGAGGCGGGGCCGGGGCCGCGCTTCGGCCTGGTAGTACTGGACGAGGCGGGGCGAGAGATCGTGGCGATCCGCCCGGATGAACGCTTCATCCCGGCCAGCAATACCAAAATCGCAATCACCGCCACCGCCTATGCCACGCTGGGCGACCTGACCCGGCCCCAGCCCGGCGGCGGCACCCGCGTGCGGATGGAGGGCGAGGATGTGGTGATCGAGGGGCGCGGCGATCCGTTCCTGTCCGTCGCGCCCGATTGCATCAGCGACTGCCTGTCCGCGCTGGCCGATGCCGTCGCCGCCCGGACGCGGCGGGTGCGCGACATCATCGGCGATGCCCGCTGGTTTCCGGATGAACGCTGGCCATCGGGGATGAGCTGGAACAACATCCCCAGCCGGTCCGGCACCGCAATCGCCGCGCTGACGCTGGACGACAATGAAACTGTCCTCACCATCCGTCCCGGCCCGCCCGGTGGCCTGGCACTGGTCGATCACAATGGCTGGTATGCCATCGACAACCGTATCGTCACCGCTGCGGAAGGAGCCGCCGATATCGGTTACGACCGGCCCGTGCACGGCCGCACGCTGACCCTGACCGGCACCATCGCCGCCGATGCCCCGCCCCGCCTGCTTCGACTGGGGATCGACGATCCTGCGGAATACGCGGCATGGACGTTCCGGCGGCTGCTGGCCGAACGCGGCGTCCGGGTGACGGGGGACGTGCGCTCACGCTATCGCAGCGTCGAAGCGGCAGCAGCAGCGGACACGCCGCCGCTCGCCGCGCTCGATCTGTCGCCGCTGGCGCAGGATATCGGCGTGATCCTGAAGGATAGCCAGAATCATCATGCCGATCTGCTGCTGCGCCGGATCGGGCGGATCGGCGGGACGGGATCGGTTGCCGACGGACTGGCGGTGGTGAAATCGACGCTGGCCGCTGCGGGCGTGCCGCCCCATGCGGCTCACTTTGCCGATGGGTCGGGCATGTCGACCTATAACCGCATGACCCCGCGCGGCAACGCCACCCTGCTGCGCTGGATCGATGCCCAGCCCTGGGGGCAGGCATGGTTTGCCGGCCTGCCCGTCGGCGGCACCGACGGCACGCTGAAGGGCCGCTTTGCCGGGACGGCGCTGGACCGCCGCATCTTTGCCAAGACGGGCAGCCTCAATGCCACCAGCGCCCTGTCCGGCGTGATGCTGACCCGCAGCGGCCGCCGCCTGATCTTTTCCGCCTTCGCCAATGACGTGCCGGACGATGTGTCCGGCACCGCCATCCTGGATGCCGCGCTGGTCGATCTGGCCGGGGCGCTTTAGTCCGCGAACAGCAGGACCGGCGTCTCGATCAGCTTCTTCAGCGCCGCGACGAAACTGGCCGCATCATGACCGTCCACCACCCGGTGGTCGCAACTGATCGACAGGTTCATCAGCTTGGCCCGCACGATGTCATCGCCGACAAAGACGGGCCGCTCGACGATCTTGTTCGGGCCGATGATCGCGACCTCCGGCCGGTTGATCACCGGCGTGGTCACGATGCCGCCCAGCGGACCCAGCGAGGTGACGGTCAGGGTGGAACCGCTCAGCTCCTCCGACTTCGCCTTGCCCGTCCGCGCCGCATCGGCCAGCCGCGCAATCTCGCTCGCCAGCTGCCACACATTCATATCCTGCGCATCGCGGATCACCGGCACCATCAGGCCCGCATCGGTCTGTGCCGCCATGCCCAGATGCACGCGGCCATGACGTGTCACAACGCCGGCTTCGTCGTCATAGCGCGCATTGATCATCGGGAATTGCGGGATCGTCCGGCAAATCGCCACGATCAGGAACGGCAACATGGTCAGCTTGGGCCGCGCGCCGCGATTGGCGTTCAGGTCCGCACGCATCGCCTCCAGCGCGGTCACGTCGATTTCGTCGACATAGGTGAAGTGGGGGATCGCCCGCTTCGATGCGGCCATGTTCTCGGCAATGCGGCGGCGCATCCCGATTACCTTCACCGCCTCGTCCTCACGCGCGCGGCTGGCATGTGGCGCGTGATAGCCCTGCGCCGCGCCATAGCGCAGGAACGCGTCCAGATCGGCATGGCGAATCCGCTCGCCCTCGGCCGGCTTCACCTGGGACAGGTCGACGCCCAGTTCGCGCGCCCGCTGCCGCACCGCGGGCGATGCGAGCACCTGATGCGTCTGTGCGACCGGAGCCACTGCCGGGGCCGGAGCGGCGACAGGGGCAGCGGGTGCAGCCGGAGCAGCAGGCGCAGCCGGAACCGCCACCTCGACCGGCACCGGCGTTTCCGCCGCCTCGACCCCCGGCGTCTCGGCGCCCAGCTGTTCCTCGACCTCCTCGGCCATCGCCACGCGCTGGGCTTCGTCGCTTGCCTGCGCGTCGGCCGTCTCGATGACGACCAGCGTCGATCCGATCGGCACCATGTCGCCAACCTCGCCGGCCAGCGCGATGACGGTGCCCGCCACCGGGCTTTCCATCTCGACCGTCGCCTTGTCGGTCATCATGTCGGCCAGGCTCTGGTCCTCGGCCACGGTGTCGCCGACCTTGACGTGCCAGGTGACGATTTCGGCCTCGGCAATGCCTTCGCCGATATCGGGCAGGCGGAATTCGAAACGAGCCATTGCGGGATCAGTCCTTCAGCAATTTCTTGAGCGCCATGCCGATACGGACAGGGCCGGGGAAATACGCCCATTCCAGGCTGTGCGGATAGGGCGTGTCAAAACCGGTAACGCGCATCACCGGCGCTTCCAGGTGATAGAAGCAGCGTTCGGTGACCAGCGCGGAAAGCTCCGCACCGAACCCCTGCGTCCGCGTCGCCTCGTGCACGATCATGCAGCGGCCGGTCTTTTGCACCGACGCCTCGATCGTCTCGATATCCAGCGGCAACAGGGTGCGCAGATCGACGATTTCCGCATCCACGCCCATCTCCGCCACCGTCTCGGCAACGACATGGACCATGGTGCCGTAACACAGGATGGTCACCGCCTCGCCCGCACGCGTGATCGCCGCCTTGCCCAGCGGGATCTTGTAATATCCCGTCGGCACCTCGCCCAGCGGGTGCTGCGACCAGTTCTTGGCCGGGCGATCCCAATGGCCGTTGAACGGGCCGTTATAGATGCGCTTGGGTTCGAAAAACACGACCGGGTCATTGTCCTCGATCGCCGCGATCAACAGCCCCTTGGCATCATAGGGGTTGGACGGGATGACCGTCTTTACGCCCGAAATATGGGTAAAGATCGCCTCGGGCGACTGGCTGTGCGTCTGCCCGCCGAAAATCCCGCCGCCAAAGGGGGAGCGGACCGTGATCGGCGCGACATATTCGCCGGCCGAACGATAGCGCAGCCGCGCCGCCTCGCTGACCAGCTGGTCCAGCGCGGGATAGATGTAATCGGCGAACTGGATTTCCGGCACCGGGCGCAGGCCATAGGCGCCCATGCCGATGGCGACGCCGATGATGCCGCATTCGGTGATCGGCGTGTCGAACACCCGCGTCTTGCCGAACTTGGCCTGCAGCCCGGCGGTTGCGCGAAACACGCCGCCGAAATAGCCGACATCCTCGCCCATCACGATCACGTTGGGATCGCGCGCCATCATCACGTCCATGGCGGAATTGATCGCCTGGATCATGTTCATGCGCGCGCTGTCGCCCTCGGTCGGGGCGATGCGCTCCATCGGTTCGCTCATTTCCGTGCCCATGGCCGCCCGCTTTCCTCTTCCTCGGCCAGCATCTGTGCCCGTTGCTCCTTCAGGTGCCAGGGCATTTCCTCGAACACCCCGTCGAACAGCGTGTCGAGCGGCTGGTGCAGGCCATGGCCCAGGATGCCGTTGGCCTCCGCTTCCTTTTGCGCCCGCTTCACTTCCTCGGCCAGTTCCAGGTCCATGGCGGCGTGGCGTTCGTCATCCCATTCGCCAATGGCGATCAGATGCGCCTTCAGCCGCGCGATGGGATCGCCCAGCGGCCATTCGCTGGCTTCCTGCGCGCTGCGATACTGGCTGGGGTCGTCCGACGTGGAGTGTCCCTCGGCGCGATAGGTGAAATGCTCGATCAGCGTCGGGCCCTGATTGGTCCGCGCCCGCTCTGCCGCCCATTGCGTGGCGGCATAGACGGCCAGCGCATCATTGCCATCGACGCGAAGGCCCGCAATGCCATAGCCCACGGCCCGCGCGGCAAAGGTTGTCGCCTCTGCCCCGGCAAAGCCCGAAAAGCTGGAAATCGCCCACTGATTGTTGACGATGTTCAGGATGACGGGCGCGCGATAGACGCTGGCAAAGGTGCAGGCGGAATGGAAATCGCCCTCCGCCGTCGATCCCTCGCCGCACCAGGTGGCCGCGATCCGGCTGTCGCCCTTGGCCGCGCTGGCCATCGCCCAGCCGACCGCTTGCGGATATTGGGTGGTCAGGTTGCCGCTGATCGAAAAGAAACTGTGCTCGCGGCTCGAATACATGATCGGCAGCTGCTTGCCCTGCAGCTTGTCGCCCCGGTTCGAATAGATCTGGTTCATCATCTCGACCAGGCTGTAGCCGCGCGTGATCAGGATGCCCTGCTGACGATAGCTGGGAAAGCACATGTCGTCGGCGGCCAGCGCCATGGCGGCGGCGATCGACACCGCCTCCTCGCCCGTGCACTTCATGTAGAAACTGGTCTTGCCCTGCCGCTGGGCGCGGAACATCCGCTCGTCGAACGCGCGGGTCAGCGCCATCAGGCGCAGCATCCGGCGCAGCGCGTCCGGCGACAGCCGCGGGTTCCACGGGCCGACCGCCTGACCCTGTTCGTCCAGCACCCGGATCAGGGTAAAGGCCAGGTCGTGGAACGTATCGGCGGGGGCGGCACTGTCCGGCCGCGGCGCACTGCCCGCCGGGGGCACATCGACATCGGCAAAATCGACCGCGTCGCCCGGCCGGAACTTGGGTTCCGGCACGTGCAGGTGCAGGGCGGGCCGATTGGCGCCGGGGCGCTCGTCAGTCATTGTCTCTCCCATTGCCGGCTGCCTGCCGGGACTCGCTGGCTTGCTTGTTATTTTATTTCAAGCCGCTTGGCGAGCGTCAGCAATGCCCGTCCGCGCAAAAGAACGGATGATGCGCGAAAGCCACAGGCAGCGCAGGATCGTTTCCGTCCCTGTCGCAATCCTGTCATCCCCCCTCGCCAACATGACTGTTTTTTGGCAACGGCGGCGCCAGGCGAAGCAATAATCGCCATGCCGCAGGAGTGGATGCTACCATGCCGCCATCCGGCCGCGCCCGACCAGACAGGGCGCGGCCGGATCAGATTGCACCCGGGGGATTCAATGGCACGCTTCACGCTTTCTCGGGCGATGTTCGTCCGCACCGCATCGGTACTCGCCGCCATTGCCGCAGCCTCGCCTGCGCTGGCACAGGACGCTACTACCGATGACGGGCAACTGACCGACATCGTCGTCACCGCCCAGCGCCGCAGCGAGAATATCCAGGACGTGCCGGTATCGGTCGCGACGCTGGATCAGGACCGGCTTCAGACGATTTTCGATTCGGGCAACGACATCACCGCGCTGGCCACGCGCGTACCCGGCCTGTTCGCCGAAAGCTCGAACGGCCGCGTCGCGCCGCGCTTCTACATCCGCGGCCTTGGCAACACCGATTTCGATCTGGCCGCATCGCAGCCGGTGTCGGTCATCATGGACGAGGTTGTCCTCGAAAACGTCGCCCTGAAATCCTCGCCGGTGTTCGACGTGGAACGGGTCGAGGTGCTGCGCGGGCCGCAGGGCACGCTGTTCGGCCGCAACACGCCGGCCGGCATCATCAAGTTCGACACGGTCAAGCCGGGCAATGAACTCAGCGCGCAAGGCTCGCTGTCCTATGGCAGCTACGGCACGCTCAGCGGCGATTTCGGCGTCGGCGTGCCGCTGGTTCAGGACGTGCTCTCGATCCGCGTGTCGGGCCTGTATCAGCATCGCGGCAACTGGATCGACAACACGTTCACCGGTCAGGACGACGCATATGGCGCCTATGACGAAGTGGCGGGCCGCGCCCAGTTGCTGTTCACGCCGGGCGACCGGTTCCGCGCGCTGGCCAATGTCCATTTCCGCGACTTCAACGGCGCGGGCGCGGCGGCAATCTTCCGCGCCAACATCCTTGGCCCCGGCAACAACGACCTCAATGGCAATTTCAAGCGCGACGAAGTGGCGCTGGATGCCGGCGGCGGCAACAAGCAGCGGTACAAGGGCTGGGGCAGCTCGCTGCGCATGGATTATGAATTCGGCGGCGCGACGCTGACCTCGATCACCGCCTATGAAACCGTCAACGGCCGCAGCCGCGCCGATGTGGACGGCGGCAACCTGGTCACCGGGCCGGGCTTCATCCCCTTCCCGTCGGACACGCAGGATTCGATCGACCTTGACCAGTGGACGCAGGAAGTGCGCCTGGCCAGTGACACCGATGGCCCGCTCGCCTGGCAGGTCGGCGCCTTCTTCTTCGACAGCGACTTCACTGTCCTGACCGAGGGCTTCAGCTTCCCGCCCCCCACGCTGGTGCGGCACAAGAACCAGAGCTGGGCCGCCTTCGGCCAGGCGACCTATCAGCTGACCGACGCGTTCAAGGTGACGGCGGGCGCCCGCTATACCGAGGATGACAAGCAGTTCAGCGTCGTCGGCGGCTCGCCCGCCAATGACCGCGAAGTCGGCGACGAACGGGTCAGCTGGGACGTCAGCGCCATGTACGACCTGACCCCGTCGTTCAGCGTCTATGCCCGGGTGGCCGACGGCTTCCGCGCACCGACGATCCAGGGCCGCGACGTCGCTTTCTTCGCCGCCCCCTCGGTCGCGCGGTCGGAAACGATCCTGTCGTTCGAAGGCGGCTTCAAGTCCGAACTGTTCGACCGTCGCGTCCGCCTGAACGGTGCAGTGTTCACCTACACCGTCAATGATCCGCAGTTCACCGCCGTGGGCGGCGCGGGCAACCTCATTCAGCTGGTCAATGCCGATCAGGGCAAGGCATGGGGCTTTGAATTCGACAGCGAAGTGCGCGTCACGCCCAACTTCGTGCTGACCGGCGGCGTCAGCTATAATGATACGAAGATTCAGGACGACACGCTCGCCGTCGGCATCTGCGCCCAGTGCACCGTCACTGATCCGACCGTCAGCATCGGCGGCAGCACCCGCGCGCTGGTCGATGGCAACCCCTTCCCCAACGCGCCGGAATGGATTGCGGACATCACCGCCCGCTATTCGATCCCGGTCGGCAATGGCGGCGAACTGTTCGCATTCACTGACTGGGCGTATCAGGGCTACACGAACTTCTTCCTCTATCAGTCGCGCGAATTCTTCGCGAACGACCAGTGGGAGGGCGGCCTGCGCGTCGGGTACGCCAAGCAGGACGGCAGCTTCGAAGTCGCCGCCTTTGCCCGCAACATCCTCGATGCCAAGAATGTGAAGGGCGGCATCGATTTCAACAACAACACCGCCTTCGTCAACGAACCCCGCATCATCGGCCTGTCGCTGCGCGGCCGGATGTAATCGCGGGGGGCAACGCCCGATAAAAAAGAGGGGCCGGAAGCAACCCGCTTCCGGCCCCCTTTTTCATTCGCGCCCGCTTATTCGGTGGGAAAGCCGCGGCGCTTGAACAGCGCCTTCACATCCGGGTCGCGGCCACGGAACGCGCGATATGCGGCCTTGCGGTCCGTCTCGTTACCGGTGGACAGCAACGTCTCCCGGAACTTGTCGGCCGTCGCCTTGTCCCACACGCCCTTTTCCTCGAACAGCGCCCAGGTGTCGGCGTCCATCGTTTCCGACCACAGATAGCTGTAATATCCCGCCGAATAGGCGTCGGACGAAAACAGGTGATTGAACTGCGGCAGGCGGTGCCGCATCACGATCTCCTTCGGCATCCCCAGCGCGTTCAGCGTGTCACGCTCGAACGCATCCGGGTCGGTCACCGGCGTCGTGCGGTCATGCAGCTTTATGTCGACGATAGCGCTGGACAGATATTCGACCGTGTCGAATCCCTGATTGAACGTGCTCGACGCCTCGATCTTGTCGACCAGCGCCTGCGGCATCGGCTCACCGGTCTTGTAATGCTTGGCGAACCGGTCGAGCACCTCGCGGGTCAGCAGCCAGTTCTCGTTCACCTGGCTGGGATATTCCACGAAATCGCGCGGCGTCCCCGACAGGCCGGGATAATAGACATTGGTCAGGAACCCGTGGATGGCATGGCCGAATTCGTGGAACAGGGTGGATGCGTCATCCACGCTGATCAACGTCGGCTCGCCCGCCGCGCCCTTGGTGAAATTGTTGTTGTTCGACCCCAGCCGGATCGTCTCGCCGGTCAGGCCGGATGCGCCGCGATAGCTGGTCGCCCAGGCGCCGGACCGCTTGCCCGCCCGCGCGAAATTATCGAGGTAGAAAATGCCAACGATCTTGCCCTCGCGCCGCACCTCGAACGTGCGGACATTCGGCTCGAACACCGGAATGGTGCCGGTATTCTCCTTGAATTCCAGGCCATACAGCCGGTTGGCCGACCAAAACATGGCATCGACCATGTTATTCAGCTCAAGGTACGGCTTCACCTCGCTCTCATCCAGGTCGTACTTCGCCTTGCGCACCTTCTCGGCGTAAAAGCGGTAATCCCATGGCTCGATGGTGATCTTGGCGCCTTCCTTGTCGGCCACCGCCTGCATGTCGGCGACTTCCTGTTTGACGCGCGCGACGGCGGCGGGCCACACCGCCATCATCAGCTTCATGGCGTTTTCCGGCGTTTCCGCCATGGTGTCGTCCATGCGGAAATGGGCGTGCGTCTTGAACCCCAGGATGACGGCCCGCTCCTGACGCAGCTTCAGGATCTCGGCGATGGTCGCATTGGTGTCATTGGCATCGCCATTGTCGCCGCGGTTGATGAACGCGGTATAGACCCGTCGGCGCAGGTCGCGATTGGTGCCGTACATCAGCAAGGGCTGAACCGACGACCGGGTATTCTTGATCGCCCATCCGGTCTTGCCCATCGCCTTGGCCTCTTCGGCCAGCGACGCCTTGAAACTGTCGGGCAGTCCGGCCAGCTCGGCCTCGCTGGTGACCAGGATCGCGGTTTCCTCGTCCTTCAGCACCTTGCTGCCGAAATCGGTATACGCCTTGGCCAGCGCCTGATTGATCGCCTTGACCTTGGTCTTCTGCGCCTCGTCCAGCAGCGCGCCAGAGGTGACGTAATCGCGATAGCTGCGCTCAAGCAGGCGCATCTGCTGCGCGTTCAGCCCGGCAGAGGCGCGGTTGTCGTACACCGCCTTCACCCGCGCGAACATCTTGGGGTCCAGGCTCAGCTCGCTGAAGAACGCCGACAGCTTCGGGCTCCATTCGCGGGCGATCGCCTGCACTTCCGGGCTGGCCAGGTTCGACTGATAGACGCCCCAGACCGCGAACAGGCGGCTCATCTGCTCGCCGGACTTTTCCTGTGCCTCGATCGTGTTGGCGAATGTCGGCGCGGCCGGATTGTCGCGGATCGCCGCGAACTCCTTGCGCGCATTGGCCATCGCCTGTTCGAACGCGGCCGGGAACATGGCGGGCTTTACCTGGTTCCACGGCGGCACGCCGTTATACGGCCCGGTCCATTCGGTCAGCAGCGGCGCCGGATCGACCGCAGCAGCAGGCGCAGCTGCAGTCTGGGCCATCGCGCTCATCGGCATGGCGGCACCCAGCAACAGGGACAGGCAAAGGGCATGGCGGCTCAACTCGGTTACTCCCGGCAAATCGGTGGATGGCGACAGCCTAACCGCCCCGCGCCCGAACGCAACCGGGTGAATTACTCCGCTAACGCACGCGCGCTGCCCGCCCCCGCCTGCGTTCAGGCCGCGACCACCGTCTGTTCGATCACGCCGAAAATCGGGTGGTGCCGGTCATCCTCGGCCCAGATGCGCACCGTGTCGCCGGGTTTCAGGAACGGCGTTTCGGCCGCACCGCGCAGGATCGTTTCCACCGTCCGAACCTCGGCAATGCAGCTATAGCCATGGCCGCCCTCCGCAATCGGCTTGCCCGGCCCGCCATCCGCGTCGCGATTGGACACCGTGCCCGATCCGATGATCGTGCCCGCACCCAGCGCGCGCGTCCGCGCCGCATGGGCGATCAGCGTGCCGAAATCGAACGTCATGTCCTCGCCCGCCTGCGCCCGGCCGAACGGCTGACCGTTCAGGTCGACCATCAGCCGCCGGTGCAGCTTGCCGTCCCGCCACCAGTCGCCCAGCGCGTCGGGAGTGACGAATACCGGCGACATCGCGCTGGCCGGCTTGGACTGGAAAAATCCGAACCCCTTGGCCAGTTCGCCGGGGATCAGGCCGCGCAGCGACACATCGTTGGTCAGCCCGACCAGCCGGATCGCCGCCAGCGCCTCGTCGCGGCTTGCGCCCATCGGCACGTCGCCGGTCACCACCACCACCTCGGCCTCCAGATCGCAGCCCCAGGCTTCGTCCTTCAGCGGAATGGGATCGCGCGGCGCCAGAAAACCGTCGCTGCCGCCCTGATACATCAACGGATCATGCCAGAAGCTGTCCGGCATTTCCGCGCCCCGCGCCTGCCGCACCAGCGCAACATGGTTCACATAGGCGCTGCCGTCCGCCCATTGATAGGCACGCGGCAGCGGCGACGCCGCCTGCCGTTCGTGAAACCGCATCATCGGGATCGCCTCATGCGCCAGGTCGGTGGCCAGGTTGCGAAGATCGCCCTCGACCCGGTCCCATTCGTCCAGCGCCGCCTGTAGCGTGGGGGCGATATGTCCGGCATCGGCGCACCATGCCAGATCGTCCGAAACGACGACCAGCCGTCCGTCACGGCCCTGCTTCAGGCTTGCCAGCTTCATGCGATCCTCTCCTCGATCCTGCTATCCCCCTGACATAGCTGCTCCACATCGCCTGTCGAGCGGTTGACACCGTCCCGCGCCACCCCCATCGCAGGGGGGATGGGGATGCGCTTTCTTGACCATGGCGGGGATATAGCCCGGCGCATCCGTGCGATCGACTGGGCGTCGACGTCGCTGGGCCCCATCGAACACTGGCCTCATGCGCTGCGAATCACGCTGGGGCTGGCACTGGGATCGACCTTTCCCACCGCGATCTATTGGGGGCCGGACCTTCGGCTGCTCTACAACGATGCCTGGGCATTCATTCCCGGCGATCGCCACCCCGACTGCATCGGAATGCCCGCGGCACAGGTCTGGCACGACATCTGGGACGCGATCGAACCCCAGTTCCGCATCGTCCTGGAAACGGGCGAGGGTTTTTCGACGTTCGATCAGCTTCTGATGCTCGAACGCGGCGGGGTGCCTACCGAAACCTACTGGAACTACAGCCTGACGCCGATCCGCGATGACAGCGGAAATATCGTCGGCATCTTTAATCAGGGGAACGAAACGACCGAACAGGTGCTGATGCGCCGTCGCCGGTCATCAGAGATTGAGCGCCTGCGCGACCTGTTCGAACAGGCGCCGGGGGCCATCGCCATCCTGTCCGGCCCGGATCATGTCTTTGAAATCGCCAACCAGGCCTATTTCGAACTGGTCGGGCGCAGCGCGATCATCGGCATGCCGGTTGCCGCAGCCCTGCCCGAAGTGGCGGAACAGGGTTTCGTCGCCATTCTGGACCAGGTCTATGCGACCGGTATTCCGTATCGCGCCGAACGCACGCCGGTCACGCTGCAGCGCGGCCCGGATCAGCAGCCGGAAGAGCGCACCCTCGATTTCGTGTTCGAGCCGGTTCGCAGCGCGGATGGCCAGGTCACCGGCATCTTCATCCAGGCACAGGACATTACCGATCGGGCGGCCGCAGAACGCATCGCGCGTGAAAATGCGAGCAACCTTGAGGCCGCGATCAGCATGCGCAGCTTCCTTGCCGATCTCGACGCCCGGCTCCGCTCGGCCCGTGATCCCGCCACCGTGCTGGAAATCACGTCCGCGGCGATCGGGCAGCAGATCGGGGCCGACCGTGCCGGCGTGATCCGGCCCGGCGGTGCGGGGTCGCTCGATTTCGTCAGCTGCTGGACCGGCGGCGCGCTTCCGCCCCTGCTCGGACCGATTCCGTCGGATATCCTCAGCGGCCCGGTGCTCGACCGGTTCCGCCAGGGTCAGGTGGTGGCGATCCGCAACGCGGCGACCGAACCCGAACATGCCGAAACGCGCTCGGCTCGGATGTCGCCGGCCGGGATCGCCGTCCCGCTGATGCGCAATGGCCAATGGGTCGCCAGCTTCTATGTCAGCAGCGCCCAGCCCCGCGACTGGACCGAGGACGAGATCGCGCTGATGCTCGCCGTGGCGGAAACCAGCTGGGACGCGGTCGAGCGGGCCGAGGCGGTCGAGGCGCTGCGCGAGAGCGAGGCAAAGTTCCGCGCCATCGCCAATTCGATCGACCCGATGGTCTGGTCGACCCGCGCCGACGGCCATCACGATTATTTCAACGACCGCTGGTATGATTTCACCGGTGTCCCCGCCGGCTCGACCGACGGCGCAGGCTGGTCGGACCTGTTCCATCCCGACGATCAGCCGCGGGCATGGGAACGGTGGCGGCACAGCCTTGATACCGGCGCGCCCTATCGCATTGAATATCGCCTGCGCCATCGCAGCGGCACCTATCGCTGGGTGCTGGGCCGCGCCGCGCCGGTACGCGATGACCAGGGGCGGATCACCCGCTGGTTCGGCACCTGCACCGACATTCAGGAAATCGTCGACGCCCGCGAAGTGCTAGCCCGCTCGCGCGAGGATCTGGAACTGCTGATCGAAGAACGCACGCGCCAGCTGATGGCGGCCGAGGAACAGCTGCGCCAGGCGCAGAAGATGGAAGCGGTGGGCCAGCTGACCGGCGGCATCGCGCATGATTTCAACAATATGCTCGCCGTCGTGATCGGCGGGCTCGACCTGCTCGAACGGCGGCTGGCCACTGGCGAGCGCGATGTCGGCCGCTATGTCCAGGCCGCGCGCGACGGTGCCGAACGCGCCGCCGCGCTGACCCAGCGTCTGCTTGCCTTTGCCCGCCGGTCGCCGCTTGCGCCAAAGCTGATCGATCCCGGCGCGCTGATCGCCGGGATGACCGACATGCTCAACCGCACACTTGGCGAAACGGTGCGCGTCAGGACGCGGCTCGGCCGCAATCTGTGGCCGGCGCTGGCAGATCCGGGCGAGCTGGAAAACGCGCTGCTCAACCTGTGCGTCAATGCGCGCGACGCCATGCCGGGCGGCGGCACGGTGACGCTTGCGTGCGCCAACGCGACGCTCGATGCTGCGGCCGCCGATCTGTGGCAAGTGACGCCCGGCGACTATATCGAACTGGCGGTTGCCGATACCGGCAGCGGCATGGCGCCTGAAGTCATCGAACGCGCGTTCGAACCCTTTTTCACGACCAAGGCGGTGGGCAAGGGCACTGGCCTGGGCCTCAGCCAGATTTTCGGCTTTGCGCGCCAGTCGGGGGGATCGGTCCGCATTGAAAGCGCGCTGGGTCAGGGGACGCGCGTTGTCCTGATCCTGCCGCGCGCGCCCCTTGGCACGGTCGCATCCGGCCGCGACACCGGCCCAGTCGACCCGGCGGCGATGCCCATGGCCATTCCCGGCGAATCGGTTTTGCTGGTCGAGGATGAACAGCGCGTGCGCTCGCTTTCGCTCGATGCGCTCGTTTCGCTGGGCTATCGGGTGCATGAGGCGACCGACGGACGCACTGCGCTGGCGCTGATCGAATCGGGCTTGCGGCCATCGCTGCTGTTCACTGACATGGTGATGCCCGAAATGGGCGGCCGCGCGCTCGCCGCAGCTGCGGTCGAGCATTTGCCTGGCCTGCCCGTGCTCTTCACCAGTGGCTATGACCGGGATGCGGCCGAACAGGGCGGCGACGGACCCTGGGGCGAGACGCGGCTGCTGGCCAAGCCGTTCGGTATCGTCGAACTGGCCCGCGCCCTTCGCGCCGCGCTTGACGCCGCTGCCCCGCGGGGGGTGGACGCCAGCGCGCCCAGCGCCTAGGGCGCACCCGGTTTTCCTTCATCTGAACAAGGGTTCTCAGTCGTGGCCAATGTCGCAGTGATCGGCGCTCAATGGGGCGACGAGGGCAAGGGCAAGATCGTCGACTGGCTGGCGGAACGCGCCGATGTCGTCGTTCGGTTTCAGGGCGGGCACAATGCCGGCCATACCCTGGTCGTCGGCGACAGCGTGTACAAGCTGTCGCTGCTCCCCTCCGGCATCGTGCGCGGCACGCCCAGTGTCATCGGCAACGGCGTGGTGCTCGATCCCTGGGCATTGAAGGCAGAGGTGGAAAAGCTGCGCGGACAGGGCGTGGCGATTTCGCCCGACACGCTGATGATCGCGGACAATTGCGCGCTGATCCTGCCGTTCCACCGCGATCTGGATGCGATGCGAGAGGATGCGAGCGGAGCGGGCAAGATCGGCACCACCCGCCGCGGCATCGGCCCGGCCTATGAGGACAAGGTCGGCCGCCGCGCGATCCGGGTGTGCGATCTGGCCCATCTGGACAGCCTGGATCCCCAGCTCGACCGGCTGTGCGCGCATCACGACGCACTGCGCGCCGGATTCGGCGTCACGCCCGTTGACCGGGCCGAACTGATCGCCGCGCTCAAGGAAATCGCCGGGTTCGTCCTGCCCTATGCCCGTCCGGTATGGAAAATGCTGGCCGAGGCGCGGGCGGCGGGCAAGCGCATCCTGTTCGAAGGGGCGCAGGGCGTGCTGCTCGACATCGACCATGGCACCTATCCCTTCGTCACCTCCTCCAACACCATCGCCGGTACGGCGGCGGGCGGATCGGGCCTCGGCCCCTCGGCTGTCGGCTTCGTCCTGGGCATCGCCAAGGCATATACGACGCGCGTCGGCTCCGGCCCCTTCCCCACCGAGCTTGAGGATGAAACCGGCGAGCGGCTGGGCGTGCGCGGGCACGAATTCGGCACCGTCACCGGGCGCAAGCGCCGATGTGGCTGGTTCGACGCCGTGCTGGTCCGTCAATCCGTCGCGGTCAGCGGCGTGACCGGCATCGCGCTGACCAAGCTCGACGTGCTCGACGGGTTCGACGAAATCCGCATCTGCACCGGCTATCGCCTGAATGGCGAGCTGCTGGATCATTTCCCCGCCCATGCCGCGGATCAGGCGGCGGTGGAGCCGGTCTATGAAACCATGCCCGGCTGGCACGAATCGACCGCCGGTGCGCGCAGCTGGGCACAGCTGCCGGCTCAGGCGATCAAATATGTCCGCCGGATCGAGGAACTGATCCAATGCCCCGTGGCACTCGTCTCGACCAGCCCGGAACGGCAGGACACGATCCTGGTCCGCGATCCGTTTGCGGATTGATCTGCGCCGTCAGACCCGCACCAGCCCCTCGCTCAGCGCGCGGACGATCGCGCTGATCCGGTCGTTGACGCCCAGCTTGTCGTACAGCCGCCGGACGAACGTATCGACCGTGGCGGGCGACAGGCCCAGGATGACCGCGATGTCGGCATTGGATTTGCCCCGCGCCATCCAGTGCAGCACCTCGCTTTCCCGCGCCGATACCCGCACCGGCTCCTCGCCCCGGTCCGTCAGCAGCTCGACGACGCGGCGATGGCCCATCTGGGCGATGGCCACCATCCGGCCGATCATCATCCGGTCGCCCGGCACCAGATCCCGGTCGAACCCGATCCCGCAATAGGCATCGCGTCCGTTCGGCCCGAACAGCGGGATGCCGACGCCAGCGGGCACCCCCAGCGCCCTGAATGCGTCAAGGAACGCCTGCTGATCCGCATTCAGCGTCTGGGCCGCGGTTGCCGCATCCCATCGCATCGGCCGCCCGGCCTGCATGATGAACTCCGTTACCGGGTCGTGGCGCCGGAAATCGGGGTCGCGATAGCGCTCAATCCACGGTTCGGGGAAACCGAACTGGGAAAGGATCACCTTGTCCCCGGTCTGCGATCCGAATGCGGCGGCGAAATGATAGCTGATCATTGCCGCCCCGCGCGCCAGGATCTCCTCCCGGCACAGGTCGAGCACGCGCGTGATGCGGTTGGCGCCGGTAATCCGGTCGATCCAGCTGGCCAAATGCCACCTCCCCGCTATGCAGGATGCCGCGTCACACCATAAAAATCCAGCGCCGGATAAGCGAATAGCAGAATGAATAACGCAATGCACCATCACGGGCTTTTCCGCCGCCCCAACCCTTGCTATCCGCCGCCCGGCATAGACAGGACTCCATCTGCACGGGCGGTGGATGACAAGGGACCGGGTGGCCAGCCGCCGCCCCCCTGCCGCCCGGCACAATGAACTTTGGAAGGACGCGCATGACCGCCATCGGCCAGGATACGCTCGGCACCCGTGACAGCCTGACTGTCGCAGGCAAGACCTACACCTATTTCTCGCTGCCCAAGGCGGCGGCAAAGCTGGGCGATATCAGCCGGCTGCCCTTTTCGATGAAGGTGCTGCTGGAAAACATGCTCCGCTTCGAAGACGGCGTGACCGTCACGACCGACGATGCGCAGGCGATCGTCGACTGGCAGCAGAACCCGAACGCGCCGGAACGGGAAATCCAGTATCGCCCGGCCCGCGTGCTGATGCAGGATTTCACAGGCGTGCCCTGCGTCGTCGATCTGGCCGCGATGCGCGATGCGATCACGAAGCTGGGCGGCGATGCGGCCAAGATCAATCCGCTGGTCCCCGTCCACCTTGTCATCGACCATTCGGTGATGGTCGACGAATTCGGCACGCCCAAGGCGTTCGAGGACAATGTCGAGCTGGAATACAGCCGCAATTCCGAACGCTACGAATTCCTGAAATGGGGATCGAAGGCGCTCGACAATTTCAAGGTCGTGCCCCCCGGCACCGGCATCTGCCATCAGGTGAACCTGGAATATATCGCTGACGCCGTCTGGTCCTCCACCGCCACCGACGGTGCGATCATTGCCTATCCCGACACCTGTGTCGGCACCGATAGCCACACCACCATGATCAACGGGTTGGGAGTCCTTGGTTGGGGCGTCGGCGGGATCGAGGCAGAGGCCGCGATGCTGGGCCAGCCCGTTTCGATGCTGATCCCCGAAGTCGTCGGCTTCAAGCTGACCGGCAAGCTGCGCGAAGGGATCACCGCCACCGATCTGGTGCTGACCGTCACGCAGATGCTGCGCGCCAAGGGCGTGGTCGGCCGCTTCGTCGAATTTTACGGCCCCGGCCTCGATTCGATGAGCCTGGCCGACCGTGCGACCATCGCCAACATGGCACCGGAATATGGTGCCACCTGCGGCTTCTTCCCGATCGACGGCAAGACGATGGACTATCTGCGCCTCACCGGCCGCGACGAAGCGACCGTGGCGCTGGTCGAAGGCTATGCCAAGGCGCAGGGTCTGTGGCGCGAGGCGGATGCGGTTGACCCCATCTTCACCGACACGCTCGAACTCGACATGGGCACCGTCACCGCCAGCCTTGCCGGGCCGAAGCGTCCGCAGGACCGGGTCAGCCTGGAAAATGTCGACAACGTGTTCAACGGCGACCTGTCGGCGGTCTACAAGAAGGCCGCTGCCGAACGCACGCCGGTCGAAGGCCGCGACCATGACATCGGCGACGGCGACGTCGTCATCGCTGCGATCACCTCGTGCACCAACACGTCCAACCCGTCGGTGCTGGTCGCCGCCGGCCTGGTCGCGAAAAAGGCGAACGCGCTGGGGCTGAAGCCGATGCCGTGGGTCAAGACCTCGCTTGCACCCGGGTCGCAGGTCGTGACCGACTATCTGGTCAAATCCGGGCTTCAGGCGGAACTGGACGCGGTCGGCTTCAACCTCGTTGGCTATGGCTGCACCACCTGTATCGGCAATTCCGGCCCGCTGGCCGAACCGATCAGCCGCGCGATCAACGGCAACAACATCGTCGCCGCCAGCGTCCTGTCGGGCAACCGCAATTTCGAAGGGCGCGTGTCGCCCGACGTGCGTGCCAACTTCCTCGCATCGCCGCCGCTGGTCGTCGCCTATGCGCTGAAGGGAACGGTGACCGAGGACATTACCGAAACCCCGATCGGCGAAGGCACCAACGGCCCCGTCTATCTGAAGGACATCTGGCCGACCAATGAAGAGGTCGCGCTGACCGTGGCGGCGAACATCGACGATGCGATGTTCCGCAACCGCTATGGCAATGTCTATGCCGGCGACGCGCATTGGCAGAAGATCAGCGTCGAAGGATCGGGCACCTATTCGTGGCGCGCCGGTTCGACCTACATCGCCAACCCGCCCTATTTCGAAGGGATGACGATGACCCCGGCTCCGGTCGCGGACATCATCGAGGCAAAGCCGCTTGCCATCCTGGCCGATTCGATCACCACCGATCACATCAGTCCGGCGGGCAGCATCAAGGCGGACAGCCCGGCGGGCCTGTTCCTTCAGTCGCATCAGGTGGCCAAGGCGGACTTCAATTCCTATGGCGCGCGCCGCGGCAACCATGAAGTGATGATGCGCGGCACGTTTGCCAACATCCGCATCAAGAACGAAATGGTGCCCGGCATCGAAGGCGGCATGACACATTACAATGGCGAAGTGATGCCGATCTATGATGCCGCCATGCGGCACAAGGCCGACGGCACGCCGCTGGTCGTGATCGCTGGCAAGGAATATGGCACCGGTTCGTCGCGCGACTGGGCGGCAAAGGGCACGAACCTGCTGGGCGTGCGCGCCGTCATCGCGGAAAGCTTTGAGCGCATCCACCGCTCGAACTTGGTCGGCATGGGCGTCCTGCCGCTTCAGTTCGCTGAAGGCACCAGCCGCGAAACGCTGGGGCTGAAGGGCGATGAACGCTTCACCATCCGCGGCGTCGCCACCCTGTCGCCGCGTCAGGATGTTGAGGTGATCGTTACCCGCGCCGACGGCACCAACGCGACCTTCCATGCCAAGTGCCGCATCGATACCGCCAACGAACTGGATTATTTCCTGAACGGCGGCATCCTGCACTACGTCCTGCGCAAGCTGGCGGCCTGATCGCTGGCGCTTTCGCCCCGGTCTTCGGGCCGGGGCGGCGCTCTGCCACAATTCCGCCCCAAGCCGCTGGCCTAACCCGCTGAAACTTCTGGGGAGTGCATCATGCGGGCCATGGCGATTCTGACGGCGACGTTCCTTCTGGCCACTCCAGCGCTGGCTGCCGCACCGCAGGCGATCACCGGCCGCTGGCTGACCCCCGGCAACAACGCCATGGTCGAAATCGCTCCCTGCGGCACGTCGCTGTGCGGCCGCATCGCCAAAATCCTTGATCCCAAGGCACCGAAAAACGCCAAGGACACGAACAATCCCGATCCGGCCAAGCGCACCCGGCCGATCGAGGGGATGAACATCCTGACCGGCTTTACCGCGGCCAAGGCCGACTGGCGCGGCCAGATCTATGATCCGCGCAGCGGCAAGACCTATCGGTCGATCGTCAAGCGCACCAATGCGGGGCTTGAGGTCAAGGGATGCTGGGGCCCCTTCTGTCAGAGCCAGATCTGGACCCCGGCGAAGTAACGCTCCCGGCCCGCAGCCTCAGCGAAGCGCCCGCCCGGCCACCGCGTCCAGCCTGCCCAGCAATTCCGGATCGCGCACATCCAGCGCGGTGATCAGCGCCGCGTCCAGACAGGTGTCGATGGGACTGGCGGGCCGCACCTCGGGCAGCGCGCGGATCAGGTTCACGACCAGCGCGCGTGCCTTTTCCGCATTGGCCGACAACTGACGGATGACGGCCGCGACATCCACCGCCTCCTCGCCCTCGCGCCAGCAGTCATAATCGGTGACCATCCCGACCAGCGCATAGGGCAGCTCCGCCTCGCGGCACAGTTTCGCCTCCGGCATCGCGGTCATGCCGATGACGTGGCAACCCCATTGGCGATACAGGTTGCTTTCCGCCCTCGTCGAGAATTGCGGCCCTTCCATCACCAGACAGGTCCCGCCGTCATGCACGGTCGCGCCCGCCGCGATGGCTGCGTCGCGGGCCAGCGTGGACAGGCGCGGACAGACCGGATCGGCCATCGACACATGGGCGACCATGCCCGACCCGAAAAAGCTGGACGGCCGGCCGCGCGTCCGGTCGATGAACTGATCAACGATGGTGAACGTGCCCGGCGCCCGCTCCTCGGCCAGCGATCCGACGGAGGAAATGGACAGCACGTCCGTCACGCCCAGCCGCTTCAGCACATCGACATTCGCCCGCGCATTCAGCTCGGACGGGCTGATCCGGTGCCCGCGCCCGTGCCGGGGCAGGAACACGACCTTTACATGGCCGATCCGCCCGACGAACAGCTCGTCCGACGGCTGGCCCCAGGGCGAATGCACCTCCACCCAATGGCCGTCCTCGACCCCCTCGACGCCGTACAGCCCCGATCCGCCGATGATCCCGATCGTCCAGCCGCTCATGCCAATTTCCTTCCGTGGGTCGGCGGGCGTCCTACCCATCCGGACCGCTGCCGCCAAGCCGCTGCGCCGTTCCCGGCGTCAGTTTTCCGGCCGGATCGACGGCGAATAATCCGTTGCCGTCATGAAGATGCTGTCGACCATGCGGACCAGCTTGCCGTTCGCCTCCGATGCCCTGGCCACGGCCTGCCATTCGGGATCGGCGACAAACGCGGCCCAGGCTGCATCGCGGCTGGCCCGATCGGCATAGGCCAGCACGTAAACGACCCGGCCCTCCGGCGCGTCGGCGGACGGCGCATCGTTCCAATAGGCGATGTTGGTCATGCCGTGCCGCGCGAACAGCTTGGTCGTATGGCCCCGGAACCGGGCGTTCAGCGCAGCCAGCTTGCCGGGTTCGGGATAATAGATGCGCAGTTCGAACAGGCGGGTGTCCGCCCCGGCTGTCGGCGCGGGCGGCGCGACGGGCACGGCATCCTGCGCCGCGGCGGGGCGGGGAGACAGCGCCAGCGCGCCGGCAATCACCAACATCGTCCTTTTCATGCCCGCGATCCTAGCATCCGGCGCCCGCGCGACAAGCGCCCGCCCGCCCGCGTTAACCATTTGCCAACCCTTCCAGTCAATAAACCGTCAACCATGATCTTGGTGTGCCAACAGGGGATTTTTGGCCATGGCGATGAAGCTTCAGGTGCGCGGATATGAACTGCCGGGCCTGATCGACCGGATACCGGACGGCGTGACCACGCTGTCGCTCGATTGCTGGGATACGCTGGTCTGGCGCAACACCCATGCCCCGCGCGACGTGATGGCCGATCTGGGCATCGCCGGCGGGCTTGAACCCCGCTTCTGGGCCGAAACCGCCTGTCGCCAGATCGTGAAGAATGCCGAGGGCCGCGACGAAATCGTGATGCCCGACATTTACGGCCGGATGCTCCCCAATGCCGCGCCCGACCGGATCGACGCGCTGATCGAGGCGGAGCTTCAGGCGGAGGAACGCCATGTCTGGGCCTTTGCCCCCACCATCGACCTGATGCGCGCCGCAAAGGCACGCGGCCTGTCGATCATCCTCGTTTCCGACATGTACCTGACCGAGCATCAGCTGCGCCGCCTGGTCGCCCATGCCGCTGGCGACGACGTGCTTGCGCTGGTCGATCGCGTCTTCGTCTCGTCCGCCTATGGCACGCACAAGGCGGGCACCCTGTTCGACATCGTGCTCGATGAACTGGGCCTGCGCCCGGACCAGATGTTCCACATCGGCGACAATCCCCGCGCCGATTATGCCCCGGCGATCAAGCGCGGGATCCATGCCGCCCATCTCGTCCAGTTCGACAAACAGGCCGAACAGCGCCTGCGCCTTGAAAGCGCGGCGGCCACCATGGTCGATCCGACCATGCGCGTCAGCCGCCCGATCCTTCAGCCGCACCGCGCCGCCATTGCGATGCGCCAGGAAACCGACCCGGCCTATTCGCTTGGCCATGACGTGTTCGGCCCATCGCTCCACGCCTTTGCCCTGTGGCTGCGGCAGGAGATTGACGAAATGGCGGCCCGCACGGGCAAGCGGGTGAAGCCGCTGTTCCTGATGCGCGACGGCTTTCTGCCGTGGAAGATCTTTGACGCGACCTTCCCCGACTATGGCGCCCAGCCCATCGAAACCAGCCGCTTCGTCTCGATGCGCGCCGGCATCCACGACGATGCGTCCATCGACACCTATGTCCATGAATGGCTGAACCGCATCCCGCCGGAAGCCGTCGCCCGCAACCTCCTGCTCTTCGAAAATGAGCACAAGGCGTTCACCAAACTGGTCAAGGGCGTCGATCCGCGTCCCGCCTTCGTCAAGGCGATCCGCAATCCCGCCCTGCGCAAGAAAATCCTGACCCGCACGCACAAGTTTGCGGACAAGCTGATCGCGCATCTTGCGCGGGCCGGCGTGGAACATGGCGATGCGGTGATGATGATCGATGTCGGCTATAACGGCACGGTTCAGAACATCCTGACGCCGATGCTGACCAGCCGCATGGGCCTGACCATTGCCGGCCGATACCTGTTCATGCGCGAGGAACAGCTGACCGGCTATGACAAGCGCGGGATGGTCGACATCCGCAACTATGATTTCCGCCTTGTCCAGGCGCTTGGCACCTGTGTCGCGGTCGCCGAACAGCTGTGCAACGTGGCGCAGGGATCGACCATCGACTATCAGGCCGACGGCACGCCGATCCGCGAAAAGGCGGATATCAAGGGGCAGCAGAACGCCACCCGCGACGCGGTTCAGGCCGGGGCGCTTGCCTTTGCCCATGCCGCGAACCAGTCGCTGGGCCAGCGCGCGCCCGCCGCATCCGACACCGTCGATGCCCGCACCCGCATGGCCGCCGCCGCGATGACCCGCCTGTTCTTCATGCCGACGGGCGAAGAGGCAAAGCTGTTCGAAAGCTTCGATCAGGACGTCAATCTGGGCACCAACCAAATGCTGAAATTCGTCGATCGGACCCATGCCGAAACGGGCCTGCGTCGCCGCGGCCTTTCCTACATCAACGAAACCAGCCGGATGTACATTCCGGGCGAGCTGCAAAGCTTCGGCCTGCCGCTCAACCTGTCGCTGTTTGCTGCCAGCCGCTTTGCGCTCGATATCCGCAATTCGGATTTCGAAGTGGGCGGCGTGGACATCCCCGTCATCATGACCAGCGCCGATGGACAGCTGGTGATGCCCTTTACCGCCCGGCCCACCGCCGATGGCTGGTACCGGATCGCCGTGCCGATCGGGGCGGGCAAATTCACCCCCGCCATTCAGCTGGGCGCCATCGCCGAATGGGTGCAGATCGAGGATGCAAGCTGGCACCGGGTCAGCGATTTCGACGACAACGGCCTGCCAAAGGGCGCGCCCGCGACCACGATCACAGAGGGGATGGGCGAAATGGACGACGATCTCTATCGCTGCACGCCCGACGCCTTTCTGCTCGCCCCGGCACCCGCCATCAAGGAGCCACTGGTGCTGACGGTGATCTTCCGCCCGGTGAAATGGCGCGGCACGGCGGCACGGGAACAGGCAACGCTGGCCGCCTGATACGGGAAAATACGCAACGGGCTTAGCGATGCATTTACTGCGGCTGCGCTAACCAATGCCGGGATGGGGATGTTTCGGTTTTCGGCACGGGACATGATGGTCGCGATCGGCGGCGGGGGGGCCTATTGCCTGCTGGCCGCCGGTACCATCTGGCTGACCAGCGACGGGCGCGGTCACGCTGCGCTCTGGCTGGCCGATGCGGTCGTCCTCGCGCTGTTACTCAATCATCGCCGGGTCAAATGGCCGGCGCTGTTGATCGCGGGATGGCTGGGCAATCTGGTCGCCAACTGGGTGATGCGCGGCTGGGCGCCGGTCCTCCCCTGTTATGGTGCCATCAACATGGCACAGGTGCTCTTTGCGGCGCTGATGCTGTCGCGGCGGATGCGGGCGGGCGGGCTTCTGGCCGATGCCCGGATGCTGGGCCACTTCGTCCTCTGGGCGGGCCTTGTCGCTCCATTCTTCGGCGCGCTGGCAGGTGCCTGCCTGACCAGCCTGGCCTTTGGCGAGGCCTTCTGGCTGCAATTCCAGCGATGGTTCCTCAGTAACGGGCTCGGCCTGCTCGTCCTGACACCCTTTGCACAGGGGCTGTTTGCCGGCGACCTGTTCCGCGAATGGCGGGTCAGCGCGCGCGAACAGGCCATCAGGGCGGGTCTGATGCTGCTGATGGCGGCGGTCAGCTATGGCGTGTTCTTCGTCTCGCCCATCCCGCTCCTGTTCCTGCCGTTCGTGCCGCTGTTGCTGATCGCGTTCCGCACCGGGCGACTGGGCGCGCAATCGGGCGTCATGATCGTCGCGGTGATCGGCGCGCTGGCGACCTTGTGGGGCCATGGCCCGCTGCCGGCGACTTCCGACAATCCGGGGTTTCAGGTGTTCGCGCTTCAGGTCTATCTGCTCTGCCTGTCGCTCACCACCCTGCCCGTCGCGGCGGTCGTCGGATCGCGCGCCGATACGCTGGCCGACCTGTATCAGCGCAAGGAAAGCCTGAAACTGGTGATGGCGAACGCGGTCGACGTGCTGCTCGATTTCGATGCCACCGGCCGCTGCCAGTCGGCCCATGGCGCGACAGAGGGGTTGCTCGGCCTGTCCGCCGATGCGCTTGCCGGCGTGCCGGTGATGGCGCTCGATCCTGACCGCAGCCGCCTGCTTGGTCATGCTTGGGCCCGCGCGCTGGCCAGCGATCAGGTCCAGCATGTCGAGATCATGCCGCCGGGTCAGCCCGGGACGACGGCGGAAATCGCGTTCAAGGCGGTGCGCGGCGAACAGTCGGTGCTGCTGGGCGTCGTCGCCACCATCCGCGACATTTCGGACCGAAAGGCCCGCGAACTGGCGCTGGCCCAGGCGGCGGAAACCGATGGCCTGACCGGCATTGCCAACCGCGCCGGATTCGAACGGCAATTGACGCACCGCATGGCCGCCTATGCCGATGGCCCGCTCACCCTCGCCCTGATCGATGTCGACCGGTTCAAGGGCGTGAACGACAGTTTCGGGCATCAGGTCGGCGACATGGTGCTACAGGAAATCGCCCATCGCCTGAAACTCGGCACCCGGCCCGACGATCTGGTCGGGCGGCTGGGCGGCGACGAATTCGTGATCCTCTTTGCCTGCGGCCCGTCGGCGGCACGCATGGCCTGCGAACGCATCGCGGCCGCCATTGCCCGCACGCCCGTCCATGACGACAGCGGCACGGCGGTGCTTTGCTCGATCAGCTGCGGCCTCGCCGCCCATCATCCGGGCCAGACCCCGGTCGATCTGGTGCGCGAAGCCGACAGCGCCCTCTACGCCGCCAAGCGCGAGGGCAGGAACCGGGTCCGCACCGCTGCTTAAGGGGCGGTCCTTACGCCGGGCACTTCGCGCCGCTTTCCACCCAGGCCCGCGTCAGCTCGCCGAACTGCGCCTGGGTGCCCGGTGCGGGGGTGCGGCCCTTGCCGGGGTTCCAGCCCCAGCCGACCAGTCCGTCCTCGGCATTGTGCGCCACGATCTGGTCCAGCGTCTTGCCGCCGTTGCGCTTCCGGTCCTTCAACTGCTCGCAGATTTGGCGCAGGCTCTTGCCCTCCCATGCCATGCTGGCCGGGGCCAGATGCCATTCGGGATGGCCGGGGATGCTGCCCGTGCCATTGGCATAGGTGACATTTTCCGGCCCGTGACAGGTCGAACATTCCATCCCGGCAACGCCATGCCCGTCCTTGCCGCGCTCGACCGGCGGCATATGGAACCGCCCCTCATCGCCCTGCAGCGGCGAATCGGTGCGCGGATGACAGTTCACGCATCGCGGATGCTGCAGCACCTTGCCCATTTCGGTAAAGATCGCCGCCGAACGCGCGTCCCGGTTGGCGATGCTGGAAAAGGATGCTGCCGATTTCAGGTTGGCTTCACTCTCCGCCGCCCCGCTCGCCCAGATCGCCGCCGGGACCGTCATCGCCGCCAGCGCCAGCACGGCCCAGCCTGCCTTGTTCGCCCCGCTCGTCATGCCACGTTTCCTGTATTATCCGTGTGAGTGAAGGGCAGCCGCCGCACCGCCCGTCCGGTCAGCTTGCGCCACGCATTGGCGACCGCGGGGGCCGATGGCGGCACGCCCGGCTCGCCCACCCCGGTCGGATCGGCGCCGGACTTGATGATGTCCACCTCCACCTCCGGCATCTCGTGGATGCGCAGGCTGCGGTAATCGTTGAAATTGCCCTGGTCGACCATGCCGCCCTCGGCAATCGTCACTTCGGCATACAGGGCGTGGCCGATGCCGAAGCCGATGCCGCCCTCCATCTGCGCGCGGATGACATTGGGGTTCACTGGCACGCCGCAATCGACCGCGCACCACACCTTGTGCACGCGGGGCAGGCCGTCCTTCCCCTTCGACACCTCAGCCACCTGCGCGACATAGGTGCCGAAACTCTTGTGCACGGCGACGCCCAGCGCCCGGCCCTCGCCCAGCGCCCGGCCCCAGCCGGACCGTTCGGCAACCCGGGTCAGCACGCCCTTCGCCCGCACATCCTTCAGCAGCGCCAGCCGTCCCTCGACCGCATCCTTGCTGCCGATGCTGAGCAACTCATCGATGAACGTCTCTCCGGCATAGGCAGTGTGCGTATGCCCGACCGACCGCCACCACAGCGTCGGCACGCCGTTCTGCATCACGTGACACGACAGGCGCGTGTTCGGGATCGCATAGTTTTCCGGGCCGGATCCCTCGTACATGCTGGCATCGTCGCGCTCCTGGGTCTGACCCTCGGTCGGCGGCGGCAGCATGAACGACTGGGCGGCGATCACCTGATCCCATCCCACCACATTGCCGGCGGCATCGACCATGCCGGTCAGCTTGTGGACGGTCAGCGGCCGGTAACGCCCGCCGCGAATGTCATTCTCGCGCGTCCACACATGCTTGACCGGCACCGGCTGGCCAAATGCCTTTGCCGCCATCGCCGCCTCGACGACAAAGCCGTTGTCCGGCTCGGCCCGCCGCCCGAAACTGCCGCCGGCATATTGCTGGTGCAGCGTCACCTTGTCCGGGGACAGGCCCAGCACGCCGCCGATCGCCTTCATCTCGCCGACCTGGAACTGGCTGCCCATCCACACATCGGCCTTGCCGTCCTGGGCATGGATGATGATGTCCAGCGGCTCCATCGGCGCATGGGCCAGGAACGGAAAGACATAGGCCGCCTCAACGGTGCGCACGCCCGTCTGGTTCAGGTCGCCGCGCGTCTCCTTGGCCACCACGCGGCCGGGCTTGGCGGCCGCCGCGATATAGCTTTGCGCCATCGCCTCGCTCGACCGGGTTTCGGCCTTGGCCATATCCCATTCGGCGGTCAGCGCGGCGCGGCCCAGCTGTGCCGCATGAAAGCTGTCGGCATAGACCACGATGCCGCGCGGGATCGCCTTGACCGCCCGCACGCCCGGCACCGCCAGTGCGGCGGCATCGTCCATGGATTTCAGCGTCGCGCCAAATGCGGGCGGGTGCAGGATCGCGGTCTGCACCGTGCCGCCGGGTTTCAGGTCCATGGTGAACCGCGCCGACCCGTCGGTCTTGATCGCGGTATCGACCTTGGGCACGTCAGTCCCGATCAGCGTCCATTGCTCCGGCGTTTTCAGCACCGGCTTTTCCGGCGGGGTCAGTTTCGCCGCGTCCGCCACCAGTTCGCCGAACGTCGCCCGCCGGTCCCCTGCGCTCACCACGCCCTTCGCCACGCTGACCGCGTCCGCCTTCACGCCCCAGCGGCGCGCCGCCGCCTCGATCAGCATCGCGCGGGCCGACGCGCCTGCGGTGCGCATCTGCGTCCAGCTGTTGGCCATCGCGGTCGATCCGCCCGTGCCCATCGTGCCGAACATCAGGTTCTTGTAGAGCGGGTCGTTGGCAGGGGCCATTTCGACGCGCATCTGGCCCCAATCGGCATCCATCTCGTCCGCCACCAGCGTCGCCAGCCCGGTTGCCGGGCCTTGCCCGAACTCGATATGCTTGATGATGACGGTGACGCTGTTGTCGGGCGCGATCTTGACGAACGCATTGGGCTGGATCGCCTCTGCCGCTGCCGGGCCGGCGGCCGCCCGCGCTGCCCTGCCGCCGATCGGCAGGGTCATGCCAAAGATCAGCGCCCCGCCGGTCAGGAACCCGCGCCTTGTCGGTGTCACCGCGTTCATGCCACCGCTCCTTCGCCCAGCTTTGCCGCGGCGTCCTTGATCGCCTGACGGATGCGGACATAGGTGGCGCAGCGGCAGATATTGCCCGCCATCGCCCCGTCGATATCCTCGTCCGTCACCTTGGGCTTGGCGGCCAGCAGGCCGATGGCGCTCATCACCTGGCCCGACTGGCAGAACCCGCATTGCGGCACGTCGATCGCGGTCCATGCCGCCTTCACCGCTTCGGCCACCGGCCCGGCGACGCCCTCGATCGTCGTCACGTCATGCCCGCCGACGAACTTGACCGGCGTGACGCACGACCGCTTCGGCTTGCCGTCCAGATGCACGGTGCACGCTCCGCACTGGGCGATGCCGCAGCCATATTTGGTGCCGGTCAGCGCCAGCTCGTCGCGCAGCACCCACAGCAGCGGCGTATCGGGATCGCCCTCCCACGCCACGGATTTGCCGTTCAGCCTGAATTGCGTCGCCATGCCGCTGCTCCCTGTATTCCGCGCGGCGGGCAGGATAGCCCGCCCCCCGTCCTGCGACAAACCCGAACTTCGCCCCGCCGATGGATTCGCCGCTTGGCTTTCCGTGTCAAAAGGGGGAGACAGGGCAACACCGAAACGACCCGCACTGCCGGGCGCGGGACAGGGGGATCGGCCAGCATGACCGGGGGCAATGCCGAACATCCGCTGCGCCGCACCTTTTCGGAACTCATGCACCTGCGCATGCTGCCGCTGGTCGCACCGCCCTTTCGCGTGCGGCAATGGTTGCTGTTGCAAAACGGACCGGTGCGCGATGCGACCCGCGACTGGCTGGCCGGCATCGGCGCCCCTGCCGAGGCGCTGGACAAGGGCCGGTTTGAACGGCGCGACGGCGATGCCACCCGCATCTGGGAACAGCATACCGAATTTGCGACGATCACCGAATTGCTGTCGGACGATGCCGACGATCTGATCCCCGATTCGCCCTGGCTGGATGGCCTGCCCGGCGCTGTGTTCCGCTCGATCGAGGTGGTGGTCGCCCCGCGCGGTGCGCCCGCGCCCGACCCTGCACAGTTCGATCCCGCGCGTCTGGTCAGCGCGTTCGTGTTCGACGGCGCGGCCCGGATCTGGAGCGATTATTCGCTGAAGGCGGAGGGCGCGGGCCGCATCTGGATCGAGGATCTGGCCCTTGCCAATGACGAGCCAGCCCGCCTTGTCCAGACGCTGCTTGAGGTCGGCAATTACCGGAAACTCGCCCTGCTCGGCTTTCCCGAGGCGCGCGGCCTCCTCCCCTGGCTCAGCGAGGCGGAGGATCGCCACGCCTCGCTCGCCCGCGCGCTGACTGCGCCCGACGGCGATGACGAGGCGCTGCTTGGCGCGCTCACCCGGCTGGCGACAGAGGTGGAGGACCGCGCCGCCGCCATCCGCTTCCGCATGGGCGCGACCTTCGCCTATCAGCGGCTGACGCTCGACCGGCTCCATTCGCTCCGCGAAACCCGCATCGCCGGCTATTCCGGCCCGACCGAATTCATCGAACGCCGCCTCTTGCCCGCGATCCGGACCTGCGAAGTGGTGGAGCGCCGGCTCACCGACCTGTCCGAACGGATCGCGCGCACCTGCAACCTTATAAGCCTGCGTCAGGGTCTGGCGCTTGAGCGGCAGAATCAGGCGATCCTGACCAACATGAACCGGCGCGCCGACCTTCAGGTCCGGCTGCAACAGCTGGTCGAGGGATTTTCGGTCTTCGCGCTCAGCTATTATGTCCTCGGCCTGCTCGGCTATGTCCTGAAGCCGTTCGGCGACAAGGATCACGGCGCCGCCTACTGGATGGCGATGGCCACGCCCGCTGTCCTCGCCCTGGTCTGGCTGGGCCTTACCCTGGTCAAACGCCGCGTCCATACCGAAGTGGACCCCTGACCCGTTACGATCCTCCCCCGCCCTGTCCTACAGATAACCAGATGGGTTAAGATGATCTCCTGACGACAGGAGGAACGACCCATGGACATCGACACGCTGATTGACGCCGTCATCGACCGGGAAGGGGGCTATACCGATCACCCCGCCGATCGCGGCGGCGCCACCCGCTATGGCATCACGCAGCGGGTTGCGCGGGCAGAGGGCTATCATGGCCCGATGCGCCACCTGCCCCGCGCCGTCGCGGAATCCATCTATCGACGGCTGTACTGGACCCGCCCGCGGCTGGATCGGATCGCCGAGCGCGCGCCGGCACTGGCGGCGGAATTGTTCGACACCGGCGTCAATATGGGGCCGTCCGTCGCCATCGGCTTCCTGCAACGCGCGCTCAATGCACTGGACCGCGACGGCACGCTGCTGCTGCCCGATGGACAGGTCGGGCCGCGCACCCTGGCGGCGCTCGACGCCTTTCTTGCCCAGCGCCCGACGCTCGGCGAAACCGTGCTGACCCGCGCCTGCGATGCGCTTCAGGGCGAACGCTATGTCGCGCTGACCGAACAGCGTCCGCTGAACAAGGCGTTTCTCTACGGCTGGCTGGCGAACCGCATCGGTTCGACGGACTGACGGTGAAAACCCTGCAGCTTTGTCAAAACTGTCAGCCGAACTGTCAAGCGAAAGGATCCTTCATGAGCATTCTCGGCACCCTGATCGGCCCCGTCGCCGGTCTTATCGACAAGATCATTCCCGACCCAAAGGCACGCGATGCGGCCAAGCTGGAACTGCTGAAGCTGGAGGCCGCGCATGAGCTGGAGGGGGTTCGGACGCAACTGTCCGCCATCATCGCAGAGGCGCAATCGACCGATCCCTGGACCAGCCGGGCCCGGCCCAGCTTCCTCTATGTGATGTATGCGATCCTCTTGTTTTCCATCCCCATGGGCCTGCTCGGCGCGGTCCGGCCCGAAATGGCATTGGGCATCGCGGCCGCGATGAACGCCTATCTCAACGGCCTGCCCGAACCGCTCTATGCGCTCTTTGCCACCGGCTATCTGGGCTACACCGCCGCCCGCCAATGGGGAAAGGCAAGGGGGGTGGACCGTTGATCGAGGGAGCGGTCCGGGGCCTTCTGCGTTGACGCGCCATGCCCCGGCCCTGTTACGGTCGGGGCACGACCCTTTTTGCCAAGGAACCGCTCCATGTCCGACCTGATCCGCGAAGCTGCCCTGATCGATGGCGAATGGGTTTCGGGGGACGGATGGATCGATGTCGATGATCCCGCCACCGGGCGGATCATCGGCCGCGTCCCCGATCTGGGGGAGGCGGAAACGGACCGGGCGATCGCCGCCGCCGCCCATGCCATGGCCGAATGGCGGCAATGGACGGCGGCAGAGCGCGCCCGCGTCATCCGCCGCATCTTCGACCTGATGATGCAGCATCAGGACGCGCTGGGCGAACTGATGACGCTGGAACAGGGCAAGCCGCTGGCCGAGGCAAAGGGCGAGATCGCCTATGCCGCCAGCTTCTTCGAATGGTTCGCCGAAGAGGGCAAGCGGGCCTATGGCGACGTGATTCCGGGGCATCAGCGGGACAAGCGGATTGTCGTCCTGAAACAGCCGGTCGGCGTCGTTGCCGCGATCACGCCGTGGAATTTCCCGGCCGCGATGATTGCGCGGAAACTGGCGCCCACGCTTGCCGCGGGCTGCGGCATGGTCCTGAAACCCGCGCTGCAAACGCCGTTCAGCGCGCTGGCCATCGGCGCGCTGGCGCTGGAGGCGGGGCTGCCAAAGGGGCTGTTCAACATCGTCACGGGCGATTCGGCGACCATCGGCGGCGTGCTGACCTCCGACCCGCGCGTCGCGAAACTCAGCTTCACCGGCTCGACCGCGACGGGCGCGAAACTGATGGCCCAGTGCGCACCGACCATCAAGAAGCTCAGCCTGGAACTGGGCGGCAATGCGCCCTTCATCGTATTCGACGATGCCGACCTGGATGCCGCGGTAGAGGGCGCTATCCAGTCCAAATATCGCAACAACGGCCAGACCTGCGTCTGCGCGAACCGCATCTATGCCCAGGCGGGCATCCACGACGCCTTTGTCGAAAAACTCGCCGCCGCCGCGTCGAAACTGAAACCCGCGCCGGGCACCGATCCCGATGCGAAACTGGGTCCGCTGATCGACAAAAAGGCGCTGGAAAAGGTGGAGGCGCACGTCGCCGATGCGCTGGAAAAGGGCGCGACGCTGGTGACCGGCGGCAGGCGCGCCGATGCCGGGGCGCTGTTCTACGAACCCACCGTGCTGACCGGCGTCACCGCCGACATGATCGCGACGCAGGAAGAAACCTTCGGCCCCGTCGCCCCGGTGCTGAAGTTCGAGACGGAGGAACAGGTGATCGCCGCCGCCAATGACAGCCCCTTCGGCCTGTCCGCCTATTTCTACGCCCGCGACCTTTCCCGCGTCTGGCGGGTGGCAGAGGCGATCGAGGCGGGAATGATCGGCATCAACACCGGCCTCATCTCCACCGAAGTCGCGCCCTTTGGCGGCGTCAAACAGTCCGGCATGGGGCGCGAGGGATCGCTGTACGGCCTCGATGACTATCTGGAGACCAAATATCTCTGCATCGGTATCTGACCTGTTCAGATCCTCCCCCGCCAGGGGGAGGTGGCCCGCGCCAGCGGGTCGGAGGGGGCGGGTGCCCGGTCAAGTGCCGTGCCTCCGCCCCCTCCGCCGCCCTTGGCGGCACCTCCCCCTGGCGGGGGAGGATGATCGCGTTCCCCAACCCCCACCCTTGAACACCCCATCCGCCACATCCCATATCCCGGGGCATGAGCGACAAGATCCAGTGGCACGGCACCACCATCCTTTCCGTGCGCAAATCCGGCAAGGTGGTGATCGCCGGCGACGGCCAGGTGTCCGCCGGCCAGACCGTGATGAAGCCCAACGCGCGCAAGGTGCGGCCGCTGGGCGATGGCAAGGTGATCGCCGGGTTCGCCGGGGCGACCGCCGATGCCTTCACCCTGTTCGAACGGCTGGAGGGCAAGCTGGAACGGCATCAGGGCCAGTTGCTGCGCGCCGCGGTCGAACTGGCCAAGGATTGGCGGACGGACAAGTATCTTCGCAATCTTGAGGCGATGCTGATCGTCGCGGACAAGGATGTGACGCTGGTCATCACCGGCAACGGCGATGTGCTGGAACCGGAAGCGGGGATCGCCGCGATCGGATCGGGGGGCAACTTCGCCCTCGCCGCCGCCCGCGCTCTTGCCGATTATGAGCCAGACCCGGAGGTGCTGGCGCGAAAGGCGATGGCGATCGCCGCCGACCTGTGCGTCTACACCAACGACCGCCTGACGGTGGAGACGCTGGACGCCGCGACCTAGCCCCTCCCCTTCAGGGGAGGGGTTGGGGTGGGGCCTATGCGTCTCACCGAGCCCATCGCCTGCTGGACTGCCCCACCCCCAACCCCTCCCCTGAAGGGGAGGGGCTTGAGAAGAGACCCATGAACGACACCCTCACCCCAAAAACGATCGTCCGCGCGCTGGACGACCACATCATCGGCCAGGCGGATGCCAAGCGCGCCGTCGCCGTCGCGCTGCGCAACCGCTGGCGCCGGCAACAGCTCAGCCCCGATCTGCGCGACGAGGTCAGCCCGAAAAACATTCTGATGATCGGCCCGACCGGCTGCGGCAAGACAGAGATCAGCCGTCGTCTGGCCAAGCTGGCCGACGCCCCGTTCGTCAAGGTCGAAGCGACCAAGTTCACCGAAGTCGGCTATGTCGGCCGCGACGTCGAACAGATCGCCCGCGACCTGGTCGAGGAATCGATCCGCCTTGAAAAGGAACGCCGCCGCATCGCGGTGAAGGACAAGGCAGAGGAGGCCGCCCTGGCACGCCTGCTCGACGCGCTGACCGGCAAGGACAGTTCCCAGGCAACGCGGGAGGCCTTTGCCCAGCGGTTCCGCGACGGCCATCTCGATGACAAGGAAATCGAGATCGAGGTGGAGGCTGCGCCGCAGATGCCGTTCGAAATCCCCGGCGGCGCCAATGTCGGCATGATCAACCTCAGTGAAATGATGGGCAAGGCGTTCGGTCAGAACAACCTGAAGCGCCGCAAGCTGGCCGTTCCCGCCGCCTGGGCCAAACTGGTCGAGGAAGAGGCGGACAAGCGGCTCGACCAGGACGATGTGGCCCGCGTCGCGCTTGCGGATGCAGAGGCCAACGGGATCGTGTTCCTGGACGAGATCGACAAGATCGCGGTCAGCGACGTGCGCGGCGGATCGGTCAGCCGTGAAGGCGTGCAGCGCGACCTGCTGCCCCTGATCGAGGGGACGACGGTCGCCACCAAATATGGACCGATGAAGACCGATCACGTGCTCTTCATCGCCTCGGGCGCCTTCCACGTCGCCAAGCCGAGCGACCTGTTGCCCGAGCTTCAGGGCCGCCTGCCGATCCGCGTCGAGCTGAAGGCGCTGACGGTCGAGGATTTCGTGGCGATCCTGTCGGACACAAAGGCATCGCTGCTTCAGCAATATGTCGCCCTGCTCGGCACCGAACAGGTCAGCGTCAGCTTTACCGATGACGGCATCCTCGCCATCGCCCGCATCGCGGCGGACGTGAACGACAGCGTCGAGAATATCGGCGCGCGGCGGCTTCAGACGGTGATGGAAAAGCTGCTGGAAGAAGTCAGCTTCGATGCAGAGGATCGCACCGGCCAGACGCTGACGGTCGATGCCGCCTATGTCGAAAAACAGCTGTCGGGCATCGCCCGCAACACCGATCTCAGCCGCTACGTCCTGTAATGCCCTTCGGCCGGGCGGGGGTCACTCCGCCCGGTCATAGGGGACGAAATCGCCGAAGAAGCAATAGGCGCCGGGAATGGTGTTCCCGCGCTGCACGACGCGAAACCGGTCGTTGCGACAGGTCTGTCCGCCGAACACCTCGGCAATGATGATGCTGTCCTGCGGGCGAAGACCCGGGCATTCGCTGCGCAGCTGCGTCACCCAGATGCGCTTGCCGCCCTGGCGATAGATCAGCCGGTCGTTGCCGATGATCTGCGGCCCGTCCACGCCGATATTCTCGATGCACTGCTGCGGCTTGCCGGCAACGCGGCCCTTGGTCGCCGTGGCAAAATCCTTCGCCGCCTCGGCCTGGTCACTGGCGATCTGTTCGGGGGTTGCGGCGCATCCGGCGATCAGCAGCGCCGCTGCGGTGACGATAGCTGATCTCATGACATGCCCTCTCCCTGTTCGGATGCAGCAATATACCCGATCTTCAGCGTCGGCCCTATCCCCTGAACGCATCCTTTACGGCGCGCAGTTCGGCCAGCTGCTCCGCCGTCGTCGCCCGCATGAACGGATTGGTGGCCAATTCCGCCGCGATGCTGGTCGGCACCGTCGCCTCCCCCCGCTCGCGCATCGCCGCCACTTCGGCCAGCCGCGCCGCAATTGCCCTGTTACCGGGCTCGACATGCGCGGCAAAGCGGCCATTGGACAGGGTATATTCGTGGGCACAGTAAACGGAGGTATCGGGGGGCAGCAGCGCCAGCCGCTGCATATTGCCGAACATCTGCGCCGCCGTCCCCTCGAACAGCCGCCCGCAACCCATGGCGAACAGCGTGTCGCCAACGAAAATCGTGGCGGCATCGGGCAGATGATAGGCGATGTGACCGGCCGTATGGGCCGGCACCGCCAGCACCTGTGCCGACACTACGCCAAGCATCACCCGGTCGCCCTCGGCCACCAGACGATCGGCGGTGGGAATCTTTGCCGCCTCTGCCGCCGGCGCGATCACCGTTGCGCCGGTCGCGTCCTTGATCCCCTGATTGCCGCCGGTGTGATCCGGGTGCCAGTGCGTGTTCCACACCGCCCCGATCCGCCAGTCGCGCGCATCCGCCGCCGCCAGGACGGGTTCCGCCACCGCGGGATCGACCACGATCGTCTCACCCGACACCGGTTCGTGGACCAGCCAGACATAATTGTCGCTGAGCACGGGGATCCGGACGATCTCCAGCGGCGCGGTCATGACCTTACCAGACGCCGGTATTGGGCATCGACGCCCAGGGTTCGGCCGGGGCAAGGGCATCGCCCGCCTGAAGCAGCTCGACCGAGATATTGTCCGGCGTGCGCACGAACGCCATGTGCCCGTCGCGCGGCGGCCGGTTGATCGTCACGCCGGCATCCATCAGCCGCTGGCAGGTGTCGTAGATATTGTCGACGCGATAGGCGAGGTGCCCGAAATTGCGGCCGCCGGAATAGGTTTCCGGCGCGCTGCCATCCTCGGGCGGCCAGTTATAGGTCAGCTCGACCTCCGCCTTGCCCCGCCCGGTCGCGGGATCGATATCGCCCGGCGCGGCAAGGAAGATGAGGGTGAAGCGTCCGCCCTGGCTGTCCATCCGCTTGGTTTCCTGAAGGCCGAGCAGGTTGAAGAAGCGGACGGTCGCGTCGGGATCGGTGACGCGGATCATGGTATGCAGGTAATTCACGGGTAACAGGCTCCCTGATGCTGGCGTCCAGATAGGAACGATGCCGCCATCGTCCAAGCACTGCCGCTTCGCACCCCTGTCCAAAACGGCTAGGACCGGGCGATGACGGAAACACTTTTGCTGGCCGTGGGTGCCGGGATGCTGGGCGGTGCGATGAACGCGCTGGCGGGCGGCGGCACCTTTGCCACCCTGCCCGCGCTGATCGCGCTCGGTCTGCCCGCGACCGTCGCCAATGCCACGTCCAACATGGCTCTGCTGCCCGGCGCGATCACCAGCGCCTGGAGCTTTCGCCGCGAACTGCGCCCGCTGGGCGGAGTCGCCGTTCCGCTGCTGGTTGCGATCTGCTTTGCCGGCGGTCTGCTGGGCAGCCTGTTGCTGGTCCTGACGCCGACCCGCACGTTCGATGTGATCATCCCCTGGCTGCTGCTGCTGGCGTTCGTCGTCATCGCCTTTGGCAAGCGGGCGGCGGACTGGCTGCGCGCGCGGACGACCATCGGGCGGCGGACGCTGCTGACGGCACAGGGGGTGCTGGGCATTTACGGCGGCTATTTCGGCGGCGGTGTCGGCATGATGATGACGGCGACCTATGGTCTGCTCGCCGGGCTTGATCCGCGCAGCCTGTTCGCGCCGCGCACGCTGATGCTGGCTGCGGCCAACATGGCGGCGGCGATCGTGTTCATCGGTTTTGGGATGATCGACTGGAAAAGCTGCCTGCCGATGCTGGCGGGCGCGATCCTGGGCGGATGGGGCGGCGCGCATCTGGGCAAGCGGCTGCCGCCAGCTGCGGTCCGGCTATGGACGCTGGCGGTGACCGCCGCGACGACGATCGTCTTTTTTGCCCGCGCCTATGGCTGAACCCGCCAGCGCCGCATTGAACGGGGCACCGGCCGTCCCGTCCTGCGCCCGTCCCCGGATCGCAGCGGATGGCCGGCCCGCCTTATCCCTCGACGCTTTTTGACGCCTGTTCAAACAGGTCCTTGCTCAGCCCCGGCTGGGCAAGGATGCGCGACAGTTCCGCCCGCATCTGTTCGCCCCGCGCCGCATCGAACCGGCGCCACCGACCCAGTGGCGGCAACAGCTTGGCGGCGGTCTGCGGGTTGATGCGGTCAAGCGCGATCAGCTGATCGGCAAGGAACCGATAACCGCTGCCATCGGCGCGGTGAAACGCCCGCTGATTGACCCCGAACGCCCCGACCAGCGATCGCGCGCGGTTGGGATTGGCCAGCGAGAAATCGGGGTGGGTGGCCAGCGCCATCACACTTTCCAGCGCGTCGTCGCGCGACGACAGCGCCTGGGTGGTGAACCATTTGTCCAGCACCAGGGCATTGTCGCGATACCGCTGATAAAAGATATCCAGCGCGGCGATCCGCTTGTCCGACTGGGAATTGGTCAGCGTGGACAGCGCGCCCTGCCGGTCGGTCATGTTGTCGGCACGATCGAACTGGGCAAAGGCCAGATCGGCGGCATCCGGCGCGCCCGATGCGGCGATATAGCCGAGCGCCACGGTCTTGATCCGCCGCAGCCCCTTGGCCGCCGGCGAATATTCGAACCGGTTGACGTGCGCGCGGTCATAGGCGGCACGCCATTCGCCCTCCATCGCCCGCCCGATATCCCGGCGCAGCGATTCGCGTGCGCGAAAGATCGCTTCGGGATCGACGGTCGCCATCTGATCGCCGATGAACGCTTCGGACGGCAGCAACACCGCCTCTGCCACGAATGCGGGATCGAGTTCGGCATTGGTCAGCGTGCCGCGCACCGCCTCCACCACCGGCTGATGATCCGCGCGGCCCTCGGCCACCGCCGTCACCAGCGTTTCCAGCATCAGCTGCTGCATCGCCTCGTACCGCGCGAACGGATCGTCGTCATGCGCGGACAAAAAGGCGAGGTCGCGGGGCGACCGGTTGCCCTCCACCACCACCGGAGCGGAAAAGCCGCGATTGATCGACAGCACCGGCCGCTCGGCAATATTGGCGAACGTCACCACCGTCTGCTCGTCGCGCATCTCGATCAGCTGTTCCGGGCCAAGCGGCCCCGTGCTTTCCGAACCGAACAGGCGGGTGCGCAGCGGCAGGTGCATCGGCTGCTTGGACGGCTGGCCCGGCGTTGGCGGCACGCTCTGGCGCAGGGTCAGCGTCGCGGTGGCCGCGGCGGGATCATGGTCGAGCCGCGCCGACACGCGCGGCGTTCCGGCCTGCGAATACCACAGGCGGAACTGGCCAAGGTCGACGCCGCCCGCCTCCTCCATGCACGCGACAAAATCCTCGCACGTCGCGGCGGTGCCGTCATACCGGTCGAAATACAGGTCGCTGCCCGCCCGGAACCGGTCGGGCCCCAGGATCGCGGCCATCATCCGGATCAGCTCCGCACCTTTATTGTAAATGGTCGCGGTGTAGAAGTTCGAGATTTCCAGATAGCTTTCCGGGCGCACCGGATGCGCCAGCGGCCCGGCATCTTCGGGAAACTGCGCCGCGCGCAGCGACCGGACATCCTCGATCCGCTTGACGGCGGCGCTGCCCTGATCGGCCGAAAAGCTCTGATCGCGATAGACGGTAAAGCCTTCTTTCAGGCTCAGCTGAAACCAGTCGCGGCACGTGACGCGATTGCCCGACCAGTTGTGGAAATATTCGTGGGCGACGACCGCCGCCACCGCATCGTAATCATAATCGGTCGCGGTTTCGGGATCGGCCAGGATGTAGCGGCTGTTAAAGACGTTCAGCCCCTTGTTCTCCATCGCGCCGAAATTGAAATCATCGACCGCGACGATGTTGAACACATCCAGGTCGTATTCGCGGCCATAGACCTCCTCGTCCCAGCGCATCGCGGTCTTGAGCGCGGCCAGCGCATGGCCCGTCTTGTCCAGATCGCGCTCGCGCACCCAGATGCCCAGCTGGACCACCCGGCCGCTCATCGTGGTGAAGCTGTCCCGCGCGGCGGCCAGATCGCCGGCGACCAGCGCGAACAAATAGCTGGGCTTGGGAAAGGGATCGTTCCATTCGGCCCAGTGCCGCCCGTCCGGCAACTCGCCCGAACCGACCGGATCGCCGTTGGACAGCAGGACGGGATAGCGCGCCTTGTCCGCCGTCATCCGCACCGTGTACCGGGCAAGGATGTCGGGACGATCGGGGAACGGCGTGATCCGGCGAAACCCCTCTGCCTCGCACTGGGTGCACAGATTGCCGCCAGAGGCATAAAGCCCCATCAGCTGGGTATTGCTGGCCGGGGCAATCGCGACCGTGGTGGTGACGCGGTGGCTGTTCCCGGTCAGCGGCAGCGTCAACCGGCCGTCCTCGATCGTCGCGGGATGATCGGTGCCGTCGATCGACACGGACAACAGCTCCAGCGCATCGGCATCCAGCACCAGCGGCCGGTCATGCGCGCCGCTGCGCGTCACGCTGAGCGTCGCCGTCACGATCGTCCGATCCGCATCCAGCGCGAAATCCAGCGCCACTTCCGGCACCAGCCAGTCGGGCGAGCGATAGGCGTCGCGGCGGATCACCGGCGGGCTGGCTGGGGCGGACATGGCGTCGAGCATCTGCGCTACCTTTTGGGCCTGAACATGGGTGACGGCGCGATGCGTCCGTCCTGAACGGCGATTTGGGCCGAGTGTATAACTTGTGCAAGACGGCAAGCCTGCTAGGCTTTGGCTATCCTTACTTTTGCCGAGGTTGTCCATGATCCGTGCTGCTGCTTCGTTGCTTCTGTTTTCTGCCAGCCTGCCCGCAGTCGCGCTCGCCCAGACCGGGCCTGCCGCACCGCCGGAACAACAGGTGCCCGCCGTTCAGCCCCTGACGGACGCGGAAGCGGCGATGAAGGCGCACGTCATGTTCCTCGCCTCCGACCAGCTGAAGGGGCGCGAAGCGGGGACGGCGGACTATGAGGTTGCCGCGCAATATGTCGCATCGCAGTTCTATGCCGCCGGGTTGCAGCCGGCCGGTGACAAGGGCAGCTATTTCCAGCGCGTGCCGCTGATCGGCTACAAGACAGCCGACAAGGGGAATTATGTCCTGACCGGCCCTGCGGGCAGCACGACGCTCGAATTCGGCAAGGATTACATCCCCAGCCCGGATTCGGAGAAGGCCGAGCGCGTGACAGAGGGCGATGTCGTGTTCGTCGGCCAGGGCGTCGTCGCCCCGCATCGCAAGCGCGATGATTATGCGGGCGTCGATGTGCGCGGCAAGATCGTGGCGCTGTTCAGCGGCGCGCCGGCCAGCTTCGATGGCGAAGAGCGGGCGCATTTCGGTTCGGTGGCCAACAAGATCGCGGTTGCCGCGAAAAAGGGCGCGATCGGCGTCATCGTCCTGCAAACTGCCGCGGCCGAGCAGGTGCGGCCGTTCGAGCGTCAGGCGCAAAGCTATGACGCGCTGCGCGTCACCTGGGGCCGCCCGGACGGCAGCGGGGCCAGCGCCGCTGCATCGACCCCCAGCCTTGGTGTGCTGAGCCAGGCGGGCGCCGCCAAGCTGTTCGCCGGATCGCGCACGCCATGGGAACAGATTTCGGCCAAGGCAGCGGACGCCAATGCGGTGTTCAAGCCCTTTGCGCTGAAGACGCGGCTCAAGGCGGCGACCAAGACGACGCTGTCCAAGCTGGAAAGCTCCAACGTCGCGGGCCTGCTGCCGGGCAGCGATCCGGCGGTGAAGGACGAGGTCGTGGTGCTGACCGCGCATCTCGACCATGTCGGCGTGGGCCGGGCCAAGGATGGCGACACCATCTATAACGGCGCGATGGACAATGCCGTCGGCATCGCCTCGCTGATCGAGGAGGCAAAGCGGTTCAAGGCATCGGGCAAGCCGCCGCGCCGGTCGATCCTGTTCCTGGCCGTCACGGCCGAGGAAAAGGGGCTGGTCGGTTCCGACTATTTTGCCAACAACCCGACCCTGCCCAAGGACAAGCTGGTCGCGAACGTCAATCTCGACATGCCGATCATCACGTACAAGTTCGAAGACGTGATCGCCTTTGGCTCCGACCGCACCACGCTGGGGCCGATGGTCCGCCAGGCTGCGGCCAATGCGGGGGCAACCTTCTCGCCCGATCCCATGCCGGAACAGGGCCTGTTCGTCCGGTCCGACCATTACCGCTTCGTGCAGCAGGGTATTCCGTCGGTGTTCCTGTGGCCGGGCACCAAGGGGCCGGGCAAGGCGGCGGTCGATACATTCCTGTCGACCCATTATCATCAGGCCAGCGACCAGCTGGATCAGGTGCCGACGATCGACTGGTCGTCGGGCGTACGCTTCATCGACGTGAATTATCATATCGCGCGCGAAATCGCCGACGCACCGGAAAGGCCGCGCTGGAACAAGGGCGATTTCTTCGGCACGCTCTATGGCGGCATCGGCGCGCAATAAGCCGATGCGTCTGAACCTGTTGCTGGCCGGGGCGGCGATCGCGGTGATCGCCACCACCCCTGCCCGATCCGCCCCCGATCCCGCGCAGGAATCGCAACTGCGCGGCCATGTCACCTTCCTGGCCGACGACGCCCTGCGCGGGCGTGAGGCGGGGACCCCGGATTACGACGTCGCCGCCGCCTATGTGGCGGCCCAGATGCTGGCCATCGGGCTGGAACCTGCGGGGGCGGACGGCAACTGGTATCAACCCGTGCCACTGGTGACTGCCAGCGCGGCCGCCGAACCGGAAATGACGCTGACGCGCGGCGGCACTGCGACGCCGCTTGCGTTCGGCACGGACTTTACCCTGCGCGCTGTCGCCGGGCCGGAACGGGTGCAGGTTTCGGCACCTGTCGTCTTTGCCGGATACGGCATCAGCGATCCGGCAATCGGACGCGACGATTATGCCGGGCTGGACGTGCGCGGCAAGATCGTCGCGATCCTCTATTCCGGGCCAAAGGGGCTGAACAGCGAGATCAGCGCCCATCTGGGCAGCCGGGCCGACCGCGCGGTAACGGCGGGGCGCAAGGGCGCGGCCGGCATCCTCTATCTGATGACCAGCCAGATCGAGGGGGCCTATCCCTTCGATCAGATGAAGCGGGCATGGCAATCGCGCGCCATGGCCTGGGCCAATGCCGACGGTACCCCGCGCGATCTGGGCGCGCCGGCGCTGGGCGTCGTCAGCTTTGCCGGGGCGGACAAGCTGTTCGGGGCAAAACGATGGGCGGCGATCCGCGCTGCCGACGATGCGGGCAAGCCGCTGCCGCATCGCGGCCCACTGGACGCGGCGATCGCCACCGATCAACGCTTCACGGTGGAGCGCACGACCAGCCCCAATGTCGTCGGCCGCATTCCGGGCAGCGATCCGTCGCTGGCAGCGGAAGCCGTCGTCCTGACCGCGCATCTCGACCACGTCGGGACCAGGGCGACGGGCGAGGGCGACCGGATCAGCAATGGCGCGATGGACAATGCCATCGGCATCGCCGCGATGCTGGAGGTGGCCCGCACCCTGCGCGCATCGCCCACGCCGCCGCGCCGGTCGATCCTGGTCGTCGCCGTCACGGCCGAGGAAAAGGGGCTGATCGGTTCCGATTACTTCGCCCGGTTTCCGACCATCGCCAGGGACCGGATCGTCGCCAACGTCAATCTGGACATGCCGATCCTGACCTATCGCTTTCAGGATCTGGTCGCCTATGGCGCGGACCGGTCCAGCATCGGGGCGGCGGTGGACCGGGCGGCGCGCGCCGGCGGCTTTGCGCTGGTGCCCGATCCCGATCCCGGCCAGGCCAGTTTCGTGCGCACCGATCATTACAGCTTCGTCCGGCAGGGCGTGCCGTCGGTTTCGCTGGAACCCGGTCCCGGCGGGGCGGGTCAGGCCGCAACCAAACTGTTCCTGGACGAACATTATCATCAGGTGTCGGACGACATGAAACAGCCGTTCGACTGGACGGCGGCCAGCGCCTTTGTCCGCGTCAACGCCGATATCGCGCTGGATCTCGCCAATGGCGATGCCCGGCCGACCTGGAAAAAGGGGGATTATTTCGGCCTGCTGTACGGGGGGCCGGGGGCGAAGTGACATGCGCCTCTTAATCTTCGGCATGGGCTATACCTCGGCGCGGATCGCCGCACTTGCCTCGACCCATGGCGCGGTGGTGATGGGCACCACGCGCGACGGGCGGGACGGGACGATCCGGTTCGACGATGCCCATGCCGTATCGGCGGCGATGGCAGCGGCGACTCACCTTCTTTCCTCCGTCCCGCCCGATCCGGCGACCGGAGGCGATCCGGTGATCGATCGGTATGGCGATGCGCTGCGGGTGCATGGCGGCTGGCTGGGCTATCTGTCCGCAACCGGCGTTTACGGCGACACCGGCGGGGCGTGGGTCGATGAACGCGCACCCATCGGTGCGGGACGGCGCAGCGCGCGGGCGGCCGCCGATCTGGCGTGGCAGGCGCTGGGGGCCAGCATCTTTCGCCTGCCCGGCATCTATGGCCCCGGCCGTTCGGCCATCGACCGGGTGCGCGAAGGTCGGGCCAACCGGATCGACCTGCCTGGTCAGGTATTCAGCCGCGTCCATGTCGACGATATCGCATCGGGCGTGCTGGCCGGCATGTCGGCGCCTGCCGGCATCTACAACCTGGCCGACGATCATCCGTGCAGCCAGAATGACGTGATCGCCTATGCCTGTCTGCTGACCGGCCTGCCGCTGCCGCCGCTGCTGACGCTGGAACAGGCAAAGCTGTCGCCGATGGCCCGCGATTTCTATGCGGAAAACCGCCGGATCGCCAATGGCCGCGCCCGTCGGGTGCTCGGCTGGCGGCCCGACTATCCCGATTATCGAACGGGCCTGCGCGCCCTTAACGCCACCACCAGCCCGACCAGCACCAGCACGCCGCCCAGCGCGGCCAGCACCGACCAGCGATAGCCTTCGAACAGCGTCGACAGCAGCATCGCGATGACGGGCACGACCACGCCGTTATAGGCCGCCCGCGCCGGGCCGATCGCCCGGATGACCCCGTAATAGAGGGGAAATGCAATCGCCGAACCGGCAATCCCCAGGAACAGCAGCCCGGCGATATAGCCCGGTCGCCAGTCGAACACCGGCGGCCCGACCAGCGCCAGCGCCGCCAGCGCGTCGATCACCGCACCGATCAGCATCGCATGGCCCAGCATCGTCGCCATGGGATAAGCACGCGCTGTCTGCGTCCCCTGCAGCACATTGGCGCTGGATGCGCTCATCACACCCAACAGGGTGATCCCGATGCCCAGCGCGACATCGCCGGCACCATTGAGATCGGCGCGCAGTTCGTGGATGAACAGCAGCGCGGTGCCCGCCATCGCGATCGCCGATCCGATCAGGAACCCGCGCGTCACCCGCTGGCCCAGAAACCGCCACGACAGGACGGCATTGGGCACGATCAGCAGCGCAAAGACGACCGCGACCAGGCCAGAGGTGATGAACCGTTCCGCCTGATAGACGAAGTTGAAATTCAGCACGAACTGGGTGACGCCCAGCATCGCGGCAAAGCGCCAGCCGCGCGCGTCCAGCCGCATCGGCTCCCGCCGGATCGCGGCCCAGGCCAGCATGGCGACCCCGGCAATGGCAAAGCGATAGGCGACCGACCAGTTGGCCGGCACCACGCTCAATTGATCGCGGATGACGATCCAGGTCGATCCCCAGATCAGCGTGACGATGGCAAAGGGGATGAGGACAGAGGCGCGCGACGCCGCGGGGGCAGGGGCGCCGGCGTTCACAGGGCGCGGATCGCGTCGGCCAGCGGCCGCACCGCCGCCGCATCCTGATCCCAGCTGACGACAAGCCGCGCCTCGCCCGGCCCCCAGTCGTAGAAATCGAATCCCTGTCCGCGCAGCGATGCGGCCTCATCCGCCGTCACGCGCAGGAACACCTCATTCGCCTCGACCGGATGGATCAGCCGCGCGCCCGCCGCATCGGCCAGCATCGCCGCGCCCGCATTGGCGGCCCGTGCATTGGCCAGCCACACATCGCCGTCCAGCATCGCCAGCAACTGCGCCGCCAGATACCGGCCCTTGGATTGAAGCTGGCCAGCCCGCTTGCGCCGACGCCGGGCGCCCGCCGCCAGTTCGGGGCGGAAGAACACCAGTGCCTCCGCACTCATCCCGCCGTTTTTGATAAAGCCAAAGCTCAGCGCATCGACGCCCGCCCGCCAGGTAATGTCTGCCGGGGTGCAGCCGCGATTCGCCACCGCATTGGCGAAACGGGCGCCATCCATGTGCAGACCAAGGCCATGGGCACGCGCAACCGCGCCGATCGCCGCCACCTCGTCCGGGGTATAGGACAGGCCCCATTCCGTCGCGTTGGTGATTGAAATGGCATGGGCCTGCACCTGATGCACGTCCGGCCGGATCGCCCCCAGCGCGGCGGTCAGCACATCCGGGGTCAGCTTTGCCCCCCCGCCCTCCAGCGGCATCAGCCGCGCGCCATGGGTGAAAAACTCCGGCGCGCCTGCTTCATCGACGATGATATGCGCCTCGCGGTGGCACAGGATGCCGCCATCGGGCGGGCACATCGCCGCCAGCGCCAGGCAGTTGGCGGCCGTGCCCGTCGCAACCCACAGCACGGCGACTTCCGTTTCGAACAGCGCCGAAAAGCGGGCATCGAGCGCCCCGCTCAGCGCATCCCCGTCATAGGCGGTGTCCTGCCGGTTCGCGCTCAGGATCGCGTCGATCACGGCCGGACAGGCAGGCGCGGCGTTGTCGGAGAAAAAGCGCATGAAGCCCTGCTGCAAAGACCGGTGGGAAGAGTGCGCGCAGCCCTATGCCCCAGCCGGGCCGCCCGTCAATCGCGCGGCTATTCCCCCTCCCCCTGCGGCTCGGGCGGATCTGCCCGGGGCGCGGGCGCGCGGGGGCCGCGCAGGTCAAGCTGGATCGGCGCATCGCGGCGCTGCTGGCGGCGATCCTCCGGCCGGACCAGCTCAACGCCGCCCTCCCGGTCGATGACCACGCTGGTGCCATCGCCCAACTGGGCGTCGAACACCGGTTCACCCTGCTCCGGCTCGCCGCCGTCCTCGCCAACCCCGTCGATCAGATTGCCGAGATCGAGCCCCTCCGTCTCGTTGGTCAGCACCGGCTCATCCTCGGGCAGGTCGATCGCTCGCCGCATCACGTCGCGCCACAGCCGCGCGGGCAGGCCGCCGCCCGACAGACCCGGATTGGGCGTATTATCGTCATTGCCCAGCCACACGCCGACGACGACACCCTCGGCATAGCCGATGAACCAGCCATCGCGGCTGTCCTGCGTCGTGCCCGTCTTGCCATAGACGGGCACGGGCAGCCGGGCGGCACTGCCCGATCCCTTGTCCACCACCGCCCGCAACAGCTGACGCATATCCTCAAGCTCGCGCGAACCGATGCTGCGCCGCCCGCTGGTCAGACGGCTCAGCCAGCTGGAATCGCCGCCCGCATCCTCGGCCAGGCCGCGCGGCTTCACCGGATATTCGCCCGCCGCAATGGCGGCATAGGCGGCGGTCAGTTCCAGCAGCGACACCGATGGCGTACCAAGCGCAATCGTCGCCTCGGCCGGGATGGGCGATGTGACGCCCAGGTCGCGGGCCGCCCGGATCACCGCGCGCGGCCCCACTTCATTGGTCAGCCGGGCGGCAGCGACGTTGCTGGACCAGGCAAAGGCCCCTTCCAGGCTCATGCTGCCGCGATAACGCCCGCCGTCATTCTTGGGGCTCCACCCCGCGATGGTCAGCGGCGTATCCTCCACCCGGTCGCTGGGCCGCATCCCCGAACGCAGCGCCGCCAGATAGACGAACAGCTTGAACGTCGATCCCGGCTGCCGGTTGGCTGCCGTTGCCCGGTTGAACTGGTTCTGCCGGTAATCCTTGCCACCCACCATGGCGATGACCCGCCCGTCGGGCCGCATGGCGACGATCGCCACCTGCGCTTTGGTCAGGCGAGCGGATTTCACCGCGCCCTCGGCCGCCTTCTGCATCCGGGTTTCCAGCGTGGTGCGGATCTGCACGCCGTTTTCGACGCCGCCGGCCCGGTCGCGCGCCTCGGGCAGCACCCAGTCGCTGAAATAGGTGCCGGTCGGCACCGTATCGCTCTTTTCGACGCGCAGGCTGGCGGGGCGCACCGCCTCTGCCGCGTCCTTGGTCAGGAACCCGGCCTCGACCATCGCCTGCACCACCAGCGCCTGCCGCGCCCGTGCGCCGGCAAGGTTGGTCGTGGGGGCCAGCCGCGACGGCGCCTTGACCAGCCCGGCCAGCATCGCCGCCTGCGCCGTGGTCAGGTCCTCTGGCCCCCGGCTGAAATAATGCCGGGCGGCTGCGCGCAGGCCATAGACATTATCGCCGAAATAGACGTTCGACAGATAGCGCGACAGGATCTCGTCCTTGGTCAACCACGCTTCCAGCCAGAAGGCGATCAGCACTTCCCGCGCCTTGCGGGTAAAGGTGCGGTCGGAATTGAGGAAGGCGTTCTTGGCGAGCTGCTGCGTGATCGTGCTGGCACCCTGCGACCGGCCATCGCTGAAGCTGTTGTGGAATACCGCGCGCAGGATGCCGCGCGGATCCACGCCCCAGTGCGAGCGGAACCGGCGATCCTCGATAGCCAGGAACGCCTCGACGACATGGTCGGGCAGCTTGGCCGCATCCACCGGATCCTCGATCCGTGCACCCGATCGGGCGATCGGCGTGCCCTCTGCGGACAGCAATGTGATCGACGGCGGCACGGGCGGTTCCAGCGATTTGGACAGCGGCGCCGTCAGCGCCAGCCAGCCGATCGCCAGGATCAACAGCACCAGAAGGATGCCTGTCACCCGCGAGGCCATCCGCCAGGTTAGCCAGCGCCGCTTCGCAATCGCGGGCAGCGCCGCCTCCGCACCGCTGCGGCCAGCGGGCATGAACTCCGCGCCGGGGGCAAGGGGATCGGGCGTCGGCGCCTTGCGAAACCATTTGAACATGATGTGGTGTTTTACTTATCTAATACGCCGTCGGCAAGCACGGACGGCTAGGCCACGGGCATCGATATCCCCGACACCCTGTCGCTGCAATAAACGATGGCGCAACCGCGGCCATGCGCGGGTCACGCTTCCAGTTCGATGTCCCAGTACAGCCAGTCGTGCCACGTATCGTGCAGGTAATTGGGCGGGAACCGCCGCCCATGTTCCTGCAACTGCCAGTTGGTCGGGCGAATGGGCGCGATGTGCAGCGGCATTGCGGCCTGTTTCGGGGTCCGCCCCCCTTTTTTCAGGTTGCACGGCGCACAGGCGGTGACGACATTTTCCCACGTGGTCCGGCCGCCCTGAGCGCGCGGCACGACATGATCGAACGTCAGGTCGCGCGGGCTGCCGCAATACTGACAGGCGAACTTGTCGCGCAGGAACAGGTTGAACCGCGTGAACGCCGGGAATTGCGACGGTCGCACATATTGCTTCAGCGCGATGACGGACGGCAGCTTGATCCGCGCCGTCGGGCTGCGAATCTCGCGCTCGTAATGGGCGACGATATCGACGCGTTCCAGGAACACGGCCTTGATCGCTGTCTGCCACGGCCAGACGCTCAGCGGATAATAGCTGAGCGGCGTATAGTCCGCATTCAGCACCAGCGCGGGGCACCCGTCGGGATGCCGGATCAGATCGGGATGAAACATCCTGTCTCCCTCACCATGCGCGCCACCCTTTCGCCGGAAAGGATGACGGCACTATGACAGCATGGCCGCTTTGGCGGGGTCAACCCGAATATGTTGAGGAATCTGTGGATAAGTTTGTGGTCACCCGTTTTGCGCCCAGCCCCACCGGGCCGCTGCACCTGGGCCATGCGCTGTCGGCGGTGACGGCGGCACGGCTGGCGGCGGAGGCGGGCGGCCGGTTCCTCGTGCGGATCGAGGATCTGGACGCCGGGCGAAGCCGGCCCGAATTCGTCGATGCGATCTTTGCCGATCTGAACTGGCTGGGCCTGGCATGGGAACGCCCCGTCTGGTTCCAGTCGGAACGGCTGGGTGCCTATGGCGCGGCGCTGGCCCGGCTGCGGGCCGATAAACTGGTCTATCCCTGTTTCTGCACCCGCGCCGACATTGCGCGCGAAGTGGCGGCCAGCCTGTCCGCCCCGCATGGGCCGGATGGTCCGCTTTATCCCGGCACGTGCCGCGCGCTGCCTGATGCGGAACGGCACGCCCACCTTGCCGCGGGCGACGCGCATAGCTGGCGGCTGGACATGGCCGCCGCCATTGCCCGTGCCGGCCCCCTGACGTGGCGCGATGCTCGAACAGGCCGGGTCGACGCCCGACCCGACCTGTTCGGCGACGTCGTGCTGGCGCGAAAGGATGCGCCGGCCAGCTATCACCTGGCGGTAACGGTGGATGACGCGGCACAGGGGGTAACGTTGGTGGTGCGCGGAGAGGACCTGTTTCACGCCACCCATGTCCACCGCCTGCTGCAATCGCTGCTCGGCCTGGCCGTGCCGGATTATCATCATCACGCCCTGATCGGGGATGCGGACGGGCGCCGGCTGGCCAAGCGGGACCGGGCGGCATCGCTGGCCGATCTGCGCGCGGCCGGCATGGATGGCACGGCGTTGGCCGACGGGCTGCGACAGGGGCAACTGCCGCTTGGATTTCGCCTGGTCGCACCTTAGATAAGCATCATGCAGACCTTCCTCATCATCCTGCTCGTCGCCGCCATGATCGCCACGCTGGTGGCGCTGATCCGCGGCATCATCGCATTCCTGCAGACCACGGAAGCGGAGCTGAAGGGGGAGGGTCCTGCCACATCCAGCGTCAAATCGAACAAGATGATGCAGGCGCGCGTGATGTTTCAGGCGCTGGCCATCCTGATCGTCGTCGTGATCCTGTTCGCCGCCGGGCGCACCTGATACGCGCTTCGGGGGCATCGACATGGTCAAGCTGAACCGCATCTATACCCGCACCGGCGATGACGGCACGACCGGGCTGGTCGATGGTTCGCGGGTCGCCAAGCATGATCCGCGCCTTCACGCGATCGGCGAGGTGGACGAGGCAAACAGCGCGGTCGGCGTCGCTCTGGCCGCACCCGGCCTGTCCGCCCCGGTTCAGGCGATGCTGACCCGAATTCAGAACGACCTGTTCGATCTGGGTGCCGATCTTGCCACACCGATTGTCGCCGATGAGGCGCCATCGGCTGCGCTGCGGATCGTGCCGGAACAGGTATCGTGGATCGAGGACAGGATCGACCGGCTGAACGACGATCTGGCCCCGCTGACCAGCTTCATCCTGCCCGGCGGCACCCCTGCTGCGGCGGCATTGCACCTGGCGCGCGCGATTTCGCGCCGGGCCGAACGCGCGGCCGTTGCCGCCGCAGCCGACTGCGCGATTAATCCTGATGCGCTCCGTTACCTGAACCGGCTGTCGGACTTGCTTTTTGTTCTGTGCCGGACAGTGAACCAAAACGGGTCCGGCGACGTTCTATGGCAACCAGGGGCATCGCGGGCGACCTGACGACCGGCCGCATCACCTCCCGATGCCGGCCGTAACGCTGCGGCCGGCACGAACGAACCCCAGCCGTCAGGGGGAATGCCGATGCGCGACGAACGGGCGGTCAAGAGCAACGATCGGGATCTGACCGATCACTATCTTCAGGTTCGCCGGTTGAGCGAGGCGCTGGTCGAACGCCTCAGCGATGCGGACGCCACCGTTCAGTCGATGGACGATGCCAGCCCCGCCAAATGGCATCTGGCGCATACGACATGGTTTTTCGAAACATTCATCCTGCGCGATCACCTGCCTGGCTATCGCCTGTACGACGATCGCCTGCCCTATCTGTTCAACAGCTATTACGAGGCGGAGGGCCAGCGGCACGCCCGGCCCCGGCGCGGCATGGTCACGCGCCCGACACTGGATCAGGTCATCGAATGGCGCCGCGCCGTCGATGCCGCGCTGGCCGATGCGCTGCCCATGTTGTCCGACGAGGCACGGGCACTGATCGAACTCGGCTGTCATCACGAACAGCAGCACCAGGAGCTGTTGCTGACCGATATCCTCCACCTGTTCGCGCAAAATCCGCTGGAACCGGCGATCTGGCCCGGTGAGCCGAAACAGCCCGTGGCCATGCCCGACCCGGTCCGCTGGATCGAGGGTGCATCCGGCCCGATCGACATCGGCCATGACGGCACCGGATTTGGCTTCGACTGCGAAGGGCCGCGCCATGCCGCCCTGCTGGCGCCCCATGCTCTGGCCGACCGCACGGTCACCAATGGCGAATGGGCAGATTTCATCGCCGATGGCGGCTATGCAACGCCGCGCTGGTGGCTGTCCGATGGCTGGGCTTGGGTGCAGGCTGAACGGATCGAAGGCCCCCTCTACTGGCGGCGCGACGGGCGGACCTGGACCCGGTTCGGTCTGGACGGCCGCCGTCCGCTCGATCCCGCAGCGCCGGTCACGCATATCAGCTTTTACGAAGCGGACTCCTATGCCGCATGGGCGGGCGCACGCCTGCCAACCGAGTTCGAATGGGAAGCCGCTGCCGCGCGCCACGATCCCCATGCGGGCAATTTCCTGGACCGGGCCGGACCGGTCGAACCGCGCCCGGCACGCGGAGGACCTGCCTTTTTCGGCGATGTCTGGGAATGGACCGGCAGCGCCTATCGCCCCTATCCCGGCTTTCGCACGGCCGAGGGGGCCGTCGGCGAATATAATGGTAAGTTCATGAGCGGGCAGTTCGTCCTGCGCGGCGGCAGCTGCGCAAGCCCACGCGGCCATGTCCGGGCAAGCTATCGCAACTTCTTTCATCCGCATCAGCGTTGGCAGTTCACTGGCCTCCGCCTTGCAAAGGACCTGTAAGCGCATGTGGACCGATCAGGATCAGGCAGTCGCCACCCCCGCCATCTCGACGCTGGACGCCGATCCGGCCTTCCTCGCCGATGTGCTGGCGGGCCTTGCCGCCAGTCCAAAGGCGATACCGGCGCGCTGGTTCTATGACCGGCGCGGCTCGGAACTGTTCGAGGCGATTACGGCCCTGCCCGAATATTATCCCACCCGCACCGAAGCTGCCCTGCTGGAACGCGCGGGCGATGACCTTGCGGGTCTATGCGATCCTGGCTGCGCGGTAATCGAATTTGGCTCCGGCTCGTCCGCCAAGACGCCGACCCTGCTGCGCCATATCGAACCGGCCGCTTATGTGCCGATCGACATTTCCGGCGATTTCCTGCGCGAATCGGCGCGCGGCATTGCTTCTGCCTTTCCGGGCATGGCGGTGTTTCCGGTCGAGGCAAACTTCATGGCCCCCGTGCCGCTGCCTTCCGCCGTGCAGGGCAGGCCGAAATTGGGGTTTTTCCCCGGTTCCACGATCGGCAATCTGACCCCGCTGGCCGCCACCGACCTGCTGCGCACCATGCGCCAGTCGCTGGGCGACGGTGCGCGGCTGCTGATCGGGATCGACCGGATCAAGGACGAATCGGTCCTTGTCCCCGCATATGACGATGCCGCAGGCGTCACGGCCGACTTCAACCTCAACCTGCTGACGCGCATCAACCGGGAACTGGACGGCACGCTGCCCGTCGACCGGTTCCGCCACCGGGCGATCTGGAACGATTCGCTGGCCCGCATCGAAATGCATCTGGAGGCGCTGGACGATCTGGCGTTCCACGTCGCCGGCCGCCGGTTCACGATGAAGGCGGGTGAGACGATCCACACGGAAAACAGCCACAAATACGGCGCGCGCGATGCCCGCACCTTGTTACTGGCCGGCGGCTGGACGCCGATGGCCGAATGGCAGGACGATCGCGGCTGGTTCGGCCTGATCCTGGCCGAGGCGCGGCCGCACCCGATGGCCCCTTAAGGCCGGATGGGCTTGTGCTGACGATGGGGGAAATGGATGCCCGACAAGGATTCGAACCTTGATTGACGGAGTCAGAGTCCGCTCTCTTACCATTAGAGGATCGGGCAATGGTGTGGGGCAGATAGGTTCAGCGTTCCAGCCTGTCAACGCCTTCCCGGCCCGCATCTGCCCGGCTTGCCGCCCTGTGCCGGCTTCGCTACCCTGATAACCAAGCACCGAACGGCGTGTCGCCGCGACGGAAGAACGATAAGCGAGTGGGTTTACATGGGGGATCAAAGTGCCCCGGAGATGGCGACGCGTCGGCGCCCGCCCGGGCCGCGCAATGCCGGCAAAGCGCGTGGTCGGGGCGGCCAGCCCCGGCTGTATGCCGCGCTTGACCTTGGCACCAACAACTGTCGCCTGTTGATCGCCCGCCCGCAGGGCGACGGGTTTGCCGTTGTCGACGCCTTTTCCCGGATCGTCCGGCTGGGCGAGGGACTGGCGGCGAGCGGCCGCCTGTCCGATGCCGCGATCGAACGCACAATCGCCGCGCTGCGCGTCTGCGCGGACAAGCTGAAACGGCGTCAGGTCACGCTGGCCCGATCCGTCGCGACCGAGGCGTGCCGCCGCGCCAGCAATGGCAGCGAGTTCATCGCCCGGGTCCGCGCCGAAACCGGCATCCGGCTGGACATTATCTCTGCCGAGGAAGAGGCGCGGCTGGCAGTGCTTGGCTGCCATGCGCTGCTGGAACCGGGTGACGGCCCGGCGCTGGTGTTCGACATTGGCGGCGGATCGACCGAACTGGTGCTGATCGACGCGACGGAACCGGTGCCCCGCGTGCTTGACTGGCATTCCGCCCCCTGGGGCGTGGTGTCGCTGACTGAGGCGCATGGCGAGCGGGCGGGCGGCGGGCACCGCGCAGCCTATGACCGGATGTACGCGGTTGCGACGGAAAGCTTCGACGCTTTTGCCCGGCGGCTGGCGGAACGCGGGATGCCGCCCGGCGACACCGATGTCCGGCTGCTCGGCACCAGCGGCACCGTGACCACACTGGCCAGCGTGCATCTGGGCCTTGCCGCCTATGACCGGGCGCAGGTCGATGGCCTGATCGTGCCTGCGCCCGCCATGCGCGGGATCAGCGCGCGATTGGCCGACATGGACATGGCAGCGCGCGCGACCGTTCCCTGCATCGGACAGGAACGGGCCGATCTGGTCGTGGCGGGCTGTGCGATCCTTGAGGCGATCCTGGACTTGTGGCCCGCGCCCCGACTGGGCATTGCCGATCGCGGTATCCGCGAGGGCATCTTGCGGCGATTGATGGATGGAGACCGGGCATGAGCCGCGGGGGATCACGGGGCGGTCATCAGCGGGTCCGCACCGCGCGCGGGCGGTCGGCCCAGTCGACGCGCTGGCTGGAACGGCAGCTCAACGACCCGTATGTGCGCCGCGCCAAGGCAGAGGGCTATCGCAGCCGCGCCGCCTACAAGCTGATCGAGCTGGATGAAAAGTTCGATTTCCTGAAGGGCGCGCGCCGCGTCGTCGACCTTGGCATCGCGCCGGGCGGCTGGACTCAGGTCGTGCGCCGACGCCTGCCAAAGGCCGCCGTGGTCGGCATCGACTTGCTGCCCGTCGATCCGATCGACGGCGCGGTCATCCTGCAGATGGATTTCATGGACGATGCCGCGCCCGACCGGCTGGTCGAATCGCTGGGCGGCGCGCCCGATCTGATCGTGTCCGACATGGCGGCGAACACCGTCGGCCATCCGCAGACGGATGCGCTGCGCACTATGGCGCTGGTCGAGGCGGCGGCCGATTTCGCGATCCGCACGCTGGAACCGGGCGGCGCGTTCATTGCCAAGGTGTTTGCGGGCGGCGCCGATTCGTCGCTGGTTGCCGAAATGAAGCGCAATTTCGCCACGGTGAAACACGCCAAGCCCCCGGCCAGCCGCAAGGGGTCGGTCGAATGGTATCTGGTGGCACAGGGGTTCAAGGGCCGGACAGAAGCCGGGGACGGTCCGGCGGAGGACTGACGCCGCCACGCGACCGAGCCCCCGCGCCGCCCGGCCAACAAAAAACCCCCGCCGGGGCGGGGGTTCTTCGCGTCTCGATCCGAAGGACGGCAATCAGCCGTCGTAATCGCCGCCGACATTCTGGTTGCGCGCCGGGGCAGCGGCGGTCAGGCGCAGCGCCTCTGCCGTGCTGGCCAGGTTGCCGATTTCGTCCGGCGCTTCCTCATCGTCGATCTGCACGCGCTGCAGCGAACCGACCAGTGCATCTTCCAGATGATCCGGACGCACCGTCTCCTCGGCAATTTCACGCAGGGCAACGACCGGGTTTTTATCGCGGTCGCGATCCAGGGTCAGCTCCGCACCGCCCGAAATCTGGCGGGCGCGCTGAGCGGCCAGCAGCACCAGATCGAACCGGTTCGGAACCTTGTCGACGCAATCTTCGACGGTAACGCGCGCCATTCAACGCTTCCTTTAATGCGACTGATGTCTTGGAGATGTCACGGTATAGGTGTGCATGACCGAAAAAGTCAATGTTTGCGGATTCGAACTAACGGCTCTTGCCCTGCGCCAGGTTCGGGCCTTCTTTGGACAGCCATGACAGGACCGGACATCAAAGCCGCAGCGCTGACCGCCTATCGCCGCGGCGATCCCGCTGCGGCGACCCTACTGCGCGATGCGGTGCTCAGTGATCCGCATGACGGCGCAATCCTGATCGCCGATGCTGTCCTTGCCGTTCAATCGCGCCGGCCGGGTCCCCTCGCCCGGCTGGATGCCATGCTGGAACTGGCGCCCGACTGGATCGACGGGCATGTAGCGCGCGCCGAACTCGCATGGGCAATGGGCGACCGGCATGGCTGGCTCGACAAGATCGAGGGTGCACTGATCCGTCTACCCCGACATGGCGCGCTCTGGGTGCGCCTGATGAGCCTGCTTGCAGGCACGGGTCAGTCCGGCAGAGCTGCCGACATCGCGGCCAGGCTTCGCCGCGAAGGGGGCGACGCACCTGCCCTGCGCTTGATCGAGGCTCGGCATGCCGGAACCGAAGGGCAGTCGGAACGGGCCGGCGCCCTGCTAGCCAGCATTCCGCCCGACATGCCGGAATCGTGGGTCGATCGGGGCCGTCACGCCCTTCGTCTGGGCCATCCCGAACATGCGGATTTCTGGCTGGCGCGTGCCCGTGAAGTCATCGATGGCGATCCGGCAGCTTGGGCGCTGACTGAATTGGTCTGGCGGGCTACGGGCGATGCGCGGCATCGCTGGCTGCTCGATCCCGAAACCATGATCCGCCGAGTGTCGATCCTGACGGATCATCGCGAGCTGGACCGGCTCGGCATGGTGTTACGAGCGATCCATCGCAACGCCCTGCCGCCGATCGGCCAGAGCGTCCGATCAGGGACGCAGACCCGCGGCTCGCTTGCCGACCGGGGCGAACAGGAAATCGGCGACCTTTTCCGCGATATGACATCGGGTCTCGACGATTTCAGGCGCAATTTGCGCCCCGCCGATCCATCGCATCCGATCCTGCGCCATCGCAACCGTCCATGGAAGATTGCGGCCAGCTGGTCGATCCGGCTCACGGACGGCGGCTACCATGTCAGCCACCTTCACAACCACGGTATCTTGAGTTCAGCGCTTCATGTCGCCGTCCCGCAACCCCAATGTGACAAGCAGCAGGAGGGCTGGCTGGAGCTTGGCCGACCACCCGCCGGCATTGATCTTGCCCTCGGGCCGATCGCGACCGTCAAGCCGGAACCGGGCACGCTGATCCTGTTTCCAAGCTTTCTTTATCATGGAACGCGACCGTTTCCGTCGGGTGAGCGTCTGACTGTCGCCATAGACGTCGCACCGTCCAATTGACTTCAGGCGGTTTTGCTGCCATGTCCTCGTGCGCAGCGCGGACTTTTTGCAGCGTGATCGGGTGGCATCAAACCATCCAGGCTCCACCGCACTGTTCACCGGCTTCCCATATCACGCGGGTTGTCACGTTGTTGACACCCAGCCCTTCGCTCCGCGTGCGTCCTTTTGCATCCGGGTGAAGAAGCCGATTATTCAAGGATTCCCATGACATTTCAATCGCTCGGGCTTTCGCGGTCCGTTCTCGACGCGCTTGCGCAGAAGAATTACGACACCCCGACCCCGATCCAGCAACAGGCCATTCCGGCCCTGCTCGATGGCAACGACCTGCTCGGCATCGCACAGACCGGCACCGGCAAGACGGCGGCCTTCATGCTGCCGTCGATCGACAATCTGGTTAAGGCGAATATCCGCCGCAAGCCGATGCGCTGCCGGATGCTGGTCCTTGCGCCGACCCGCGAACTGGCCAGCCAGATCGCCGACAGCGCCCGCGCCTATGCCAAGCATACCAAGCTGACCGTTGCCACCGTGTTCGGCGGCGTGCCGATCGGCCGCAACCGCCGCGATACCGCGGCCGGTGTCGACATCCTGGTCGCAACGCCGGGCCGCCTGATGGACCTGATCGATCAGCGGTGCATGAGCCTGGCCGATCTCGAAATCCTCGTCCTGGACGAGGCGGATCAGATGCTCGACCTGGGCTTCATCCACACGCTGAAGCGCATCATCAAGATGCTGCCGGTCGATCGCCAGTCGCTGTTCTTTTCGGCCACCATGCCGAAGGAGATCAAGGCGTTGGCCGACGGCTTCCTGACCGATCCGGTCACGGTTCAGGTGACGCCCGTCGCCTCTACCGCCGAGCGCGTCGAACAGTTCGTCACCTTCGTCAATCAGCAGGAAAAGCAGGCACTGCTCACCCTGTTCTTTCAGAAGAACGAGATTGATCGCGCGCTGGTGTTCACCCGCACCAAGCATGGCGCCGACCGCGTCGTGAAGCTGCTGGCATCGAACGGCATCGTTTCGCACGCCATCCATGGCAACAAGAGCCAGCCGCAGCGGGAAAAGGCGCTGGCCGATTTCCGCGCCGGCCGGGTCAAGATCCTGATCGCCACCGATATCGCGGCGCGCGGCATCGACGTGTCCGGGGTCAGCCATGTCATCAATTTCGAACTGCCCAACGTGGCCGAACAATATGTCCACCGCATCGGGCGCACCGCGCGTGCCGGGGCGGACGGCGTGGCGTTCAGCTTCGTCGCGGATGATGAAAAGGCGTATCTGCGCGGTATCGAGAAGCTGACCCGTCAGAAGATCGAAATCGTACCGCTGCCCGCCAATTTCATGGCCGAGGTGGAGCGGATCAAGTCGAGCCGCGTCGGGCCGGTTCCGGCGGAACGCCCCGATCGCCCCATGCGTCCGCGCCAGGAACAGGGGCCGCGCCGTCCGCGCGCGACCCACGCCGCGCGGCCGGCGGGTTCAAAGCCTGCCGGGGACAATCGCGGCGGTCGCCCCGGCGGCAATCGCCGTCGTGGCGGCGGCGGCGGCCGTCCGCAGCGCGCCCAGGGCTGATCCAGCAGACGGCCGGCGCCGGTGACGGCGCTGGCTATCGGGACAGGGGGGATGCTATGCAAGCGCTCACATCCGAATGATGGAGCGTTTCATGGCCAAATCCCCCCTGCCCGGCGTCGCCGCCCTGGCTGCTGCCACCCTGTTTCCCGCCGCAGCATCGGCGGACGCACCGGCGCAGGCGCCGTTCATCCATCATGTCTATTTCTGGCTGAACAATCCCGACAGTGCCGAGGACAAGGCAAAGCTGGTCGCCGGTCTGCGCAAGATGACGGGCATCGCCACGATCAAGAGCTGGCAGATCGGCCAGCCCGCCGGCACGCCGCGCGACGTCGTCGACAACAGCTATCAGGTCAGCTGGACCGTCAGCTTTGCCAGCGCCGCGGATCAGGACGCCTATCAGGTCGATCCGGTCCATCTTCAGTTCGTGAAGGACAATGCCGCGCTGTGGCGCAAGGTCGTCGTGTACGACACCGTCCCTGCGGCGGAATAACCCCCCAAAAACCCCAGCTTGCGCGCCACTGACGTCGGCCTATACCTTTTCCCTTCCTGGCCCTGCACGGACCGACAGAGTCCGGCAGGCCGGACAGCAGGGGAAGGATGCCAATGACAATCGTGACGATTGCCCTGACGTGCGGCGTCATTGCCGTACTCTATGGGGTTTTGACCAGCCAGCAGGTGCTCAGGGCATCGGCGGGCAACGAAAAGATGCGCGATATCGCCGCCGCCATTCAGGAGGGGGCACAGGCTTATCTGGGCCGGCAATATCGAACCATTGCCATCGTCGGCGTGATCGTCGCGGTGATCCTTGTTCCGGCTCTCGGGCCGCTTTCCGCCATCGGCTTTGTCATCGGCGCGGTCCTGTCGGGCGTGGCGGGCTATGTCGGCATGAACATCTCGGTCCGCGCCAATGTCCGCACGGCAGAGGCGGCGCGCAGCAGCCTTCAGGGCGGGTTGACACTCGCCTTCCGCTCCGGCGCGATTACGGGGATGCTGGTCGCGGGGCTGGGGCTGCTGTCGATAACTGGCATCTTCTGGTATCTGACCGGCCCCGGCGGCCATGCGCCCAATGACCGCGAGATCATCGAGGCGCTGACCGCGCTCGCCTTTGGCGCATCGCTCATCTCGATCTTCGCCCGGCTGGGCGGCGGCATCTTTACCAAGGCCGCCGATGTCGGCGCCGATCTGGTCGGCAAGGTGGAGGCGGGCATCCCGGAGGACGATCCCCGCAACCCCGCCGTCATCGCGGACAATGTGGGCGACAATGTCGGCGACTGCGCCGGCATGGCGGCCGATCTGTTCGAAACCTATGTCGTCACCCTTGGCCTGACCATGGTGTCGATCGCGCTGCTGGTCACCGGCAGCGATGCAGAGCTGACGGCGCTGATGAGCCTGCCGCTCGGCGTGGGCGGGGTGTGCATCATCACCTCGATCATCGGCACCTATGCCGTCCGGCTGGGTGGCGGCACCAACATCATGGGCGCGCTGTACAAGGGGTTCTGGACCACCGCGATCCTGGCCGTCCCGGCGATCTGGTGGATCACCAGCTATGCGCTGGGCGACCTTAGCGCCACGATCGGCAGCGCCGGGTTCCTGGATGCGGCCAGCGACACGCTGTCGTCCGAACCGCTGGGCACCAGCGTCGCGGATGCGGGCGCCAGCTTCACCGGATGGGACCTGTTCTGGTGCATGATGATCGGGCTGGCCGTCACCGGCCTGCTCGTCTGGATCACCGAATATTATACCGGGACCAATTTCCGCCCGGTCAAATCCATCGCCCATGCCAGCCAGACCGGCCATGGCACCAACGTCATTCAGGGGCTGGCGATCAGCCTTGAATCGACCGCGTTGCCGACGCTCGTCATCGTGGTGGCAGTCATCGCCACCTATCAGCTGGCCGGGATCATCGGCGTCGCCTTTGCCGCCACCTCGCTGCTGGCGCTGGCCGGCATGGTCGTCGCGCTCGATGCCTATGGCCCCGTCACCGACAATGCCGGCGGCATTGCCGAAATGGCCGGCCTCGACGACAGCGTTCGGGAAAGAACCGACGCGCTGGACGCGGTCGGCAACACGACCAAGGCGGTGACCAAGGGCTATGCCATCGGCTCCGCCGCGCTTGCCGCGCTGGTGCTGTTCGGTGCCTATACCGAGGATCTGAAACGATACTTCAGCGGTGTCGAGGTCGATTTCAGCCTGTCCAACCCGTATGTCATCGTCGGGCTGCTGCTCGGCGCGCTGCTGCCCTATCTGTTCGGGGCGTTCGGCATGACGGCGGTGGGCCGCGCGGCAGGCAGCGTGGTCGAGGATGTGCGGGATCAGTTCGCCAGGGACCCAGGCATCATGGCGGGGACCAGCCGGCCCAATTATGCCCGCACGGTCGATATCGTGACGCGCGCGGCAATCAAGGAGATGATCGTCCCGTCGCTGCTGCCCGTCCTGTCCCCGATCGCGGTCTATTTCATCATTACCGCCGTCGCCGGACAGGCCAATGGCTTTGCCTCGCTGGGCGCGATGCTGCTGGGCGTCATCGTGTCCGGCCTGTTCGTCGCGATATCGATGACCAGCGGCGGCGGGGCATGGGACAATGCCAAGAAATATATCGAGGACGGCCATTATGGCGGCAAGGGTTCCGAAGCGCACAAGGCAGCGGTGACCGGCGACACGGTGGGCGATCCGTACAAGGATACGGCAGGCCCGGCGGTCAATCCGATGATCAAGATCACCAATATCGTCGCCCTGCTGCTGCTGGCGGCACTGGCGGGCGGCGGCGCCTGAGGGGTGGACAATTCGCCCCGATGACAAGCCGGGGCGAAGCCTTTAAGGGCGCGGACGTGGCAACGCTCCGCGCCCTTGTTTCGTCCAGCCCGCGCGTCCTTTTCGCGCTGATGCTGGCCGTGCTTGGCGCAAAGCTGCTGGTGCCTGCCGGGTACATGGTCATGCCCGCCACGCCGGGCGCGCTGTCGTTCAGCGTCGGCGTGTGTAACGCCATGGGGCCATCGACGCTGACCGTGACCATCCCGATGGACGAACCGCATCCCTCGGATCAGGACGGTACGACAGCGGAAAAGCCCTGCGCCTTTGCCGGACTGGGCCAGCCGATGCTGCCAGGCACTGACCCGGTTCAGCTTGCGCTGGCCATCGCTTTCATCATCGCCCTGGGCTTTGCCGCGCTTCCGGTCCTGCGCCTTGCCGCAAGTCCGCGCATCCTGCCGCCCAGCCACGCACCGCCCATCCTGAACTGAGCCCTTATCGCTTGTCCTTCGGGTGCTGCCAGGCGGCATCCGGCAGGGCGGATTTCCATGCCGCACCATCGGGCACGCCCGGGCGCGGCATGAACGAAGCCACTGGCTTTTTCAGTTCAGGAACACCCAATGTCCTTCTCCACCCTTGCGCTGGCGGCCGCGCTGGCCGCGCCCGCCACAGATCCCGTCGCGGTCGAAAATACCGACACTCAGGTCATCATCGTCACCGCACCAGAGGCCCGCGATCAGGCCGAGCGCGAAACCGCCCGCACACCCGGCGGCGCGGATACCGTCGGCTATCAGGATTATGCCGACCGGACGGTCATTTCGCTGCGCGATGCGCTGGCTTTCTCGCCCGGCGTCTATCTTCAGCCGCGCTATGGCCAGGAAGTGCGGATCAGCATCCGCGGATCGGGCATTTCGCGCGGTTTTCACATGCGCGGGCTGACGCTGCTTCAGGACGGCGTGCCGATCAACCTGGCCGACGATAACGGCGATTTCCAGGAACTGGACCCGGTGTTCTTTTCCAGCCTTCAGGTGTTTCGCGGATCGAACGCGCTGCGCTATGGCGCATCCACGCTGGGCGGCGCGGTCAACGGCATCACGCCGCGCGGCACTGAGGCGGAGGGCGTTTATGCCCGCGCCGATGGCGGCAGCTTCAATACCGCGCGCCTGCTGCTGACCGCTGGCGGCACGTCCGGCCCCGGCGATTTCTGGGTCGGGGTCAGCGGCGACACATCGGACGGCGACCGCGATCATGCCCGGCGGCGATCCGTCCGGTTCAACGGCAATGCGGGGATCGAGGTCGCACCCGGCCTGACCACCCGCTTCTATGGTTCGGCCAATGCCATTTACCAGCAGCTGCCCGGCGCGCTGACCCGATCTGTGGCGCTGACGGATCCGACGCGCGGCAATTTCGTCGGGGACCAGCGCCGCGACATCGCATCGATCCGCATCCAGAACCGCACCACGCTGACGCTGCCCGATGGTGAGCTGAATGTCGGCATCTTCATGAACGACAAGCAGCTGTATCACCCCATCTTTGAAGTGATCGACAATGACAGTTTCGACCGCGGTGCCTATGCCCGCATGGAATGGGCGCGTGGGCCGTTCGAACTGACCGTCGGCGGTGAGTTCCGGATCGGCAACACCGACGCCAAGCGGTACGTCAACGTCAATGGCCGTCGCGGCGCGCCGACATTCCAGGCGGATCAGCGGGCACGCACCAGCAATGTCTATGGCGAGCTGCGCTTCCGCCCTGTCGATCCGCTCAGCCTGATCGCCGGGGTCGTCTGGACGGACGGCTGGCGCGAACAGCAGATCAAGTTCAGCCGCGGCTTCACCAACCAGTTCGGCCGGGCCGAATTCAGCGAGGTCAGCCCAAAGCTGGGCGTCCTGTTCGATATCGGCCAGGATATCCAGCTTTACGGCAACATCAGCCGGTCGGCCGAATTGCCGGGTTTCAGCGAACTGGGTCAGATCACGACCTTCGTCAATCTGGATGCCCAGCGCGGCTGGACGAAGGAAGTGGGCACCCGCGGCACTCTGAACGGCCTGGAATGGGACGTCAGCTATTACCGCGCCGACCTGACCGGCGAACTGCTGCAATTCACGGTGGATCAAAGCATCCCGGCCAGCACCTTCAACGCCGATCGGACGCTGCATCAGGGGGTCGAGGCTGGGCTGACGGTCGCGCCCAGCGACTGGCTGCGCCTGCGCGGTACCTATTTATGGTCGGATTTCCGCTTTGATGGCGACCGCCAATATGGCGACAACCGCCTGCCCGTCGTGCCGGTCCATATGCTGCGCGCAGAGGTGCGGATCGGAACCGATTCGCTGCACGTCGCGCCCAATGTCGAATGGGTGCCAAGGGGCGCGTTCGCCGATTATCGCAACACCACCCGCGCGCCCGATTATGCCCTGCTGGGCGTGACAGCGGGGGCCAGCGTGACGCGCGGCGTCGACGTGTTCCTCGATGCCCGCAACCTGACGAACAAGCGCGCGATCGGCGATATCAGCGCGGTCGTGCTGGCAAACACCGGATCGGCGATCTATCAGCCCGTCGAGCGGCGCGCCCTGTTCGGCGGCATCCGGACCCGCTTCTGATGGGCGCGGGCCTCTATCGCACGATCTGGCGCTGGCATTTCTATGCCGGGCTGTTCGTCGTGCCCTTCATCCTGATGCTGTCGGTGACGGGCGCGGTCTTTCTGTTCAAGCCGCAGCTGGACCGGTGGCAGGAACGCGAATGGCTGGCGATGCCGGTCCCGCAAACCGCCAGCCCGGACGATCAGGCCCGCGCCGCGCTGGCCGCCAATCCGGGCGCGCGCATCCGCCATTATCGCCTGCCCCAGGCACCGGGCGATGCTGCCATGATCCAGCTCGACCTTCCGGGCGGCGGCATCCGCAACGTCTATGTCGCGCCGGACGGACGCGTGGCGGGCGCGATGGCCCCGGCCGACCGGATCAGCGCCATCGTCTCGCGCATTCACGGCACGCTGATGATCGGCACGGGCGGGCGATTGCTGGTCGAACTGGCGGGCAGCTGGGCAATCGTCATGGTCCTGACGGGCCTCTACCTCTGGTGGCCGCGCGGGCGCGGCGCGGCGGGCGTTGTCTGGCCGCGCCTGCACCTGGGCGGCCGCACGCTGCTGCGCGATCTGCATGCCGTTACCGGATTCTGGGTCGCTGGCCTTGCCCTCATCCTCCTGTTCACCGCCCTGCCCTGGACAGAGGCATGGGCGACGGCGTTCCGCGCCGTGCGGGCGGAAATGGGATGGGTGAAACAGGCGCAGCAATGGGAAGGGGGAGACGACCTGCACGGCGATCATGACCATGAAGCGATGCTGCGCGCCGCCGCCGCCCCGGCAAAGGCCCCTGTCGAACAGCAATCGCTGACCGCCATCGTCGCTCGCGCCCGGGGGGAGGGGATGCCCCATCCCGCCATCCTGTTGCCGCCCAACGCGCCGATGCGCTTTGGCCCGCCCAACGGCCCCAACTGGCGCCTGACCAGCGAAACGCAGGACCGGCCGGAAATCCGCACCGTCGAATATGATGCCGCAACCGGCACGGCCGTCGCGCGCAGCAGCTTTGCCGATCAGCATCCCATCGACCGCGCGGTCAGCATCGGCATTGCCTGGCATGAGGGGCAATGGCTGGGCTGGATCAACCAGGCGATCGGCGTCCTGACCGCGCTTGCCCTGATCGTGCTGGCGGTATCCGGCACGCTGATGTGGTGGCGCAGGCGCCCGACGGGCCAGCTGGGCGCGCCGCCCGCCCCGCGCAATCCGGTGCGGATGCGCGGCGTCGCTGTCATCACGCTGGTGCTGGCGATCTTTCTGCCGCTGCTCGGCGCATCGCTCGTCGTCCTGGCGGTGATCGACCGGCTGGCGCTGCCGCTGTGGCGGCGGGCGCGGATCGCTTGAGCCGAACCGCCCGGTGGACGGCTTTCCTTTTGCCCGATTCGGGCTTATGGGCCGTCCACCTTTATTTTCGAACGACTGAGGACGATTTTTGGCCAAGGAAGAACTGCTTGAGATGCGCGGACAGGTCGTTGAGCTGTTGCCCAACGCCATGTTCCGGGTCCGCCTGGAAAACGATCACGAGATTCTGGGCCACACCGCCGGCAAGATGCGCAAGAATCGCATCCGCGTGCTGGTCGGTGACGAGGTGCTGGTCGAACTGACGCCGTATGACCTGACCAAGGGCCGCATCACCTATCGCTTCATGCCCGGTCGCGGCGGCCCCGGCCCGTCGTCCTGATTCCCGCCTGAGGCTTCGGTCCCGTGCGGCTTGTGCTCGCCTCCACTTCGCCCCGCCGGTTGCAGCTGCTTGAGCGCATCGGCGTGACGCCGGACCGGGTCGTCGGACCCGATATTGACGAGGAACCGCGAAAGGGCGAGCTTCCTCGCGTCTATGCAACCCGTCTTGCCGAAGAAAAGGCCCGCGCCGTCCCGCGTGAGGCGGATGAAATCGTCATCGCCGGCGACACCACAGTCTCGGTCGGTCGCCGCATCCTTAACAAGCCTGCCGATGCCGACGATCATCGCCGGATGCTGGAGCTGATGTCCGGCCGCCGCCATCATGTCTGGTCGGGCGTCTGCGTGATCGACCGCGACGGCCGCGCCCGCACGCGGCTGACCGACAGCATCGTTGCCTTCAAGCGGCTGAGCGCAGCTGAAATCGACTGGTATCTCGCCAGTGGCGAGGGCTGGGGCAAGGCAGGCGGCTACGCCATTCAGGGACGGGCAGAGGCGCTGGTCCGCTTCCTGTCGGGCAGCCATTCCGGCGTCGTCGGCCTGCCCCTGTTCGAAACCCGCGCCTTGCTGGAAGCCAGCGGCTATCGCTTTGGCTGACTGGTGGGTCGAACGCGGGATCGGGGAAACCCGCGCGATCCTGATCGGCGGCGACCGCATCCTTGAAGCACGCATCGAACCAGACGGCGGGCTGACCGCCGGGACGGTGATCGACGCCCGGCTGGTCCGGCGCATCCCCGCCCGCAATCAGGGGATCGTCGAATGGGCGGATGGCCAGGCGCTGGTCAGCCCGCTGCCCCCCGGCATCACCCAGGGCGCGATGTGCCGCATCGAAATCACGCGCCCCGCCACGCCAGAACCCGGCAAGCCAAAGCGTGCCCGTGCGCGCCCGGCGGCCCATGACGCCGTGGTCGGCCCCGCCCCCACCCTGGCCGATCGCCTGCCCGGCGCGCGCGTGCCGCCCCGATTCGGGCCGGACCCGTTCGAGCAGGCGGGCTGGAGCGAGGTGCTGGAGGAAGCGGAAACCGGCCTGATCCGCTTTGCCGGCGGATCGCTGTCGATCCACCCAACCCCTGCCATGACGCTGTTTGATGCCGATGGCGAACTTGCCCCGCTTGACCTTGGCATGGCCGCTGCGCGCGCCGCCGGCGCGGCGATCCGGCGGCTCGACATCGCCGGGTCCATCGGCATCGACCTGCCCACTGTCGAGGACAAAGCCGCCCGCATCGCCATGGCAGAGGCGCTGGATCAAACCGTACCGCCGCCGTTCGAACGAACCGCCGTCAACGGGTTCGGCTTTGTCCAGATCGTCCGGCGGCGCGAGCGGCTGTCCCTGCCCGAACTTTACGCGCTCGATCCCGCCGCATGGGCTGCGCGCGCGCTGATTCGCCGTGCCGAACGCAGCATCGGCCATGGCGAACGGCTGATCGCCGCGCATCCCGATGTCGTGGCCGCCATCGCCGCCAATCCGGGCTGGACCGACCGCCTCGCCGCGCGGCTGGGCGCGCCGGTGACCTTGCAACCCGATCCGGCGCTTCGCATATCCGGCGGCCATGTCCAGCCCCGCCACGCCTGATCCCTGCCCGCTTTGCGGCAAGCCTGTCCTCACCCGCGAACACGGGCCGTTCTGCTCGCGCGGATGCAAGGACCGCGATCTGCTCAACTGGTTGGGCGAAGGGTATCGCCTGCCCGGCCGCCTTGCCGATCCGGACGAAATCGCGAATGAACGAAGCGGGCTGGACAGGGGCGACGACCCCGACTAAGAGGCCCGCTCTCCGGTCGAAAGCCCGGCGTGCCCGAGTAGCTCAGTTGGTAGAGCATACGACTGAAAATCGTAGTGTCGGTGGTTCGATCCCGCCCTCGGGCACCATTTTTGCCCCATCCTTGCTGGTAATGGCAAACCATGCCGACTAAGCGCGTGGCATGACCAGCCGTCTGTCGCTCGCCGCGCTTGCCACCCTGCCCGCCGCCGTTCGCCGCCCCGGCTATGATCCCGGCACCATCGGGGTCGGCATCGTCCATCTGGGCATCGGTGCGTTCCACCGGGCGCATCAGGCGGTCTATGCCGATGATGCCATCGCCGCCGGTGCTGGTGACTGGCGCATCCTTGGCGTTTCGCTCCGCTCGGCAGGCGTCAGGGATCAACTGGCGCCGCAGGACGGCCTGTTCACCCTGGTGGTGCGGGATGGGGACCGGACGGCGGATCGTATCGTCGGATCGGTCGCAGGCGTGCTCGTCGCGCCGGAGGATCCCGAATCGGTCATCGCCGCCATCGCCGCACCCGCCACGCGAATCGTCGGCCTGACCATCACGGAAAAGGGCTATTGCCACGATCCCGCCTCTGGCGAACTCAACCGCGATCATCCCGATATCGTCCATGACCTGGCGCATCCGGACCGGCCGCGCAGCGCCATCGGTTTCATCGTGGCTGGCCTGGCCCGCCGCTTTGCCGCCGGCACAGGGCCGCTCACGCTGATGAGTTGCGACAATCTGCCGCATAATGGCGCGGTGCTGCGCGGTGCGGTAACGGCCCTGGCCGCGCTGACTGATCCCGCGCTCGCCGACTGGATCGCCGGAACCTGCGCGTTTCCAGCGACGATGGTCGACCGGATCGTTCCGGCGACGACCGATGCCGACATCGCGGCGCTGGCCGACCGGATCGGCGCCGATGACCGCGCGATGGTGAAGGCGGAACCCTTTACCCAATGGGTGATCGAGGATGCGTTCGCCGCGGGCCGCCCCCCTTATGAGGCGCATGGCGCGCAACTGGTCGGCGATGTCCGCCCGTTCGAATTTGCCAAGCTGCGGATGCTGAACGGCGCCCATTCGACGCTCGCCTATCTGGGCCTCGCCAAGGGGCTGGCGTTCGTTCACGAGGCGATGGCCGACCCCGCGATCCGCGCCACAGTGGAGGCGCAGATGGCAGAGGCGGCGGCAACCGTCGGCGACGTGCCGGGCCTTGATCCCGTCGCCTATGCCGCCGCGCTGCGCGAACGGTTCGACAACAGCGCGCTTCAGCACCGGCTGGCACAGATCGCGATGGACGGATCGCAGAAACTGCCTCAGCGGCTGATCGGCACCATCGTCGATCGCCATGGCGCGGACCAGCCATCCCCTGCCTGTGCGCTGGGCGTTGCGGCGTGGATCGCCCACCTCTCCGGCCCGTTCGTCAACGATCCGCTGGCGGATCAGCTGCGAAGTGCCGGGACCAATGCCGATCCGGTCGCCGCCGCGCTCGCCATCCAGCCGGTGTTCGGCACGCTGGGCAGCGAGGCGTGGTTCGCCGATCAGGTGCGGGCAGCCTGGGCCACCCTGCACCCCTGACCGGTCACTTTGCCGCCGCGTCCTCCGCCGCCTTTAAGACACGCAGCATGTTGCCCGACCAGATCTTCTCGATATCCGCCTCGCTGTAACCGGCCTTGACCAGCGCCTCGGTAATGCGGGGCAGCGCGCGGATATCCTGCATCCCCCGGGTGCCGCCGCCCCCGTCCCAGTCGAGGCCAATGCCGACATGGTCCGGCCCGACCAGCTTCAGCGCATGGAACAGATGCGCCAGGAAATCCTCGAAACTCGCCTCGTCCGCCGGATATTTCGCGTCGATCTCCCGTCGCTTGGCCAGCATCTCCGCCCGCTGCGCCGCCGTCATCTCGCCGCGCGGCATCGCCTCGCGCAGCGCCCGCAGCGCCGCGTCCCGCTCCGGATTGGGCTTCAGCGCGCGCAGATACCCGCCATAGGCATTCATCTGAATGACCCCGCCCTTGGCCGCCAGCGCCTTCAGCCGCGCATCGTCGACATTGCGGGGATGGTCGTAAATCGCCTTGCACCCCGAATGGGTCAGGATCAGCGGCGCGGTCGACAGGGCCAGCGCATCGTCCAGCGTCGAATCGGCGCTGTGCGACAGGTCGGGCACGATCCCGCGCCGGTTCATCTCCGCCAGCAACTGCTTGCCCAGCGGCGACAGCCCGCCCCATTTCGGCGCCTTGCTGGGGTCGGTCGAACTGTCGCCGAACTGGTTGTGCGCGAAATGGGTAAACCCGATCACCCGCACGTCCATCTTCTGGAACAGGTCGATCAGGCTCAGGTCCTCGCCCAGCGGATAGGCGTTTTCCATCGACAGATAGACGACGCGCTTGCCCGCCTTCGCGATCGGCGCGGCATCGGCGGCCTTTGTCGCCAGCGCAAAATCGCCGGGGCTGGCCGCGACCATCTTGTGAATGGAAAGCCCGCGCATCACCGCAAAATTGCGCGATTGCTGATACCCCTCCGGCGTCAGCGGCCCTTGCGGGGTATAGATCGCCCATAACCCGCCATCCAGGCCGCCGGCTTTCATCCGCGGCAAATCGACCTGGGTATAATCGTCGTGCACCTCATGCTCGTCCAAAATCGACCAGCCGGGCAGGTCGAGGCTGGCGGGCGTATCGAGGTGCGAATCGAGCGTCAGGATGCTCTGATGCAGCGCCGCCGCCTTGCGATCGACACGGGGTGCGTCCTGCGCGTGCAGCGGCACCGCCGTGCCGGCCAGCAGGAACAGGGCAAGCGCGCGAATGGGTGGCATCGGGGGAACCTCCGGAAAGCATCGGGCAGCCGGACGATCGCTCCCCCGGCTGCCAGCATGATGGGTCAGATTTCGGCGCGCAAGCTCAGCTGCCACGTCCGGTCGGGGCCGGGCCGGAACGTCGCCAGCCCGTTGGTCGATACGTTGATCGTGCCCAGATAATCCTTGTTGAAGATGTTATCGACATTGGCGCGCAACCGGATCGCCTTGAACGGCCCGACATCGATGCCCTCGCCCAGGTCAACATAGGCGTTGAAGATCGTGTAGCCGGGCAGTTCCTGCGTGTTGATGAAATTGGTGTAGCGACTGGACAGGTATCGCCCGCTGAAATTGGCGACGATCCAGTCGGCAGGCTCCACCGTCACGCCCGCCTGGATCAGCCAGTCGGCATTGTCCGGCACCCGGTTGCCCGCAATGGCCAGACTGGAATAGCTGTCCTTGAACTTGGCGATGTTATACGTGACGTTGGCGTTGACGTAGAAAAAGCTCGACGGCTTCACGATGCCGGAAAGCTCCGCGCCATAGCTTTCGACTGCGCCGACATTCTGGAAAAACGTCTCCAGCTGCGGCGATCCCGGCACTGGCGCTGCAAAGGACTGCAGCCGGTTGTCGAACCGGGTATAGAACAGCGCCAGTGATGCGTTGAACATCTGCCGGTTGGTGCGGAACCCCAGTTCGGCGTTCTTTGCGGTTTCCGGCAACGGGCCGGGCGCCAGCGGGCTGGCGGCGGAAAAAATGTCGTCTGCGCCGCGCGGCAACGCCAGGTTCTCGGAATAGCTGGCAAAGATCTGTTCGCGGTCGGTGATATCGAACACCAGGCCGACCTGCGGCAGGAACAGGTCCTCGTAATTGTCGGTGATCCGCGGCGTCCGGCGGGCGATATAATCGCCGGGGTTGCGATATCCGGCGATGGCATAATCGATCATCGTGCCTTTGAAACCCAGGTCGAGCTTCAGCGCCTCGTCCAGCAGCTTGAACGTCAGCTTGGCATGATACTGAAACGTCTCGCGCTTTGACCGGTAATCGCGCTGGCGATGCACGGGTTCGTTCAGCAACGGGTCGCCATCGGGATTGCCGTCGGCGTGATTGAACCGGTCCTGCGTCCGGTGATAATCGTCATTCTCGGCCCAGAAACCGAATTGCAGCGCATGGACGCCCAGCTCTGCATTGAAATTGCCGACCATGCCGTACCGTTCGCCCTCGATCGTCGACAGGCCGTATTGCAGCCCCTTGGGCGCGGTCAGGCCGGGCACGATCAGCCGCTGCGCGTTATAGGCGGCGATGGACGTGGCATAGGCCTCTGGCGACACGCCATAACCCTGCTTGTCCTCGTAATAGAGTGTCGGGCTGAACGTAAATCCGGGGGTCAGCTCGAAATCGCCGTGCAGGCTGTACAGGTAATCGGTCCGCGAATTGACCGCCTGCTTGAAATACTGGTTATACAGGGTGTTGGAATAACGGATGCCGGGCGTCGTCACCGGCAGGTCTGGCACCTCGCCCAGATACGCAAAATAGCGGCCCGACCGGCCGAACGCATCGCCGGCCGTCCCCTCATATTGCGCGATCGAAATGGCGGGCGAATCGTAATCGAAATAGTCGTTGTACAGAAACCGGAACGCCAGTGAGTGGGGCCCGAATTCATACCGCGCCTTCGCCTCGACATGGTCGCGCTCGATAAAGCCCGGCCCGCGCCACACATCCGCCTCCAGCCGCGAATAGCTGGCATAGGCCGAAAATCCGCCCACGTCCCCGGTGTCGAGGCGCAGGAACCCGCGCCGGAAATCGTCCGCGCCGACGGTGAACTGGGCCACCGCGCCCAGCTCCTTTTCGGGATCGGTCGTGATGTACTGAACGATGGGACCAAGCGAGGAATAGCTGGGCAGCGATACATCGCCTGCGCCCGGGCTGGCGGTCACGCGCGACAGATTCTCGTTTTCGACATAGCGAAAGATGGGGCTGCCGCCGAACTGGTCCGAACGGCCCATCGGCACGCCGTCCAGCACGAACCCGATCTGCTGAAAATTGAACGCGCGCACGAACACCGAATTGCCGAATTCGTAGAGGCCAAGGGCATCGTTCGCCTGCACGTTGAAACCGGGCAGGCCCTCCAGCATCTTCAGGCCGGAAATGCCCGCCGGCGCGGACAACAGCGCCTCGCGCGTGATGGAAATGGTGGCGGTGGTCTCGTCAGTGCCGATCGCGGTTTCGGCGGTCGAAACGCGGCGTCCGGTGACGACGATCTCGCTGCTGGCGGTCTGGTCCTGTGCGGCTTCATCGGCGGCAGCCGCCGGTTCGGGGTCGGCACTGGGGCCGGACTGGGCATGGGCAGGCACCGCGAATGCGACCAGCGCGGTAGAGGCGAGCAGAACAGCGATATTGGGCATGGATCCCCCTCTTCAAGGTGTGATTCCAGGCCTCTCCGGGCATCCGACCTTATCCGGCCGCACCCATTTATGGGGTTGTCAGTCCGGGTGGCGGCTATCTGTCGCTGTCATCCGCCCGACGGACGACAACGGCTCGATGGGCTGCGACAACCATCGAACGGCTACAGGCTTTATCAAACAGCTTTATTACGCAACCCGGCAGGACGAATTGCGTGGAATTGCGCGGAGCGTGTTGCTGCATTGCAACACGCTCCGCCAGCAGGTCACTGGACGATGCCGCCCGCCGCCAGCACGGCCAGCGTCACCAGATCGCTGGCAGTCGAACTCATCGGGGCGATCTGCACCGGCTTTTCCATGCCGACCAGCATCGGACCGATCGTGGCGTCCCCGCCCAGTTCGCGCAGCAGCTTGGCGGAAATATTCGCCGATTGCAGGCCGGGCATGATCAGCACATTGGCCGGGCCGGACAGCCGGGCAAACGGATAATTGGCCAGCTGCCTGGGGTTCAGCGCCACGTCCGGCGGCATTTCGCCTTCATATTCAAAGCCGGGGTTTTGTTCGTCGAGCAGCTTCACCGCGCCCCGCAGATTGTCGATCCAGCGGCCCTCCGGGTTGCCGAACGTCGAATAGGAAACGAACGCCACGCGCGGCTCCACGCCCATCCGGCGCGCCACCGCTGCGGTGCCCTCGGCAATCTGGGCCAGTTCCTCGGCGGTCGGCCGCTCGTTCACCGTCGTGTCGGCGATGAACACCGTATGCGACTGACCGACCAGCACATGGATGCCGAACGGGATCCGGCCGGGCGACGGGTCGATGACGCGGCGGACCTGACGCATGGTTTCGGCCCAGGTCCGGGTGGTGCCGGTGATCATCACATCGCCCTCGCCCATCTGCAGCAGCAGCGCGCCAAAGATGTTGCGATCGCGATTGACCAGCCGTTCGATATCGCGGCGCAGATAGCCGCGCCGCTGCAACCGGGCATAGAGGAACTCGACCATGCGCGGCACCAGCGGCGAATGGGCGCTGTTGTGCAGTTCGAAATCATCGGGATTGGCGCCCAGCGCCTTCAGCCGGTCGAGCGTCGAATCGCGGCCGACCAGGACCGGCGTGCCATAGCCGCCTTCCTTGAAGGCGATGGCCGCGCGCAGCACCACCTCTTCCTCGCCCTCGGCAAAGACGACGCGCTTGGGCTTGGCCCGCGCGCCTTCATAGGCAAGGCTGAGCACCGATGTCGTGGGATTGAGCCGCGCCTTCAGCGACTGGCGATACGCGGCCATGTCAAGAATGGGCTTGGTCGCAACCCCCGAATCCATCGCCGCCTTGGCGACGGCGGCGGGCACCACCTCCATCAGGCGCGGATCGAACGGCGCGGGGATGATGTATTCGGGACCAAAGCTGTGCTGGACGCCATAGGCCAGGGCCACTTCCTCCGGCACCTGTTCGCGGGCCAGTTCGGCGATGGCATTGGCCGCCGCAATCTTCATTTCATCGTTGATGCCCGTTGCGCGCACATCCAACGCGCCGCGGAAGATGAAGGGAAAGCCGAGGACGTTGTTGACCTGGTTCGGATAATCCGACCGGCCCGTCGCCACAATGGCATCGGGCCGCGCCGCCTTGGCCAGTTCAGGGCGGATTTCCGGCTCCGGATTGGCCATGGCAAAGATGATCGGTGCAGGCGCCATGTCCTTGACCATCTCCGGCTTCAGCGCGCCCGCCGCCGACAGGCCCAGGAACACGTCCGCCCCCGACAATGCGTCGGTCAGCGTCTTGCGGTCGGTGATCGCCGCGTGCGCCGACTGCCACTGGTTCACATCTTCGCGGTCGACGGTGATGACGCCGGTGCGGTCGCACATCAGCACGTTTTCGTGCCGGACGCCCATCGCCTTCATCAGTTCGGTGCACGCAATCGCGGCAGCGCCCGCGCCGTTCACCACCACCTTGATATCGGCAAAGCTGCGCCCGGTAAGAAGGCACGCGTTGATCAGGCCCGCGGCGGTGATGATCGCGGTTCCGTGCTGATCGTCGTGGAACACCGGAATGTTCATGCGCTCGCGCAGCGTCTGCTCGATGATGAAACATTCCGGCGCCTTGATATCCTCAAGGTTGATGCCGCCGAATGTCGGCTCCATCAGTTCGACCGCATCGATGAAGCGGTTCACATCCTCGGTCTTCAGCTCGATGTCGATCGAATCGACATCGGCAAAGCGTTTGAACAGGACCGCCTTGCCCTCCATCACCGGCTTTGACGCCAGCGCGCCCAGATTGCCCAGGCCCAGGATCGCCGTGCCGTTGGAAATCACCGCCACAAGATTGCCCTTGGCCGTGTAATCATAGGCGGTGGCCGGATCCTCGGCGATCGCCTTTACCGGCACGGCGACGCCCGGCGAATAGGCCAGTGCCAGGTCGCGCTGCGTCGTCAGCGGCTTGGACGCGACGATCTCGATCTTGCCGGGGCGACCCTCGGCATGAAAGCGCAGGGCCTCGCGGTCGGAAAACTGGTTGGTCTCGTCGGTCATCGACATCCTCTGGGTACGGCTTTGCCATGGTCCTTAACCGGCCAATTCCGCCACGTCACCCGCCATTCCATCCCGCAGGTGCGAAATTGTTAGCGATATCATCACTGACACCGCTTGCCTGCCCCCCGCCACCGGCTATTCGAACCGGATGGCCGACGCCCCAGCCCCCACCCCGATGATGGCGCAATATCTGGCGCTGAAGGCAGAGGCGGCGGATTGCCTGCTGTTTTACCGCATGGGCGATTTTTTCGAACTGTTCTTCGACGATGCCAGGGTGGCGGCCGCGTGCCTCGACATCGCATTGACGGCGCGGGGCGAGCATCAGGGCGAAAAAATACCGATGTGCGGCGTGCCGGTCCATTCGGCGACGGCCTATCTGCAGCGACTGATCAAGGCGGGGCACCGCGTCGCGATTGCCGAACAGACCGAAACGCCGGAACAGGCGAAGAAGCGCGGCGGCAGCAAGGCGCTGGTCGGGCGCGCCATCGTGCGGGTGGTGACGGCGGGCACGCTGACCGAGGAAGCGTTGCTGGATGCCCGCGCGGCAAACTGGTGCGCCGCGGTGGGGGAGGCAGCGGGCGGCATGGCCATCGCCGCTGCCGACATCTCGACCGGACGGTTCGAGATCATCGAGACATCGGCCGAGGGCGTCGGGGCGGCCATTGCCCGCCTGTCCCCGGCAGAGCTGATCGC